>QIIW01000153.1 GCA_003231645.1 Acidimicrobiia bacterium | reverse complement strand
GTGTCGACCACGAGATCGCTCTCGAATGCGTCGACCACCGCCCGGTGGGATTCGGGCGGAACCCGCTGCTTGAACACGGTCAAAACCGCGGAATGAACGAGATCGGTGAGGATCTCACCATCACGACCCTCGTCGAGTGTTTCGATCTCGACCTTTCCGGCCGTGGCTGCCGGCAGGGCGTCGAGGTCGACTACGCGCGGCACAACGTGAGAGCCACCCGACCGGAGGGTGCGACGCATGGCGTTGGCCACCATCACCTCCTCGTTGGCGATCGACAAGCGCACCGACACACCGGAACGTTGCGACACGTGGGCGCTGGCCCGCGCGGCAAAGGTGACGTTGGCGACGATCTCGGTCATGAACGACGGCACCAACACGTCGAGGTCCCCGGCCTCGGGATGCACCCGCTCCTGCTCGACGATGGCGATCTCGGTTTCGACGTCGAGGGGATAGTGGGTACGGATCTGTGAACCGAAACGATCCTTGAGCGGCGTGATGATGCGGCCGCGATTGGTGTAGTCCTCGGGGTTGGCCGACGCCACCAACATCACGTCGAGAGGCAGCCTCACCTTGTGGCCACGGATCTGTACGTCACGCTCCTCGAGCACGTTCAGCAGGCCAACCTGGATGCGCTCGGCGAGATCAGGGAGTTCGTTGATGGCGAAGATGCCACGGTTGGTACGCGGAACCAGCCCGTAGTGGAGCACCAGCTCGTCGGCCAGATAGCGGCCCTCGGCCACCTTGATCGGATCAATCTCGCCGATCAGGTCGGCGATCGACGTGTCAGGGGTCGCGAGTTTCTCGCCGTAGCGTTCGTCGCGTCCGACCCAGTCGATAACGGTGCCGTCGCCGAGTTCGGCTATCAGATCCCGAGCATGACGCGAGATCGGCGCGTAGGGGTCGTCGTTGATCTCGGAGCCGGCGATGATCGGCATCCACTCGTCGAGCAGGCCGGTGAGGCCACGAATCATGCGGGTCTTGGCCTGGCCCCGCTCACCCAGGAAGATCACATCGTGGCCGGCGAGCAGGGCATTCTCGAGCTGCGGACCGACCGTGTTCTCGTACCCCAGCACACGAGGGAACAACGGCTCGCCGGCACGGATGCGTGCAATGGCATTGCGACGCATCTCGTCGCGCACCGGCACCGATTCCCACCCGCTGTCACGAAGTGCACCGAGAGTCTCTGGTTTCGACATGACGGCGAGGCTACCCCGCCCGGCTACCGTGCCTCGAATGGACCTCTCGGGCTCATGGAGGGCGGCCGCCACCCACGACGAGCTACGTCGCACATTCCACGAACCCCAACTCGACGACCGCGCATGGTGCGAGATCGAGGTACCCGGCCACTGGGCGCACGTCCCCGAGTTGGCCGAGGAACGAGCGGTCCTGCATCGCTTCCGTTTCGAGGCCAAAGCACCCGGGGACGACCGCCGCACGTGGCTCGACTTCGCAGGCATCTGCCAGCAGGGCGACGTCTGGCTCGACGGCGCCTACGTGGGCGACACCGAGGGCTACTTCGTCCCGCACTCCTTCGAGATCACCGACCTGTTGCGCTCCCGCACCGAACACGTCCTGGCCGTCGACGTGTCATGCCCCCGATTCGGTGACGTCAACGCCCGCACCGACCTGCTCGGCGCGTTTCTCGATCCGGAGCTGAGCGGTGCCGCCTTCCTGAATCCCGGCGGCATCTGGCGGCCGGTGACGATCCGAGAGACCGGCTGCACCTCCATCCGGCATTTCCGGGCGGTCTGCGTCGACGCCAACCCGACCCGTGCCAGGGTCACGATGCGCTGTGTGTTCGACACACCGGCGTCGGGTCAGGTTGTGCTCCGAACCGAGGTCGCCGGACGCGACCACGAATTCCGGCATCCCGCCGCCGCCGGAGAGAATCGGGTCGAGTGGACATTCGACGTGCCCGACCCTCAGCTCTGGTGGCCTCACCCTCTCGGCGAGCAGCCGCTCCACGACCTCACCTGCAGCCTCGTCACAGACGGTGTGCGCCATGACCGACGGAGTTGCCGGATCGGCTTCCGGTCAGTGCGGATGAACGACTGGAAACTCTCGGTCAACGGCGCCCGTATGTTCATCAAGGGCATCTCGATGCTGCCCAGCGCACCCCGTCCGGGCGATGCCGACGAAAGGATGATCGCGGCCGATCTCAAAGCGGTGCGAGACGCCGGCCTCGACCTGGTGAGGTGCCACACCCACATCGCCCGACCCGAATTCTACGACCGGGCAGACGAGCTCGGACTCCTCGTGTGGCAGGACATGCCCATGCGCGGACTCATGGCCCGCAGCGTTCGCAAGCAGGCCGTCCGGCAGACACGCGAGGCCGTCGACCTCCTCGCCCACCATCCATCCGTGGCCATCTGGTGTGCCCACGACGAACCTCACCGCCGACCCGATCAGCCCCTCGCCACGCCACCCGTGCTCAGCCAGCAGATGCCTTCCTGGAATCGGGCCGTACTCGACAGCTCCGTCAAACGCGTGCTGGAACGAACCGACGGATCACGGCCGATCGTCGCCCACACCGGCGTACCACCGCATCTCCCGCAGCTCGACGGCACCTCCAGCGACTTCTGGTTCGGATGGAACGGCGGCCGAGCCTCCGATCTCACCGGATGGATCGCCCGATTCCCGAGGATGGGCCGGTTCGTCTCGGCCTTCGGGGCGGCCACCGTCGACCCGTCCGCCGCTCTGCTCACGGGCGTTGGATGGCCGTCGATCGACTGGCCGGGCCTCGCCGTGCACGTAGGTGCCGACCCGGCGTCGCTGCAACATCTGGTTCCACCCCGTCACATCAGGAACGGCGAAGACTGGGCACGCCTCACCCAAGCGGCCCAAGCCAACATCGTGCGTACCACGATCGAGCAGATCCGTCGCCTCAAGTTCCGACCAACCGGTGGCTTCATCCACCACTACCTCGCCGACGCCTCCCCCGAAGGTGGTTTCGGGGTCCTCGACCACGGTCGCCGTCAAAAACCCGCTTGGAACGCACTTGTCGAGGCGTGCCGCCCGGTGATCGTGGTGTCGGATCCGCTTCCGGTGATGAGCCGCCGCGGTGACCGATTCGAGCTCGCCATCCACGTCGTGTCGGACCTCCACGACACGATCGACGACGCGGTGGTCACCGCCACCGCCACGATCGGTCAACGGGTCATCCGACGCCAACAGTGGACCGGTTCGGTCGAGGCCGACGACTGCTCTCTCATCGGCACGTTCGTGTTCGAAGTTCCGGACTCGCCGACCGCCGACACCGACGGTCTCGAAGTCGTGCTCAACCTCGAGACGGCTGGAATCGTGGCCGAAAACCTCTACCTGTCCCAGCTGATCTGACCACGGAACACCCCGTGGAGCCCGGACTTGGGCCATCCGCCGAGCGCGGCACTACGGTTGCGCCGACCAGCGACAATCGACAAGGAAGTTCGGGCATGGCACAAACCATCTCGCGATCCGATTCACGCGGACGGGTGAAGCCCCTGCGCAAGCGCGGCAAAGAGCTGCCGTGGCCGGCCAACCTCTACCAGACCGCGGTGGGCAAGAAATACATCATGGCCCTCACCGGAATCGGCCTTCTCGGGTTCGTGGTCGTCCACATGATCGGCAACCTCCACATCTACCAGGGTCCACTCGCGGTCAACGACTACGGGGAGGCCCTGCGTGACCTGGGTGGCAATCTCGTTCCCCGCACTTTCCTGTTGTGGACACTGCGCGTCGGGCTCACCGCCCTGTTCGTGCTCCACATCCACAGCGCCTGGTCGCTCAGCCGCATGAGTGAGGCGTCCAACGAGAGATACCAGAGCAAGCGCAACTACATCGCCGCCAACTACGCCAGCCGCACCATGCGCTGGACCGGCCCGATCATCCTGCTCTTCCTGCTCTTCCACCTCGCCGACCTGACCTGGGGTTGGTGGCTGGGCAGCACCTACGTCCGTGGTGACATCTACCACAACGTGTCCGAGTCGATGGGTTCGATCCCGGTGGCCATCATCTACATCATCGCCAACGTGGCCCTCGCCGTCCACATTTATCACGGGACGTGGTCGCTGTTTCAGAGCCTCGGTGTCAACAATCCCCACTACAACGGGGCCCGTCGGGGCTTCGCCGCCGGCCTCAGCGTCCTGATTCTCGTCGGCAATCTCAGCTTCCCGATCCTGGTCCAGACCGGCCTGATCAACGAGAACAACCGCACCACACCCATCGCAAACTCGGGGGATGTTCTCGCCCCACTCTCATCATCGACCGTCCTGGAGGTCGGCTCATGATCAGTCTCGACTCGAAGGTGCCGGCCGGTCCGCTGGCCGACAAATGGGACAACCACCGCTTCTCGATCAAACTGGTCAACCCGGCCAACAAACGCAAGTACGACATCATCGTGGTCGGCACCGGTCTTGCCGGCGCGTCCGCGGCCGCGTCGCTGGCCGAGCTCGGCTACAACGTCAAGGTCTTCACCTTCCACGACTCGCCTCGGCGAGCCCACTCGATCGCCGCCCAGGGCGGCATCAATGCGGCCAAGAACTATCGCAACGACGGTGACTCGATTCATCGCCTCTTCTACGACACCGTGAAGGGAGGCGACTACCGCTCCCGGGAGGCCAACGTCTACCGACTCTCGCAGGTGTCGGTCGAGATCATCGACCAGTGCGCGGCGCAGGGTGTGCCGTTCGCCCGTGAATACGGCGGTCTCCTCGCCAACCGGTCGTTCGGTGGTGCCCAGGTGAGCCGCACCTTCTACGCCCGCGGTCAGACCGGCCAGCAACTCCTTCTGGGTGCCTACCAGGCCCTGGCCGCCCAGATCGCCACCGGCAAGGTCACCCTTTACAACCGCTCCGACGTGCTCGACATCGTCACCAAGGACGGCGAGGCGTGCGGTGTGGTGGTGCGCGACATGCTCACCGGGCAGGTGAGCGCCCACAGCGGTCACGCCGTGGTCCTGGCCAGCGGCGGCTACGGCAACGTCTACTACCTGTCGACCAACGCCATGAATTCCAACGTCACCGCGGCGTGGCGAGCACACCGCCGGGGCGCGGCGTTTGCCAACCCGTGCTACACCCAGATCCACCCCACGTGCATTCCGGCCAGCGACGAGTTCCAGTCGAAGCTCACACTGATGTCGGAGTCACTTCGAAACGACGGCCGTATCTGGGTTCCTCGTGACCTCGACGAGACCAGGCCTGCGGGGGGCATTCCCGAGGCCGAGCGTTACTACTACCTCGAGGACAAGTACCCGGCGTTCGGGAATCTCGTGCCCCGCGATGTCGCCTCGCGAAACGCCAAGACCGTGGTCGACGAGGGCCACGGCGTCGGGGCGTTGAAGAATGGCGTCTACCTCGACCTCTCGGACACCCTCGCCAACGAAGGCGTGGAGACGGTCCGGGAGCGTTACGGAAACCTGTTCGACATGTACGAGCGGATCACCGGCGAGGATCCCTACCGCGTACCGATGCGCATCTATCCCGCCGTCCACTACGGGATGGGTGGACTCTGGGTCGACTACAACCTCATGACCAACGTGCCCGGCCTCTACGCCATCGGCGAGGCCAATTTCTCCGACCACGGCGCCAACCGCCTCGGCGCGTCGGCACTCATGCAGGGGCTCGCCGACGGCTACTTCGTGCTCCCCTACACGATCGGCGACTACCTCGCACCGAGACTCGGCACCAAACCGGTGCCCACCGACGATCCCGTGTTCACCAACGGCATCACCGAAGTCGACGACCGCACCCGTCACTGGCTGGCGGTCAAGGGCACCAGGTCGGCCGACCACTACCACCGCGAACTCGGCAAGATTCTCTGGGACTACTGCGGCATGACCCGCGACAAGGCCGGCCTCGAGAGGGCCCTGTCGGAGATCCCCGCCATCCGCGACGAGTTCCGCAAGGACGTCAAGGTCCTCGGCACGGCCGACGGTCTCAACCAGTCGCTGGAGAATGTCAACCGGGTCGACGACTTCATGGAGTTGGCCGAACTCGCGGCGCGCGACGCCCTCCACCGTGAGGAGTCCTGCGGGGCTCATTTCCGGGTTGAGAGCCAGACCGAGGAGGGCGAGGCGCTACGCGACGACGAGAACTTCTCATACGTCGCGGCGTGGGAATGGAAGGGACCCGACATCCCCCAGGAGCTCAACAAGGAGCCCCTGACCTTCGAGAACATCAAGCTGAGCCAGCGGAGCTACAAATGAGCAACAACCTCAACCTCAAGCTTCGGATCTGGCGTCAGGACGGCCCGGATGCACCCGGAGCGTTCCTCGATATCGAAGCCGACGACATCTCCCGGGATGCGTCATTCCTCGAGATGCTCGACACCGTCAACGAGAGGCTCCTCGGCGACGACATCGAGCCGGTCAACTTCCCCCACGACTGCCGAGAGGGAATCTGCGGCACCTGCGGGGTCGTGATCAACGGCCAGGCTCACGGTCCGGAGAAGGCCACCGCCACCTGCCAGCTCCACATGCGAAAGTTCCGGGACGGCGATGAGATCACCATCGAGCCTTGGCGTGCCAGGTCGTTCCCGGTGATCAAGGATCTCGTGGTCGACCGTTCGCCCCTCGACCGCATCATCGAGGCCGGTGGCTACATCACCGCCCCGACCGGAAGCGCTCCCGATGCCAACGACATCCCGGTCCCCAAGGACGTGGCCGAGGCCTCGATGGATGCCGCCGCCTGCATCGGCTGTGGAGCCTGCGTGGCGGCGTGCCCCAACTCGGCTGCCCAGCTGTTCACCGCTGCGAAGCTCGCCCACCTCAACGTGTTGCCCCAGGGCCAGCCCGAGCGCTGGAAGCGCACGGAGGCCATGGTCGAGACCATGGAGGAGTATTTCGGCACCTGTACCAATCACGGCGAATGCCACGAGGCGTGCCCCAAGGAGATCTCCCTCGACTTCATCGCGTTCATGAACCGCGACTACATCAAGGCCAAGATCAAGAACCGGAGCCTCGCCAGTCAAGCCAGGTGATCGCCGGGTCCCGGCGGAGTCCCTCAACCTCTCGCTGATTACGACCACGCTTCGAAGTTCCACTTGACCTCGGGTCGTCTTGGCGCGATTCTCAACTCATCACACATGACGGGTCGGTCAGGAACACCCGCTCGAGGCACAGGCCCCGACTCCCGACCGGCTCGGTGATGAAGGGAGGTTGAAGGCGCACCGACGACGGACCGACCCGGCCAGCGGGGAACGTCGATTCTGGGGCGCAAAACCCAGGCAGCCTCATCAAAGGATCGGGACCGCTCCCACGGACTTCTCGCACCCGATGTGCCCAGTGGCACAGGGAGAAGCGTCCAAGAGAGTCGACCCAGGTCCGGTCGTGGGGTTTCCGAGGTCCTTCCTTCGTGGGCGAGGCGCTCCAGCCCCGGAGCGCCTCGTTCCGCGCCCCGCGGCCGCTCGTCAACCTCCACCGGCCCAGCGCCTGCTCTCGGCCAGATGGAGACGAAGTACCGGCCAGAGATCGGCCATGAGTGCGTCGGGGAATTCGTGACCCAGGTCCTCGATCTCGACCAGTACGGCGCCCGGTATGCGCTCGGCGAGCGCTCGGCCGTGGGCCGGTGGGTACACGGGGTCGGCAGTGCCGTGCACAACCAGTGCCGGAGCGGCGATCGAGTTCAGTCGATCGAGACGGGATGCCGACGAATGCACAGCCACACCGTGGCCGGTCTCCGGTGCCCAGCCGGTTTCGAGTTCCGCCCGGGCCAACTCGACGTGCGCCCGTTCGTCGAAGGCGTAGAGAGACCCGCTCAAGAGACGGTGGAGATCGACGATCCAGTCCTGACGGGCCGCGCTGTCGGCGGGTGGACCGTCGAACAATCGGCCGACCATGCGATCGACGAAATCGGCACCGGGACCCGGGAGACACTCGTCGCCTGCACCCGGAGTGGTGCCGATGAGCGTGAGCGACACGACACGAGCCGGATGGTCGAGCGCCATCACCTGGGCGATCATGCCCCCCATTGAGCGGCCGATCAGATGGGCACAGTCGATGTCGAGATGGTCCATCAAGCCCAGCGCGTCGGCGGCCAGGTCATCAAGGGTGTAGGCGGCCTCGGTACCCAGACGAGTGGAGCGGGCGCAGTCGCGATGATCGAACCGCACGACCCGGTATCCCTCCGCCACCAGGGGTTCGACGATCGCCGGGGTCCAGCGGAAGCCGGGACTGTCGGCACCGGCCAGCAGAACCACCGCCGGGCCATCGTCGGGCCCCTGGACATCGGCCCAGATCGACACGTCGTCGACTTCGACGAGGCAGCCCCTCTCCCAGTCCGATTGTGCGCTCGCCACGGCGGTCGACGGTACCCTCACCCCCCGTGATCCCCAAGACGCTTACTCATGTCATCCGCGGCTTCACCATGGGTTCGGCCGATGTCGTTCCGGGTGTATCAGGCGGCACGGTCGCCCTCGTTCTCGGTATCTACGAGAGGCTGATCGACACGATCCGCGACGGCGCACGAGCACTCGGCGCCCTTCTGAAGGGAGACATCCACGGGTTCCGCGAGAAGTTGCTGGCGATCGACTACGGCTTCATCGTCCCGTTGCTGGTCGGCATCCTGCTCGCGGTGGTCAGCCTCGCTTCGCTCATCCAGACCCAGCTTCGCGACAACCCCGAGAACATGGCCGGCCTGTTCTTCGGACTGGTAGCAGCATCCGTGATCGTCGCTTTCCGCCTCATCCACGATCGCAGCATCGCCAACATGGCGATCTTGGCCGCGGTCGGCGTCGTGGTGTTCTTCCTCCTCGGCTACCAGTCCGGGCCGATCGCCAACCCGTCGCCGATCGCATTCTTCGGTGCCGGTGCCCTGGCCATCTGCGCCATGATCCTCCCGGGTATCTCCGGATCGTTCATCCTGCTCATGCTCGGCATGTACTCCGCGGTGATCGGCACGGTCGACAACCGGGCCCTCGGTGACGCCGCCCTGGTCGCCATCGGAGCAATCATCGGACTGGCGTTGTTCTCAAGTCTCCTGGCTTGGATTCTCGAGCGTGCGTTCGAGCCGGTGATGGCTGCGCTGATCGGGGTCATGGTCGGGTCCATGCGGGTGTTGTGGCCGTGGCCCAACGGCGTCGGGGTCATCAGCAAGGACCAGACGCAGGTCATTTCCGGCACCGGCCTCGACTGGCCGACTTCGAGCCAGTGGTTCACCCCGACCGCTCTCGCCATCGGAGCGATCGTGGCGGTTCTGGTGTTCGCCCGTTTCGCAGAATCGAAGAACTCGCCCGCCACGGCCGCCGTCCGATGAACTCCGTCCCGAGTGGCGATCCCAGCCGGTTCGACCGCGACACCGCCGTCCTGGGGATGGGCGGCGGCGTCTACTCCACCGAACTGCTCGAGGGATGGAACATCGTGGATGGGCCCAACGGCGGATACGTCGCGGCGATCATCGCCCGGGCCATCGGCTGTGAGATAGCCGACCCGACCCGCACCCTGCGATCGCTCACCGTCCACTTTCTCGCCCGACCGCGCTTCGAGACCGCCACGATCGACGTCACGATCGAACGCACCGGCCGATCCGTCAGCAGCGCTTCGGCCACCATGCGACAGGGCGACCGGCTGCTGTGCACCGCGTTGGCCGCCTTCTCCGTGCCCCTCGAATCACCTCACTCGTGGGCGATGGGGCTACCGGCCGAGGCCAACCGGGCCGGCAACGACGATCGCCCCGAACTACCTCCCGCCGCCGACAATTGGATGACCGACCTTCAGTACGACGCACCGTTCTTCAGTGGCCGTGGGACCGCCCGGGTCGCCGGTTGGATCCGTACTCTCGACCCACGCCCGCTCGATACCATCGCTCTCGTGGCCATATCCGACGCGTTGCCGCCTGCGCCGTTCCCAAGGGTCGACGCACCGATGATGGTGCCCACCATCGACCTCACCGTTCACATCCGCGCCGATCTGCCCCACCCGACGATGACCGCCGACGACAGCGTGTTCGCCGAATTCGTCACCAATCACCTCGCCGGTGGTTTCAACGACGAAGACGGCTTCGTGTGGGCGCCCGACGGAACTCTGCTGGCCCAATCACGCCAGCTTGCCATCGCCCGCTGATCGCGGCGTCGCCCCACGGTCGGGCCGTGAAATGCCGCGGATGCCCTCGGCATAGCCTGTCGCCATGGTCGAACCCCTTACCGCCGACTGGATGCGACAACTCGGCGCTGTGACCGCAGCGATCGTAGCCGACCCGGACGTGCGCCTCGTGATACAGCAGACGGTGGGGGGCGACCCGCCGTTGCGGTGGCACGTGGTGATAGCCGGCGGCTCGGCCACCACCGTTCGCGGCCCGGCCGCCGACCCCGACATGACTCTCACCACCGATCGCGACACGGCTATCGGCATCGCGACCGGCCGGATCTCGGCCCAGCGCGCCTTTCTCGAGGGAAAACTTCGGATCGCAGGCCGGATCAACGCTCTCATCGAGGCGCGATCCGTGCTCGAGGAGATCAGCGACGCGCTGTGGGCGGTACGGAAATCGGAGGATTTCGCCGACCCGGACCCCACCGATGCCGTCGACACAGGTGTCCGTACCAACCGAGAGCCCACTACTTGAGAAACCTGCTGGTGGTGTTGTCGGCCAGTCTGCGGCCGCCGGTCTGACAGGTCGGGCAATAGGCCACGGTGTAGCGACGGTACTTCACCGACCGGACCGTGTCGTCACACACCGGACACGACTGCCCGACGCGGTGGTGAACGTCGCTGGGTCTGTCGGCTGATCGGCCCAGGTCAGCCTGCCCACGCTCGTGATCGAGACCACGCTCGAGCGCGAGCCCGATCGCTTCGTGGAGACGGTCGATCTCGTCGTCTCTCAACTTGGCGGTGGTGGCGAACGGGGACAGTCGGGCACCATGGAGCACCTCGTTGGCCAAGAGTCGTCCGATGCCGGCAATGCGACGTTGGTTGCGCAGAAAGCCGTGGAGACGTTCCGAGCCACCGCCCAGAATCGATGCCAGCTCATGGCGCGTGATGGTGTCGGCATCGGGCCCGAGATCAATGAGCGGCTCGCTGTCCCCGGGGTCGCCGGCCACCAGCCACACCCCGGTGCGGTGTTCGGTTCCGGCCTCGGTGAGGAGCAGGGCACCGCCGTCCTCGAACTCCCAGCGGGCCATTGCGCCGCGGGGGCGCCGCACCTTGTTCGGGTCGGGCCGCAGTCGCCCACTCTGCATCAGATGCACCACGAACGTCAGTGGCATCTCCGACTCCATGCGGATCAGCAGATGCTTGCCGCGATGGCCGATGCCGGCCACCGCAAGCCCGGTCGCGGCATCGGGTCGAGGATCAAACGTCTTGAGCGCGCTGATGTGCAGAGCGCGAAAGTCGGACAGGACCGCCCCGCTCCAGGACGCGTCGAGTCTCTCGGCATGGGCCTCGATCTCGGGTAGCTCCGGCATCAGTCGACCCCGAGCCGGCGGTCCGACCTCAGATCAGCCCGAGCCCGGAGACGGTGGCCCGCTCCGATTCGAGTTCGGCGACCGAGGCGTCGATGCGGCGGCGGGAGAAATCGCCGATATCAAGGCCCGGCACGATCAAGTACCGGCCGTCGGAACAGGTGATCGGGAACGACGACATCAGGCCCTCGGTGACGCCGTAGCTGCCGTCGGAGGTGACGACCATCGACACCCAGTCACCTTCCGGGGTGCCCCGGACCCAAGTGCGGACGTGGTCGACCGCGGCACTCGCTGCCGACGCAGCCGACGACAGTCCACGAGCCTCGATTATCGCGGCCCCACGCTTCTGGACGGTGGGGATGAACGTGTTCTCGATCCAGTCCTGATCATCGACCAGGGCGGCGGCATTGCGGCCGTTGACCTCACAGTGGAACAGGTCGGGGTATTGGGTGGCCGAGTGGTTGCCCCAGATCGTCATCTTGGTGATGTCGTTGACGGTCACACCAAGCTTGGTGGCCAGTTGGGCCTTGGCCCGATTGTGATCGAGGCGGGTCATGGCGGTGAATCGCTCATCGGGGATGTCGGGGGCATTTTCGCGAGCGATCAGGGAGTTGGTGTTGGCCGGATTGCCCACCACCAGAATCTTGATGTCATCGGCGGCATTGTCGTTGAGGGCCTTGCCCTGGACGGTGAAAATCGCACCGTTGGCCTCAAGCAGATCCTTGCGCTCCATGCCCTTGGACCGGGGGCGGGAGCCGACGAGCAGGGCGATGTCGGCGCCTTCGAAGGCCCGGTTGGGATCGTCGGAAGTGGTGATCGTGGCCAGCAGTGGGAAGGCCCCGTCGTTGAGTTCCATCACCACACCTTCGAGTGCACTCATCGCGGGCGGGATCTCGAGAAGTTGCAGGATCACCGGTTGATCGGGGCCGAGCATCGAGCCGCTGGCGATTCGGAAGAGAAGGCTGTAACCGATCTGGCCGGCTGCACCGGTGACGGCTACGCGAACAGGGTCGTTCATGATGTATCTCCACATACGAGCGTTGGTCGAACCGTGATGACAGTACCAGCGCCGATGGCCCGCTCCTGCAGTGGGTGGCGGCCAAATTGTCGCCTCAGCAGCCCCCTCCGGACGGCGGCCGGTTCGGTATCGACGGATCGATCACCTCGATGTGCACGTGGTCCCACGAGGGGTTGGCGGTGAACTCGTTGATCTGCGATTCGAACGGCAGGACCGCCGGATTGTTGCCGACCACGGTGACTCCCGCCTCGACCCGATCGCCCGGGGCAACGGTCAGGCCCTGGAAGTGGAACATCTTGACTTCCCAGCCGGGGTGAGCGTCAGGATTGATCACCACGAAGTCGTCGGTGTACTTGCAGTAGAGAATGTAGGTGCCGGATCGGATCACGGTGCCGGTGACCGGCGATCTCAGCTCCGAGTGCGGGTCGATGACGATGTCGGCGGCAGTGCGCGAGCCCGTGCCCCGGTTGCGGGATTCGAGGGTAATGGGTCTGGTGGCATCGGGCAGCGGGTCCATCTGGCGGGCGCCATCACGTCCGGCCTCGTGGAAACCGATTCGCTCGACGTGGGTGGCCGGGTAGTAGAGCGTCACGTCGATCGCGGTGGCGAACGGTGTGCCCCATTCGTGGGTGGCGACCACCCTGGTTCCCGGATCGACCGCGGTGCTCGCAGCAGTCGTGGAGCTTGGCGGCGCGACCGTGGTGGTGGACATCGTCGTGGCGACGGTGATCGTGGGCGGGGTGGACGTTGTGATTGTCGATGCCGACGCGACGACCGGCGCGGCCCGCCCGGCCACGTCGGCCACCGTGACATCTGCGGCGCCGACCCCGGCACACGCCGTCGCCAACACCGAGATCATCACCAACACTGGCCAGAGCCCAAGCCGAACGGCAAATCCCACCCCGGTCGCAGTACAACCGGTCCGCGGTAACCCCCGCCACCGCCTCGGACCGAACGCCGGCGACCATCGCTAGCGTGGCCGGGTGAGTGCTCCGCGACGATTCGACGACTCCGACTTCATTCGGGCCTGTCGCGGTCTCCCCCACGACCGTGTGCCGGTCTGGTTCATGCGACAGGCCGGCCGGTCGCTGCCCGAATACCGCGCCATCCGCGGGGGGGGCACGATCCTCGATGCCATCCAAGACCCCGACCTGTCCACCGAGCTGAGCCTGCAGCCGGTGAGGCGCTACGGCGTCGACGCCGCGATCCTCTACTCCGACATCGTCGTCCCCGCATTCGCAGTCGGCTTCGGTCTCACCGTCACCCCTGGTATCGGCCCCGAGGTTGAGCATCCGTTCCGCCGCCGCGACGACCTGGGCCGCCTGCGTCCGCTCGACCCGGAGGCCGACACGCCCTACGTGGTGCAGACGGTTAGGCAACTCGTCGCCGATCTCGAGGTACCGCTCATCGGTTTCGCCGGAGCGCCGTTCACCGTCGCGTCCTACCTCGTCGAGGGGCGACCCTCGAAGGACCACGCCGTGGCCAAGGCACTGATGTTGTCCGACGAGATGCTGTGGCACGACCTGCTGGACCGGCTCGCCGACCTGGCCGTCGCCTCACTGATGTCGCAGATCGACGCCGGCGTCTCCGCCGTTCAACTGTTCGACTCCTGGGCCGGATCGCTCAGCCCGGCCCAGTACCGCCGCTATGTGCTGCCCCACTCGCAGAAGGTGCTCTCGGCAATCGGCTCCACCGGCGTGCCCCGTATCCACTTCGGCGTCACCACCGGCGAGTTCCTCGGCCAGATCGGCGAGGCCGGTGCGGACGTGGTCGGAGTCGACTGGCGAGTGCCGCTGCGAGAGGCCCGGCGCCGCGTGGGTCAGGGACGGGCGTTGCAGGGCAATCTCGACCCGACCGCGGTGTTGGCCGGTCTTCCGGCCGCACTCGCCGCCACCCGTGACGTGCTGGCCGAGAATGCCGGTCATCCCGGGCACGTCTTCAACCTCGGCCACGGTGTGATCCCCACGTCCGACCCCGACATCCTCACCGAGATCACCCGCTGCGTCCACGCCGAGGGGCGAACCGACGGGCCGACCGCGTGAGCGACCCCGTCGCCATCGTCGGGGGCGGTATCACCGGGCCGGCCGCGGCCCACGAGTTACAGCAGACCGGGCAGGAATTCCTGCTGCTGGAGGCGTCGCCCCGGGTCGGCGGGAAAATCGACGGCGGCCCGGTCGGTCCCCTGGACGTGGACTCGGCCGCCGACGGCTTCCTCGCTCGCCGGCCCGAGATGGTCGACCTGTGCGTGGAGATCGGACTCGGGGACGAACTGGCGACGCCGCCCGGCCGTCGACGCGGTGGCCGACTCCGGAATCGTCTCCGAGGCCGGGGTCGACGACCTCCGCCGGGGATTCGAGTCGAGGCGTCCCGCTCTCACTCGGGACGCGACCATTGGCGACGTGTTTCGCCCAGTCGTCGGCGACGAGGTCTTCGAACGCCTGATCGACCCCTGCTCGGCGGGATCATCGCCGGCTCGGCCGCTCGATCCGCACCGACACCGTGGTGAAATCGATCCGACCCCACGCCGGCGGTTGGGTGGTCGACACCTCCGGTGGACCTTGTGCCGCCTCCCGGGTGGTCCTCGCGACACCTGCTTCGGTCACCGCCGATCTGATCAAACCGTTCTGCCCGGCGGCCGCCACGCTTCGCGAGATCGTCTATTCGAGCGTCGTGGTCGTCATCGAAGTGGAGTCACTGCGACAACGGCACCCACGCCGTACTCCGCGTATCGGCGGGCCGCGCCGGCTCTCGCTCGGCCACCGGGCGATCATCACCGATCTGATCGCCGAACTCGGTGACACCATGGGACTCGACGGCGACCCAATCGCCCGGGTCACCCAATGGCGGGACGCTCTGCCCCAATTCGCTCCCGGTCATCTCGACCGCATGGCCGAGATCGAAGGCGAAATCACGGTCCGGACCGCCGGGGTGAAGGCGACCGGCGCGGCGTTCCGCGGCCTGGGCCTGCCGTCGTGTCTGAGGCAGGGACGCCAAGCCGCCCGGACGTGAGAATACCGCCGATGTGAATTCGGTCGCAATATTGCGATTGTGTTGCGAAAGCTGGTTACAGTGTCGCCGCTGAACCAAGGCATCGGTCGATCACCCTGCCCATCTGCCCAGCGAACAGCGCTTCGCCGGAACGATCGACCCAGGACGCCAGACACGGACACGGTCCGAGGAGGCAGCATCTCCATGCGTAGACACTTGCGTGTACTCGCACTCGCTCTCACCATTTTGATCGTCGCCTCCGCCTGCACCCCAGCGCAGATCAACCTTTACCTGGAGACCACGGCACCCACCCGCGATGTGCTCACCGCCGATCAACTATTCCGGTTGCGTCAGTGTGAATCGACCGACAACTACCAGGCCGTGAACCAGTCCGGCATCTACCGGGGCGCCTACCAGTTCGACCAGACCACCTGGAACGACGTGGCCGGCCGCCACTTCCCGTTCCTCGCCAACCGCGACCCCGCAACCGTCGAGCCGTGGTGGCAGGACGCCATGACCCGCGCCCTCTGGTCCGAACGCGGCCGCGAGCCCTGGCCGGTCTGCGGAAGGAACATCTGAGTCACGGCCTTCCGATCGAAGACCGGACCTGACCGACGCCCGGGCGTGACCACGGCGTAGCATCGCCCGCCGTGAGACGCTTCGCCCTGTCGGTTCTCGCCGGTCTCCTCATCGCCGCCGCCATGCCTCCCTGGGGGTGGTGGCCGTTGGCGATCATCGGACTCGGCATCTGGTTCCGTCTCATCGACGACCCGTCCCCGAAGACCCGATTCGTCACATCGATGATCATCGGGCTCTCGTGGTCGGCACCCGCCACTTTGTGGATGTTCGATCTCACCGCGGTCGGCTGGCCGTTCTCGGTGATCCTGTTCTCGATGTTCTTCGCCTTGGCCGGCATGGCCACGCCGTCAAGACGACCCATCCGCAGGGCCGTATTCCCGGCTGGAATCGTGCTGGCCGAACTGGTCCGTTGGTCGTGGCCGTTCGGCGGAATCCCGCTGGCGACCCTCGCCATGGCCGAGGTCAGCTCGCCCCTCGCCCCGGTCACCAGACTGTTCGGCTCGCCGTTTCTCGTGATGATCACCGTGGTGACCGCGGTGGCCCTGGCCGACCTGGTCCGACGTGACAGGGCCGCGCTCGCCGGCGGAGCCGTCGTCGTGGTGGCACGGCGCACCTTCGGTCGCCACTCTCGACGTTGCCGTCGTGCAGGGCGGTGGGCCGCAGAACACCAGGGCCGGCATCTGCGAAAACCGGGCGGTGTTCGAGCGTCACATGGCGGCAAGCCACCAGATCGACCGTCCGGTCGATCTGGTGGTGTGGCCCGAGAATGTCGTCAATCCGGTGCCCGACGGCGTAACGACTTCGCTGTGCAACGAACCTCTGCTCTGGCACACCGAAGCCGCCGACCGCCTCGCCGACCTCGCCGCCGACCTCGACGCGGTCGTGGAGTCGGGCTGGTTCGAACGAACGCCGGACGGCTTGGCCAACGTCAACTACTCGATTGCCACCTCACCCGACGGAACGATCACCGGTCGCTACGACAAGGTCAAGTTGGTGCCGTTCGGCGAGTTCGTGCCCTTCCGGTCGTTGATCGAGTCGTTCAGCGGAGAGCTTCCGTCGCGCGACACCCGACCTGGCCACAACCCCGCGGTGATCGATTCGGCCGTGGGCCGTCTTGGCGTCTCGATCTCGTGGGAGATCTTCTTCGCCAGTCGCGCCCGTGACGCGATCGGCAACGGCGGCCAAGTGCTTCTCAATCCCACCAACGGATCGAGCTACTGGCTCACCATCCTGCAGAGCCAGCAGATCGCGTCGAGTCGGCTGCGGGCCCTCGAGACCGACCGGTGGGTCCTGCAGGCCGCACCCACGGGGTTCTCGGCCATCGTGACCCCCGGCGGCGATGTGGTCGACCGCACCGCAGTGAGCGAGCAACGGGTGCTCTACGCGACCATCGACCTCCACGACGACCTGACCCTCGCCGTGAGATGGGGGGTCTGGCCGACGCTGCTGAGCAGTGTCGCCGTCATGGCCTGGGCATGGTTGCCGCTCGTCGAAACCGAACGCCTGCGCCGGATCCTGCTCAGATCTCGACGCTGACGGTCACCGGTCCGTCGTTCACGAGCTCCACCCGCATCTCGGCCCGGAACCGCCCGGTGGCCACCGTGGCTCCCAGGTCGCGAAGCTCCTCGACCACCGCTTCGATGATGGGCCGTGCGGCTTCGGGACGGGCCGCCGCCGACCATCCGGGTCGGCGACCACGACTGGTGTCGCCGTAGAGCGTGAACTGGCTGACCACGAGGATCTCACCGGAGGTGTCGGCCAACGAGAGGTTGAGGAGACCGTCGGCGTCATCGAACAGTCGGATGTTCCAGAGCTTCTCGGCCAGCTTTTGGGCCTTGGCGTCGGTGTCGTCGTGGGTGACTCCCACCAACGCCAGCAGACCCGGTCCGATTTCACCGACCACCGTTTCGTCAACCGTGACCGACGCCCTGGTAACTCTCTGGACGAGTGCACGCACACCGCGACGCTAGCCGCCCGCCGCGGCCGGTCCGAGGGTCCAGGACCACTGGTGGGTGCCGGGGCCGACCCGGTGGGCAGGCAACGTGTCGGGGCCGCAGGCGCCGGTGCCCAGGCCTCGTACCGAATCGTCGACGTGCACCTCGATCATGGGCCGTGACCGCAACTCGGCGATAGTCGTCGCGGCGGTGATGTCGATGTCATGGTGGACACGTGCCGAAAAATGGAAGCGACGGCCGGAATCAACCCGTAGCCCAGACCCGTCCGGTCGTGTGAGGGTGAACCATCTGGTGTCGACGTGATTACCGTGTTCCTGGGGGAAGACGAACGGGTGGTACTGGCCGACCACCCTGCTCGTCCAACGGCCCACCACAGCTGCCTGGCACCTGTCGGGGTAGGTCTCGTCGGGCCCGCGTCCCATCCACTCGAGTCGGTCGAGTTCCGGTGGCGTCTCGAACCCAACCCCCACCCTCGGGAGGTCGTTCCATTGGTCGGGGATCTCGATCGTCTCGTTGAATCTCACCCCGTCGGCCGTCACCACGATCCGGGTGAGGTGTGAGGCCTGATGATCGGTACCCACGAGACGACGGGCCAGATCGATCACTATCACCTCACCGGCCAAGTGAATCGAGGTCTCGTCGACCACCGACTCCAGTGAGTCGAGTCCCCACTGCACCCAATTGCGTCTGACTCCGGAGATCCGGCTCATCCAGCCCTGACTCACCCCGTCGTTGTCGGTGGGCGGCCGCCAGAGCCGCGCCGCCACGTCACCCTCGACGACCCGGCACCCGGCGATGCTGATCCCGCCGAGCCCGACCCCGGCTATCAGATCGACCTCGATGTCGGCCACCACCGCGGTGGACGATCCGTCGCCGTTGTCGCGAACCTCGACCTGGTGGCCACTCGACCCGGTCGACGGCCATGACGGCGACGGCGACCCGGGTGTGTCGATCAGGATCTGGTCCCAGGCCACGACGTGACCGGCATCGGACCAGCCGGAAGCTCGGCCTGTCACGGCGGTGACGTCGAGGTGGCATTCCGGGCCGGTCGGCCACCAGTCGGCCGGTACGACATCGATCACGCGAGACTCGCCCGGTTGGAGCACGCAGTCGATCTCGGCGGTGTCCACGACGACACCATCGATGCGCGCCGACCACGACAGGACCAGGTCGGCGCTGGAAGTGAACATCCTCCGGCTGATGAGCTCGACCTTCCCCTTCCCGGCGGAGCGGGCGACGATCGGGCGCGAGGCCCACTGCAGTTCCCGGAGCCCGGGGTGGGGCACCAGATCAGGGCCGACCAGTCCGTTGATGCAGAAATTGACGTCGTTGGGTTGATCTCCGAAATGGCCGCCGTAAGCCCAGTAGGAGCGGCCCTCGGAATCGACTTCAGCCAACCCCTGGTCGCGCCAGTCCCAGACGAACCCTCCCGCCAGCGCCGGCTGGGCATGGAAAGCGTCGAGGTAGTCGGAGATGGAACCGTTGGAGTTGCCCATGGCGTGGGAGTACTCGCACAGGATCAGCGGCCGGTCGTCGAGGTGGGTGCGCTCGGCCCACTGGGCCCACTCGACGATCACATCGATCGGCGTGTACATCGGGCACACCAGATCGGTGACGAGTCGCTCGGAGCAAGACGGTGCACAACAGGTCGCCTCGGGCGTGCCGAGCGAGAACCTGGCCCCGAGCGCACCCTCGTAGTGGACGAACCTCGACGGGTCGACCCTGCGAACCCACGCCGCGGCCGCGTCGTGAGCCGGGCCGTGGCCCGACTCGTTGCCGAGAGACCAGCCGATCACGCATGCATGGTTGCGATCGCGCAACACCATGCGCCTCACCCGATCGACGATCGCGTGGTAATAGCCCTCGTCGTCGCACAACGACCGTAGCCGGGCGTGCGACTCCACGTTGGCTTCGTCGATGACCCACAGCCCGAGCTCGTCGCAGAGATCGAGGAACCGGTGATCGTTGGGATAGTGGGAGGTTCGCACCGCGTTGATGTTGTGGCGCTTCATCGCCACGAGATCGGCACGCATGTCGGCAACGGTGAGGGTCTTACCGGTGACCGGGTCGTGGTCGTGGCGATTGACCCCGTTGATGACGACTTCTCGCCCGTTCATCAACAGCCTTCGATCACGAATCTCGACCCGCCGAAAACCGGTGGTGACCGATGTTGCCTCGATCACATCGCCGTCGACATCGACAAGTTCGACCATCACGACGTAGCAGGCGGGATCCTCGGGGCTCCAAGGATCGGGAGCGGCCACGGCAACGTCGAAACCGGCCCGCTGTCCACCGAAGTCGTAGGCGGCCAGGACCTGCTCCAGATGGTCACCGGACATCATCCGTGCGACCGGCACCGTCGTCGGTGGCACCACCACCTCACCCTCGATGGTCTCCATCGACAACCGCACCGAGACCCTCGGCCGAGGACCCGATACCCATGCCACCACGGTCAGTCGACCGTCGCCGGTATCGGGGTCGAGGTCGGCCCCGACATCGAGATCCGCGAGGCAGACACGACCGCGGGACTCGAGATGGACGCTGCGATGGAGGCCGGCATGCCACCAATGGTCCTGGTCCTCAATCCAGGTGGCGTCGCTCCAGCGCACGACCATCACGGCAAGGGCGTTTGCCTCGGTCAGGAGAAACGGTGTGAGACCGAACTCGGAAGGCAGACGGGAGTCCTTTCCCATGCCGACGAATCGGCCGTTGCACCACACGACAGCCATGCTTTCGGCCCCGCCGAGATGAAGGACGACATCGCGACCCGCCCAATCGTCGGGGACGACGAATGACGTGCGGTACAGACCCGTGGGGTTGGCCACCGGAGTGGCCGGAGGGTCGAGTTCGGGCCATGGCATGACGATGTTGGTGTAGTGGGGAAGATCGCCGACCCCTTGTCTGGTCCAGCATCCCGGCACGGTGATGTCGATCCAATCGGAGGTGTCGAGGCTCGGGTCGGTCCAGCCGGCGGGAGCCGACGCCGGTGAGTCGACCAGGAGAAACCGCCAGAGCCCGTCGAGGCTCGACCGCCGGCGGTTCGGTCGGCCGCAACGAGCCTCCCCGATCGATGCGAACGCTTCGAACGAGGCACGTGACGCCAGTCGATTCAATTCGGTCAACTCCGGGCGAAGCAGGTCGGCGACACGGAGCATCGGCGCATGCTCGCGCCATACCCGCGACGGCGCCAGCCGGTGAGACGAACGTCACGCCCGGTGGCGTTGGCCCCATCTCACGGCATCATTTGACGTCTCACAGATCGCGGGGGAACCCTTGTCGTCCATGCCTGATCAGCGCAAACTGTGCATAGCCCTGCTCACCTACCGCGGCAAGCCCCACGTCGGCGGCCAGGGTGTCTACGTGCGTCACCTCTCGAAAGCGCTGACCGATCTCGGACACTCCGTCACCGTCATCGCCGGGCCCCCCTACCCCAACCTCGACGACTCCGTGGACCTCGTCGAACTTCCGAGCCTCGACATCTGGTCGGAACCCCACCCGATGCGCAAACCCCGGTTCTGGGAATGGAAGGACTGGACCGACGCCCTCGAGCACATCTCATTCGACATGGGGAACTTTTCGGAGCCGATGGCGTTCAGCATGCGGGCTTGGCGCTACCTCCGCACCCGCCGCGACGAGTTCGACATCATCCACGACAACCAGACCCTCGGATGGGGCCTTCTCAAGCTCCACCAGGAGGGTTGGCCGATTCTCGAAACCATTCACCACCCGATCACCGTCGACCGTCGACTCGAGCTCCAACACGCCCGTTCGCACTGGGAACGTTTCGGCAAGCGCCGCTGGTACGCGTTCACCAGGATGCAGACCCAGGTCGCCAAGCGCATGCCGCGTGTGCAGACCGTGTCCGAGTCGTCCAAGCACGACATCCACCGAGACCACAAAGTGCCTCTCGATCGTCTCCATGTCGTGCCGGTCGGGGTCGACCCCGACCTGTTCAAGCCGGTCCCCGGTGTCGAGCGCATCCCCGGACATCTCGTGACCACCGCCAGTGCCGACGTGGCCATGAAAGGCCTCAGGTTCCTGCTCGAAGCCATCGCCAAACTCCGCACCGAACGACACATCCAGCTCACGATCATCGGTACGCCCAAGCCCGACAGCGAGGCCAGCCGCACCATGACCAAGCTGGGCCTCGACGGCTGCGTCACCTTCGTGTCGGGAGTACCCGACCAGCGCATCGTCGAACTCTACAGCGAGGCCGAACTCGCCGTCGTGCCTTCGCTCTACGAGGGCTTCTCGCTCCCCGCCATCGAGGCCATGGGCGCCGGCGTTCCGCTGGTGGCCACCACCGGTGGGGCACTCCCCGAGGTGGCCGGCACTCACGGTGAGACCTGTTTTCTCACCGAACCGGGCGACAGCGACGCCCTGGCGGCCACGATTCGCGAGGCGCTCGACGATCCCGAAACGCGGGCCCGGGTCGGTGAAGCCGGTCGCCGTCGGGTTATCGACCACTGGTCGTGGCGCCACACCGCTCTGCGCACCGTCGAGCAGTACAACGCCATCCTCGAGAACAACGAGGGCCGCTGATGCTCACCGTCGACTACGACCGTCTGGGGCTGCGCGCCGGCGATGTCCTGCTCGATCTCGGCTGCGGGTTCGGTCGCCACACCTACGAGGCGTTGATTCGTGGCGCCGCCGTGGTGCAGTGCGACATGGCGATGCCCGAACTGGCCAATATCCGAGACACTTCGAAACTGCTCGCCGCCGACGGCATGTTCGACACGAAACAACTCGTCGCACCCGTGCAGGGCGACGCCACCCGGCTCCCATTCGACAACGCCAGCTTCGACCGGATCATCGCGTCCGAGGTATTCGAGCACATACCCGATGATGTCGCCGCCTACGACGAGTTGATGCGCCTGCTCAGGCCCGGCGGTACCGTCGCCGTCACCGTTCCAGCGTGGCTACCCGAGAAAATATGTTGGAAACTCAGCGACGACTATCATGCGCCGGCGGTCGAAGGAGGTCATGTGCGCATCTACACCGAGAAGGAAGTGCGGTCGAAGATGGCTGCCGCAGGCCTCGCTCCCGGCCACTCCCACCGCGCCCACTCACTCCATTCACCCTACTGGTGGCTGCGATGCGCGGTCGGACCCAACCGTGAGATCGCCGATCACCGCCTGGTCAAGGCCTACCACCGGTTCCTCGAATGGGACATCGTCGAGAAGCCGATCATCACCCGGGCCGCCGACAAGGTCCTCAATCCCGTGATCGGCAAGTCGCTGGTGGTCTACGCCACCAAGCCCCTCTCCCAACCGGCCGGGAGTGCGCATGCCGCCTGAGATCACCAGGCTGCTCACGGCCGAGCAGATCACCACCACCGCCGACGCCATCGCCGCCACCCAGAGTCGATCCGGCATGATCCCTTGGTTCACGGGCGGCCACGCCGACCCCTGGAACCACGTCGAGGCCGCCATGGCGCTCGATATCGGCGGGCACCACACCGGAGCGGAGGCCGCATACCAGTGGCTCGCCGATGTTCAGCGCCCCGACGGTTCGTGGCACCAGTACTACATCGGCGAGGACATCGAGCAGGACAAGCTCGACGCCAACGTGATCGCCTACGTCGCGGCCGGCACCTGGCACCACTTCCTCACCACCTCGGACGCCGGGTTCCTCGAAACGATGTGGCCGGTCGTCGAGAGCGCCATCGATTTCGTCCTCGAACTCCAGCAGCCCCGCGGCGAGATCCTCTGGGCTCGCCATCCCAACGGCACACCGTGGCCATTCGCTCTTCTCACCGGCTCGTCGTCGATAGCCCACAGCATTCGTTGCGCCATAGCCATCGCCATCGAACTCGGACACGAGCGACCCGACTGGGAGCTTTCGGTGGCCAGGCTCGCCCACGCCATCCGTTTCCATCGCGACGAGGCCTTCTCCCCGAAACGCCGTTGGGCCATGGACTGGTACTACCCGGTTCTGGGAGGCGTGCTGAGCGGCGACACCGGCCGCTCCCACCTCGACTCCCGATTCGACGCGTTCCTCTACGAGGGCGAGGGAATCCGCTGCGTCAACGACCGGCCATGGGTGACCGGAGCCGAGACATGCGAATGCGCGATCGCCTACCTCGGAGTCGGCGACACGGAACGAGCCATCGAACTCTTCGTACTCGCCCAACAGCTGCGCGAACCCGACGGCCGGTACATCACCGGCATGGTGCACCCGGAACGCAACCTCTTCCCGCCCGGTGAGCGCTCGACCTACTCGTCGGCGGCGGTTCTCCTGGCCGCCGAGGCGCTCAACGGCACCAGCCCAGCGGCCGGCCTGTTCGCCGACCACGATTTCCTGCCGGCGATCATCGATATGGCCGACGAGCCGGCCCGCGACCGGCCCTGATCAGGCCGACCGGTCGACACTGACCGGGAAGTGACGACGATTGCCGTGTTCGACATTCGGTATCCATGCGGCCGGCAGAAGCCTGATCACCCGCCATGTCCCTGCCTCGTCGTCCCGGATGATGCTCGGACGGGGCAGGGTCTGTGCCAGGCGGCATGCCGATTCATAATCCGGCGCCGATGCCATGATTCGCTTCTCACATGTCATTGCGGTCCTCCCCTGGATGGCGCACCGGCACGTGTCCCGGCGAGCCGTACTCAATACCGTGATCGACCCACGCCATGTCGTCCATGACCAGATAGAGCCGATCGGCCCGGCAATGGGGACCATCGCCGATGCCAACCGGTCCATACGGCCCATACGACCCTCAGATGCCCGTGGTGGCCCGCTCGAGAACCCGCAACGACCCAACCGCTTCGATTTCGGCAAAGGCCCCCGAATCGATCGCACGCATGTATATCTCGAACGGCGGTCGGCCACCGTCGGCCGGGTCGGCGAACACGTCGTGTATGAGCAGACGGCCCCCGACGACGACCTTGGGCGCCCAACCCTCATAGTCTCGGTGGGCAGGCTCGGATCCGTGGCCGCCATCTATGAACAGAAGGGACAGCGGGGTCTGCCAAGCCGCTGATATCGCCGGAGAGTCACCGACCAGTGCCACGACGGTGCCCTCGAGCCCGGAATCATGAATGGTGCGCCGAAACGTCGGGAGCGTATCGATCCCGCCGGTCTCAGGGTCGACGAGGTCGGGTTCGTGCCATTGCCAGCCCGGTTGGTTCTCCTCGGACCCCCGATGATGGTCGAGAGCAAACAACAGTCGTCCCGATTCGCGGGCCGCGGCACCCAGGTAGAGCGATGACTTGCCGCAATAGCTCCCGACCTCGAGCATCGGACCCTCGACTTCAAGTTCCGCCGCGGCCCGATACAGCCCCAGTCCCTCGTCGGGCGGCATGAAGCCCCGTGCCGCCTCGGCTCTGGCCCGAAGGGTCGGGTCCATTCAGGCAGCTTCGACCGCTTCGACCACCGAATCGGGGTCGTCGTGACTCCACATGAGATTGTCGATCACGAGGTACTTGACCACCCAGACCACGCCATAGGCGCCGAGGTTGCCGAGCAGGATCACCGGGGTACTGGCGGTGACTCTGGCGACGATCGCCACGACCAACGTCGAGAACGACAGGCCGGCGAGAGCGAGAATCCAGAACGGCATGATCTCAGCCGACATGCTGTGGCTCCCGCTCTGCTGCCAGACCCAATATCGGCTCAGCAGGTAGGCAGGAACGGTGGAAACGGCCCAGGCGCTGATGCTCGACACCACCGCCGACCAGCCGAGCACGGCATGGGCGAAGGCCAGGGTCGACATTCCCGTGAGGACGTTGACCGCGGAGACGCCGCAATAGCGGAGCAGCTTCGCACCGTGCTCTTCGAGTACGCGGATCAACGCCGATGGGGCCGAATTCGACATGGGACCAGATGCTACCGTCATCACTCGGATTGTCGGCCGGCAGGGCTCTCACTTGAAACGTCGATCATCCGGCTCCGTCCCGAGGTGGCATCATGGCGCGATGCAACAAGCCGTCGCTGATCTGGTCCGTCTCCTCGATCTGGAAGCGATCGAGGTCAACATCTTTCGCGGATTGTCGCCCGACGAGGACCGCCAGCGGATCTTCGGCGGACAGGTCGCCGGCCAGGCACTCGTGGCCGCGGCCCGAACCGTCGAGGCCGAGCGTTCCGTCCATTCACTTCACGCCTACTTCCTGCGGCCCGGCGACCCGAAGGTACCGGTCCTCTACGAGGTCGACCGCATTCGCGACGGCAGATCATTCACCACCCGTCGTGTGGTGGCGATCCAACATGGCCGGGCGATATTCAACCTCGCCGCCTCGTTCCAGACCAAGGAGGAGGGTTTCGAACACCTGGCCGACATGCCGGAGGTCTGCGGCCCCGAGGACCTCATCAGTCGAGCCGACGATTGGGCCGAGGCCGGCCTGGGCGACGAGTGGGCGAAGCATCCCCACCCGATCGATTTCCGCTACGTGACCGCCAGCCCCTTTCATCGCGACGAGCCCCTGCCCCCGGTCCAGCAGGTCTGGTTTCGCACCGACGGCGAACTTCCCGACGACCCGGTGCTCCACACCTGCCTGCTGACCTACGCCTCCGACATGACCCTGCTCGACACGACTCTGCTCCCTCACGGCACCGGCTACATGGACGGATCGCTCCTCATGGCCAGCCTCGACCACGCCATGTGGTTCCACGGCCCGTTCCGGGCCGACGAATGGCTCCTCTACGACCAGCGCACCCCGGCGGCCACCAACGGCCGCGGCCTGGCCTCGGGTCGGGTGTTCACCCGCGATGGCCGCCTGGTCGCGTCGGTGATGCAGGAGGGTCTCATCCGCCGGGCCCGGACGTGAGGCTGAGGCCTGCTGCGATCCTGGTCGTATCGGCAATATTCGCCTCGGCATGCTCCGCTGACTCGCCGGCGATAGGCCCGACGGTGGCCACGACGCGCGCCATCGAGACGATCGCACCCGGATCGGCCGGGGGCCGGGCCCAGCCGCCGGAGATGCCCCCGGACACGACGGGAGACCCCACCGAGGCCAACGTTGCCGCCGTGGTGGTCGCCGAGGTCGCCGAACCGATATCCACCGCGATTGCTCCCGGCGGCGAGCTGTGGTTGGCACAACGCGGCGGCCGCGTGGTGGTGTTCGATCCGGCGACCGGGGCGATCGGCGACACCGTCCTCGACATCTCCGGGCTCACGATCGCCACCGGGGAGCAAGGCCTGCTTTCGATCGCCGTCGACTCCGGCAACCTCTACGTCGACTACACCGACACGACCGGCGAGTCGCAGATTGACGCGTATCCACTCGACCCGGCCGGTCGACCAGGGGCGCGTCGCCCGCTCCTCACGCAGAAGCAGCCGTTCACCAATCACAACGGCGGAGGGATGGTGATCGGCCCCGACGGTTACCTCTACGTGGGTTTCGGCGACGGTGGTGGCAGCGGTGACCCGAGCGGAGCAGGCCAGGACCCTTCAACCCTGCTCGGGTCGATCATCCGAATCGACCCGACACCGGGATCGGACACCCCCTACTCGATTCCCGCCGGCAATCCGTTCGCCGACGGGACCGATGGTCGCGCCGAGATCTACCTGACGGGCGTACGAAACCCTTGGCGGTTCGCGTTCGATCCGGTCACCGACGACCTGTGGATCGGCGATGTCGGCCAGGACAAGTACGAAGAGGTCGACCTGCTCGTCGCGGCCGACGGTTCGGGACTCGGCGCGAATCTCGGTTGGAATCACCGCGAGGGCTTGCACCCGTTCCAGGGCAACAACTCGGCGGAGTTCGTCGATCCCGTGTTCGAGTACACCCACAGTGGCGACCCCGGCGGTTGCAGCATCACCGGCGGGGTGGTCTACCGCGGCACGAGAATTCCGGATCTCGCCGGTGCCTACCTGTTCGGCGACTTCTGCACCTCCAAACTGTGGGCACTGTCGATCTCCGGTGGGAAGTTGGTGTTCACCGATCTCGACGTCGCCATTCCCGGCGGACAACTCGTCTCGTTCGGCGTCGATCGCGATGGGGAGGTCCTCATGCTGTCGCTATCGGGTCAGGTTTCGCGTCTCGTCCCCGCGGTTGTGCCATCACCCGACGGACGCACCTACCCGACCGTTGCCGAGAACCCCGCGGCGGTTGCCGTCAGGCTGGTCGAAGTCGAGCGACTACTGCGTTCGACCGACCCAGCCGAACCCAAGTTCGCCGATCTCGCCCACGAGCAGCAGGTGATCTACCGGACCATCGGACGAAATCCCGACTGGAAGGCGCCGATCCTCGCCGTGGTTCCCGATGATCTCGTCGACACCGTCTCACTCGAGATCGACGCCCGAATATCGGTCGGCGGAATCTCCAACGCCGAGCCGCCCGACACCATGCCGGCCTGGGCGATCATCGAGCCACTGTCGGCCGACAAGCTGCTCGACATCTACCGTCGCGCGTCCGACGAAACCGGAATCGACTGGACCTACCTCGCCGCGATCAACATGGTGGAGACCGGATTCGGCCGCATCGTCGGCCTGTCGAGCGCCGGAGCACAGGGTCCGATGCAGTTCATGCCCGCCACGTGGGCCGAGGTCGGCACCGGGTCCATCGACGACCCCCGGGACGCGATTCCGGCTGCGGCCCGCTATCTGGTTCGCCGCGGTGGTCCCGACAACATGGCCAAGGCGGTACGCGGCTACAACAACTCCGCGGCCTACGTCGACACCGTCACCACCTACGCCCGGCTGTTCGCGGCCGATCCGGTGGCGTTCCGGGCCGCCCAGTCGTGGGAGATCCACTACGTGAGCGCGGCCGGCGATCTGTGGCTGCCGGTCGGCTACCGACACGATCATCGGATACCTCTGAGCGAGTATCTGGCCGAGGCCCCTTGGTCGATGCCACCCGCCGCCGATAACTAGCCTCGGTGCACACCGGTCGATTGAGGAGCGCACCATGGTCGAGATCAGCATCGCATCCGAGGTGAACGACGATCTCGTGGCGGCGTTCCGGCGTCTGGTTCCCCAGCTGTCGAGTTCCAACCCGCCGCCATCGGCAGAGATGCTTCGTCGGATCATCGACAGCGAGGCCTCGACAGTGCTGATCGCTTCCGACGAGACGGGGATCATCGGCACTCTGACCCTCGCCATTTTCTGCATCCCGACCGGGATGCGGGCCTGGATCGAGGACGTGATCGTCGACTCGGCCGCTCGCGGCCGGGGGGTGGGGCGCTTGCTCAACGAAGCCGCGCTCGACCACGCCCGCTCGGCAGGAGCCATCACCGTCGACCTCACCTCCCGTCCGTCACGTGAAGCAGCCAATCGTCTCTACCGGCAGATCGGGTTCGAACCCAGATCCACCAACGTCTACCGCTGCACGCTCTGAGCCCCGACGACAAACGTCCGGACAATTGTGTCGTTTGGATTACAGACAAAGGCAACTCTGTCATATAGCATGACCGAGCGGACGGGTCATCTCCATCGAGATGTCGGTAGTAGGGAGACACCAGTGGAATCGAAACTGAGCGCGGGCGGGTATGTGGTGGCCAACGGGGTCGACCGCGAAGAAGCCGACCGACTCAGAAACGAGCTGGAGAGTGCGGTCGTGAGTCGCAACGCCGACGGTACCTACCGGGTGACCCGCAGCCGCTGACCACCGCCCCGGCGATAGCGTTCCACGCGTGTCGACGCGCCCCGTTCCGCCCACCCATGTCGACTGGCTCGACTCCGTTCCGGTGCTCGACGATCCGATCCTGGTCGCGGCGTTCGAGGGCTGGAACGACGCCGGTGACGCCGCGTCGATGGCGCTTCGCCATCTCGTCGATCGTTGGGACGCCCGGCCCTTGGCCGAGATCGAATCGGAACTCTTTTACGACTTCAGCTCCACCCGGCCGCTGGTGACCCTCGACGAACTTCACAACCGCAGCCTCACGTGGCCCAACAACCTCTTCAGCGCGGCCCGGGTGCCGGGGGCCTCACACGATGTGGTGATCCTGGTCGGACTCGAACCCCAGCTCCGCTGGCACACGTTCTGCGATGAGATCATCGCCGTGACCAACACGCTCGGAGTCAGGTGTGTGCTCACGCTGGGAGCGCTACTCGCCGATGTCCCCCACACGCGCCCGGTCGAGGTCTACGGCGCCACAGATGATCCCGTACTCATGAAATCACTCGACCTGTCGCCGTCGACCTACGAGGGGCCCACCGGTATCACCGGCGTGCTCTCCACTCTCTGCCGCGACGCCGGCATACCCACCGCGTCGTTCTGGGCCGCGGTTCCGTCCTACGTGCCAGGCTCACCGTCGCCAAAAGCGGCGCTCTCGCTCGTGCACCGCGTATGCGATGTTGTCGGAACCTCGGTTTCCGACACCGACCTGGAACTTGCGACCGCCGACTACGAGCGTCAGGTCGACGAACTTCTCTCGGAGGACGACGAAACCGCCGCCTACGTGGCCGGCCTCGAACGGGCCTGGGATGACCGGGGCCCGTCGCAGCCGGCCGAACTTGGCGATGATCCCCGCAAACTCGTGACCGAGGTTGAGAAGTTTCTTCGCGAGAACGAGTAAGCGCGCCGACCGGTCGGTCAGAGGCGGGTGAGTTGCCCGTCGATCCAGGCGATGGCCTCGGCCAGCACCTCGTGTCCCGAAGGCTCGTTGAAGATCTCGTGGCGGAGACCCGGGTACACGATTCGCTTCACATCCGGTAGCCCCTCGAGAATCTCGCTCGATTCCGTGGGCACCAGATGGTCTTCGCCCCCGTGCATGACCAGAGTCGGAGTCGAGAGTCGGTCGATGCGCTCACGCGTCGAGTCGATCGCGCCGAGCAATGCCCGACCCAGTGAGGCCGTCGGGTAGGGCACTCTCAGAGGATCGGCATAGAAGACCTCACCCACCTTCGGATCGGTCGAGAGCATCGACGGATCACCTTCTTCCTTGATCTCCATCCGGGGGAACAACCGGCCGAGGATCGGAGCCGCGAACCGGAGCCAAGGGCTGAGGTCGGCCCCGAGTGCCGGGCCCGACAGCACCAGCAGATCGGGAAGCGGGCGGTCGTCGACACAGTAGCTGAGTGCGATGAGGCCTCCCATCGAGTGGCCGATCATGATGGTGGGCACTCCGAGGGATCGGACCTGGGCGAGTTGGTCCTCGACATCGTCGAGGAACTGCGCCCAGTCGTCGACATGGCCCCGTCGGCCGCCGGTCCGCCCGTAGCCTCGGAGATCGATCCCGACCACGTCGAAGCCGGCCGCCGCCAGTTGATCACCGACCGCCTCGTAGCGCCCGGAGTGTTCGGCGATGCCATGGAGAAGGAGAACCGCGGCACGCGCGGGCACCGACGGCTGCCAACGGCGGCGGAGTTGGAGCAGCCCGTCGCGGGTGGTGCCGTGGTCGATGGTTGCGGTCACAAAGTCTCCGTGAGGTTTCAGGGCTCGCCTCGCCACGGCGGGGAGCGTGGAGGGTCGAAATCAACCACGACATCCTCGCCGCGGATGGCGCGAAAAGCATTCTCGGCCCAAGAGTCGGCACCGGCGACCGGATCGGGCAGGTCGTGCTCGGCGAAGAACCCCACGTCGGCGCATTCGAGCGGATGCGGTCGGAGACTCCCGCCGGTCATTCGACAGTGGAAAACCAGCGACACCAACGGTATCCGGGTGAATCCCCGTCGTATGCCGTCGACCACGGCGATGAGCCTGATGACCTCGCACTCGATTCCGGTCTCCTCGGCGACCTCCTTGATCACCACCTCGGACGGGGAGTAACCGACGTCGGCCCAGCCGGTGGGAAAGAGCCACACCCCGGAGTCGGCTCGCTTCACCAGCAGCATCTCGTCGTCCTCGTTGCCGACCACCGCACCCACGGTGACCTTCGGCGTCACATAGCCGAGCACACCCTCACCGACCGTGTCGAGCCAGGCAGCCACCTGCTCGTCGGGGTGAAACCCGCCCGACACGTGGGATCGGATGTCGGCGGCAATGGCGAGAATCTCCTCGAAACGCTCGCGCTCGTAGAGGCTCCGGGTGAATCCCAGGCCAGTGCGGGCGGTGGCAGACAGCGCCTCGGCCCACCTGATCAGGTTGTTCTCATCGGCCGGCGTGCTGGTCACAGCCGCACCCTAGGCATCGGCACCGATGGCGGTCATGACGGCAAGCTCGATTTCGGCCAGGTAATCGCGGTCGAGGACCTTGCCGCCCTCGGGTGGGCTGACGTAGAAGGTGTCGACCACGTCGTCGCCCAGAGTCTGGACCTTGGCGCGCCGGATGTCGAGATCGAGGTCGGCCAAGGCACGCGTCACCCGGTAGAGCAGGCCGATCGAATCGGGGGCGCGGACCTCGACGACGGTGGCGACGGTGGATGTCTCGTTGTCAAACACGACCAACGGGACCGCCGGACGGGCGGTGGTGATCCGCTGGAAACGGTAGGTTCGGGCTCGCTGCAGCAACCTGGCCCGCAGGGCGATCCGGCCGGCCAGCGCCGCCTCGACATCGCGGATCATGCGCTCCGGCCGTTCCTCGAGGCCGACACCGCCGCCGAGGCGCATCACCTGTATCGCCATGCCGTCGGCAGTATGAACGTTGCCCCCGAGGATCTCGACGCCATTGAGGGCCAACGCGCCCGACACGCGAGCGAACATTCCCGGTCGGTCGAAGGTGACGGTGGTGAGTTCGTGGCCGTCGACCGAAACCACGACCCTGCCGGCGGCGAGGAGTTCGAGATGCCGTTCGGTGGGAAAGATCTCTGCCGGCTCGCCGGGGTCGCCCTCACGCAGAAACCGGCAGCTGCGGTGGGCCAGCTCCTGAACCAACTCCGACTTCCACGATCCCCAGGCCGCCGGACCGGTGGCGATCGAGTCGGCTTCGGTGAGGGCGGCGAGCAGTTCGATCGCGGTGATCGAACCGGCCTGTTCGACCACGAACCTGATGGTGCCCGGATCGTGGACATCACGGCGCGACGCCACGTCGGGCAGCAGCAGGTGATGCCGCACGAGCGATGCCAGAACCTCGATGTCGGAGGGCGGGTAGCCCATGCGCCGGCCGATACGCCGGACCAACTCGGTGCCGACGATGCTGTGGTCGCCCGGATAGCCCTTGCCGATGTCGTGGAACAACGCGCCGAGCACCAGCAGATCGGGGCGTTCGACCCGGTCGGCGATGGTCGCGGCCTCCGCGGCGGTCTCGAACAGGTGTCGGTCGACGGTGAACCGGTGATAGGCGTTGCGCTGAGGACGACTGCGATTGGGGGCCCATTCAGGAAATATCCGGGTGATCAGGTCGACCTGATCGAGAGCCTCGAGCACACGAATGGCGTCGCCACCCGTGAGCAACAGGTCGACGAACACCTCGCGTGCCTCGTCGGGCCACGGATCAGGGAGGGTGGGGCTCTGATCGGCCAGACGGTCAAGCACGTCGCGCCTCACGAAGGCGTCCTGACGGGCGGCCACCAGGGCGACCCGCAGGGGCAGCACCGGATCGTTGGCGATCTCGGCGTCGTCGGTCAGATTGAGCGTGTCGTCGAGGACCTCGATACCGTGCCCGTACCTGACCGGCTTGCTGCGGAATCGGCGGCGACCGCCGCGGACGTGGACTCGGTGCAGTACGGCGTCCTCGATCCACGCAACGGACCGGCCGGCCGCGGCGACATCGGCCATCAGTTCATCTGCGTCGCGGTAGCCGAGCGCCGGGGCGACCTCATCCTGCTCCTGCAACAGAAGCACGTCGTTGGGCCGGCCCACACGACGGTGCAGTTCGACGCGAGCGGCGAGCAGGGTGTGGTGGGGACCGGTCAGACCCGCGCTCTCGCTGGCCGCGAGCAGCGAAGGATCGGCACGATGCATCCACCTCAGTGAGTGGACGTCGCGTAGGCCACCACGCGAGACCTTGAGATCTGGTTCGAGCAGGAACGCGACCTCGCCGAACCGGGCGTGGCGTTCGCGGGCCGACTCGGCGATCATCGGCAACATCAGGTCGGCACGGTCGACCCACTGCCGTTCGGCTCTTTCCGCCAGTTCGGCCAGTATTCGGTGATCACCGCCCAGCCATCGCATGTCGAGCAACGAGGTGGCCGTGTTGAGATCGGAGGCTGCCAGATCGAGTGCCTCGTCGATGGTGCGCACCGCGTGTCCGAGTTTCATCCCGGAATCCCAGACCGGATACCAGACACGTTCGGCCACCTCGGCCACCGCGCCGGATCCGTTGTGAATGAGCAGGAGGTCGAGGTCGCTGCACGGGCTCAGTTCGCCGCGGCCGTATCCACCCACCGCGGCGAGGGCGACACCCTCGACCTCGTCGGCCCCGGCAACGATCGCGCTCAGCCACTCGTCGACCGCGGCCGTCCACGCGGCCGAGAGTCCCGTGCCCACGAGCGACGGATCGTCGAGCAGCGGCGCGGTGGCCGGACCGGCAGTCATGACGTCACTCTACGTATGCCGACTCCGCGTGCTGGGTCTGGTCGAGCCCGATCCGCTCGTCGTCGGCGTCAACCCTGATGCCGATGGTGGCGTCGAGGACCTTGGCAATCGCGAACGTGACGCTGAAGGAGTAGATCAGCACCGTGCCGATCGAGACGCTCTGATCCCATATGAGGGCCCCACCGCCCCATCCACCACCCATGAGGGCCCCCTGCTTGAAGTCGGCCCCGAACGCGGCCGAGAAGGTGTTGGTGTCGGCGAGCAGACCGAGCAGCAAGCCGCCGATGATGCCACCCACCATGTGAATGCCCACCACGTCGAGACTGTCGTCGTAGCGCAAGCGGTGCTTGAGTTGGATGGCGAGATAGCAGAGCACCCCGGCCGCGACCCCGAACACGATCGGAGCCAGCCCGCCGACGTAGCCGGCGGCCGGCGTGATGGCCACCAGAGCGGCGACCACGCCGGAGGCCGCACCGAGGGTGGTGGGGTGGCCGTCGCGGTACTTCTCGATGGCCAACCAGCCGAGCATCCCCGCCCCACCCGCGATGAACGTGTTGAGGAGGGCCCGGGCCGCCTGCTCGTTGGCGGCTCCGGCCGAACCGGCGTTGAATCCGAACCAGCCGAACCAGAGGATCCCCGCGCCGATCACCACGAGAACGGTGTTGTGCGGTGGCATGGCCTCACGTGGCCACCCGAGACGTTTTCCGAGCACGATCACCAACGCGAGGGAGGCGACACCGGCGTTGATGTGGATGGCTGTACCTCCCGCGAAGTCGAGGACCCCCCACTTCTCCATCCAACCCGAGTAGACCCAGAACGTGATCGGGGAGTAGACGAGCAGCGACCAGACCGGCACGAACACGACCCAGGCCGAGAACTTCATGCGGTCGGCGACCGCACCCGAGATCAGGGCCGGGGTGATCACCGCGAACGCCATGAAGAAAGCGACATTGATGATGTCCTGGGTCGACTTGATGCCACGGAGCCCGACGGCGTCGAGTGAGCCGACGAACCCGCGGTCCCCGACATTGCCGATGCTGTAGCCAACGATGACCCATGACATCGTGACCGCGCCGGCACAGTAGAGGTTCATCATCACCATGTTCAGGACATTCTTCGACCTGGTCATACCCCCGTAGAACAGGGCCAGGCCCGGGACCATGAAGACCACCAGAGCGGTGGCCACGAGCATCCACGCGACGTCTCCCGATGCCATCGATCCACTCCCTCCCGGCCGCCGCGTTCCACGACCCCGTACGAACGGACGCAGATTAGGTACCGCTTGTTTCCGGGATGTTTCCGCCGGCTGACCCGTCTGTTTCGTGACCCGACCAGGTGGTCACCGATTGATTGGGGTCAGTAGGGCCAGTCCGATCCGCGGTGCCCGAGAACCCGCGTGAGCGGGGTGAGCTTCAGTGTGATGAGCACCTTGATGATCACATTTCGGACAAACCACGGAACCTGACCGACCTGACGCAGCCCGTTCACGATCCGGGCCTTCGGGTCGAGTTCGGCGCGGCGGAATTCGGCCATCGACCGGGCCCGACCGACGTATCGCCAACTTCGACCGAAGAAAGTGGTGGTGACGAGGGCGAGCGTGACCCCGATCGAACTGAACGAGTCGTGGATCAGCATGGTGCCACCGGGGCGAACCCGGTTTCCCCACGCGACGATGTCGGCACGCGCCGGACCGAACCGGTGGGCCCCGTCGATGTAGAGCATGTCGACGCCGCCGGCCACGTCACCGTGGGCATCGTCGGACATCTTTCGAACGTGGCTGACCCGGTCGATCACCCCGGCGTCGACGAGGTTGCCCATGAACACCGCATGGTCCTCGTCACCTCTTGTCCCATCGGGGGCTATCTCGCGGGGGCCACGGTCGCCGCCACCATGGGGATCGATCGCCACGATCTCCACCCCGGCATCGGCGGCCCGGGCCACAACGATGATCGATCGGCCCCGGAAGCTTCCGATCTCGACCATGCGTCCACCGGGCTCGAGTTCGGCGGCACGGTCGTAGAGAAGACGGGCCTGGTCGTCGGTCATCCAGCCCTCAACGTCGACGACGGAGGCGAGAACCCGGTCGAACGGGGGTCGTCCCGGCACGGCCCCGGCCGCAGCAACGCCGCCCTCGCCGTGTCTCTGCCGGTGGACATGGGCCCGAGCCGCTCCCCAGGCGATGCCGACGTCACGGAGATCACGGTGGATATCGGCGAACGACGCCGGTCCCAGGTCGTAGGTGTCGCCGGGGAAAATCTCGGTTGCCATCCGGTCCCGAGCCGGTGCCGGCAGACCGAGTTCGTCGAGCAACACGTCCATGGGTCCGAGGCCGTCGCGCAACACGGCGAGAGGGCTGCCGGCCGCGAGGTCGACATCGGCGGTGATCACCGAGCGAACCCGTGGGCTCAGCTCCTCGCACACCACTCGGGCACAGTCGCCGATCCGCCGGCGCAGCGTCTCGTCGACCGGCAGACCGCCTTCCTCCACCCGCTGGAGGGCGATGTCCTCCAACCACGAAGGCAGGGCCTCCGTCAGCCGGTCGGTGAGCTCATCGGCGATTTGCCGGAGCTTGGCTTCGTCGCCTCTCTGGTCCACGGCTGCTCATACTACGGTTCGCCCGGTGACCCTCGTTCTCGACGACTCCGACCGGGCCGCGCTCGCCGGCGAACTCGGCCCGGCGTACCGGCTCGCCACACGCGTGATCGTGCAGGTGGCCGAGGCGATCGGGGCCCACAGGTTGCTCGACATAACTGGGGCGCACATCGACTCGTGCCTCTACCACGGGCGCTCCGGCCTCGATTTTGCCGAACGACTCGTCGATGCCGGGGCGGCGGTAAGGGTGCCCACGACCCTCAACGTGGCGTCGCTCGACCTGCGCCACCCCGACCTCTACCGGGGTGATCCTGAAACCGCTCGCCTGGCTCGCCGGCTCACGGAACGCTACGAGGAGATGGGATGTCTTCCCACGTGGACGTGTGCCCCCTACCAACTCGAACAACGTCCGGGGTTCGGCGAACACGTCGCCTGGGCCGAGTCCAACGCCATCGTGTTCGCCAACTCCGTGCTCGGTGCCCGCACCGACCGCTACGGAGACTTCATCGACATCTGCGCGGCCATCACCGGCCGGGCCCCCGCGGCGGGCCTGCATCTCGACGACAACCGCCGGGGCGAGGCGGTGTTCCGCCTCCACGGCGTGTCCGACCGTCTGCGCGACGCCGATGTGCTGTTCCCGGTCCTCGGCCATCTGATCGGGGGACGTACCGGCAATCGGATTCCGGTGATCGACGGGTTGGCGGACGGTCTGAGCGAGGACCGGCTGAAGGCCATCGGAGCGGCGGCCGCATCATCGGGGTCGGTGGCGATGTTCCATGCCGTGGGCAGCACGCCGGAGGCCCCCACTCTCGACGCCGCGTTGGGGGGCCGGGATGCGACGGAGACAATCCTGGTCACACCGGCCGAGCTTCGTGGGGCGCGCGATCAACTCACGACGGCAACCGACACCGACCGGGTCGGAGCGATCTGTGTGGGCACGCCCCACTACTCGGTCGGCGAATTTGCCCGTTTGGTGGATCTGATCGGCTCACAACGGGTCGCTTCCGGGGTGCAGTTCCTCGTGTCGACCGGCCGCTACGTGCTCACCGAGGTAGCGCTGCGGGGCTGGGCCGACCGGCTGGGCGACGCCGGGGTGCGGATCATCACCGATACCTGTACCTACATCAGCCCACTCTTGGCCGACGTCGATGGGGCGGTCATGACCGACTCGGCGAAATGGGCGTACTACGCCCCCGGCAACATCGGTGTCGACGTCGTGTTCGCGGACCTCGGGGAGTGCGTGGCCACGGCGGTGTCCGGTCGGTTGACCCGCGACGAATCAATGTGGGCCGATGCCTGAGATCGAGCACCACCGAGCCGAGCAAATCCTGATCCCGGCCGCGGCTGCGGGCCCGGTGTTGGTGCTCGACGAACCGCTCAGCTTCTGGGGCGGGCTCGACGCCGAAACCGGCCTGATAGTCGACCATCGCCACCCCCAGTGCGGCCGGAGCGTGGCCGGCAGAATCCTGGTGATGCGGGCCGGCCGCGGGTCGAGTTCGGCCAGTTCGGTTCTGGTCGAGGCCATCCGGCTCGGTACCGCGCCGGCCGCCATCCTGCTTTTCGAGATCGACGAAATAATCGTGATCGGCGCGGTGGTGGCCAACGAGCTCTACGAAACCACGATTCCCGTGATGATCGTCGACCCGCCCACGTTCGCCCGCTTGAGCAACGCGGCGTGGGTCGAGGTCTCCGGCAACGGAGACCTCGCCCTGAGCTTCGAACGGCGCGGCTGACCCCGGGACCAGCGACGGGTAGGTTGCAGAAATGCGATACCTCGACGCCGCCGCCCTACGAGTCGCCCTGCCGATGCCGGATGCGATCGAGGCCATGCGCACCGCGTTCGCGGACGACAGCGAGAGCACGGTCCGTACCAGGCTCGGCGTGTCGTTGTTCATGCCGGGTCGGGTCGGGGCCAACACCGGTGTGAAGGTGGTGTCGACCGTTCCGGGCGACCCGGCCGGCGTGGTGGTGGTGTTCGGGCCCGACGGCCATCCGCTGGGGCTCGTCGACGGCCCTACACTCACGTCGATTCGCACCGCCGCAGCCCCCGGACTGCTCACCGACCTTCTCGCACCCGCCGACGCGTCGGTGCTCACCATGTTCGGTGGCGGGGCCATGGCCGCCGATCAGGTAGCGGCCATCCGACACGTCCGCCCCATCGAACGCGTGCTGGTCTGGAGCCGAAGTGAAGCCACCGCGGCCGCCTGCGCCGAGCGTGTGGGCGGCGAAGTGGAACTCGATCCCGACGCCGCGGCAAGGGTGGCCGACATCGTCTCGTCGGCCACCCCGTCACACACCCCGTTGTTCAGCGCAGATTCGGTCCGTCCCGGTACCCACATCAACGCGGTTGGCGCCTACACCCCTGAGATGATCGAGATTCCCTTCGAGATCACCCGCGCCGCGTTCGTGGTGGTCGACGATCGGGTCGCCGCGGCCGAAGAAGCCGGCGACCTGCTCCAGGCCGCCAAGTCCCCCGATGCCGACGTCGGTGACCTGCTCACCGGACGGGCGACCCGGGGCGACCAGCCGTTCACGTTGTTCAAGTCGGTCGGCATCGCCGAACAGGATGTCGCCGCGGCCGTAATTGCCCTGGGCAACGCGGAGCGCGACGGCCTCGGGGTGGAACTCGGCTGAGTGTTCTCAGGCGCTCGCCCCGTCGTAGCGGCGAATCCCACGCTGCCAAACCAGTCGCGTCAGCGTGATCAACGTGAAGAACACACCGAGCATCACGGCGACCCGGCCGAGGGTCAGCCGACTTGTGAGCGACTCCGACGGGACCGTCACCGCGAAACCGATCGACACGAGGAACGTGAGCCCGGCCCGCAGCCATCCCGGGTGGATACCCACCGGATACTGGCCGGCGCGGTAGAGGCCGGTGAACAGCTCCTGCAGCATCTCCATACGCACGAACCAGAACGCTCCGGTCGAGAGCCTCAGCCAGGCGCAGTAGATCATCACCACCCCGAAGCCCAGCGTGACGAAGAACAGGAACACATCGGAGGCGCCAGGTGCCGTGTCGAGTCGC
>QIIW01000121.1 GCA_003231645.1 Acidimicrobiia bacterium | reverse complement strand
GTGACGACCCCGGCGGCCGCCGACTCGATGTCACGCCAGGACGGGTCGAGCCCGTCGAGGGTGGCACGGTCGAGGGTCTGTTCGACCGCCCGGTCGCGCACCTCTCGCACGTCGGCCAGGCCGATACCGAGCGCCGACAACACCCCGGCGTGGGGATGCAGATGGATGCGCCTCACCCCGAGCCGGTCGGCGACCATGCAGGCGTGCTGGCCGCCGGCGCCGCCGAAGCACACCAGCGTGTAGGTGCCCACGTCGTAGCCGCGCTGCACGGAGATCTTCTTGATGGCGTTGGCCATGTTGTCGACCGCGATCGACAGGAACCCCTCGGCGGCACTCACCGCCGTGCGGTCGCCGCTCGTCGACTCGGCGATATCGGCGGCGAGGCGATCGAACGCCGCCCCGGTGGCCTCCACGTCGAGCGGGGCGATGCCGTCGGGTCCGAACACGTTGGGGAAGAACTCGGGACGGATCCGGCCGAGCAACACGTTGCAGTCGGTGATGGCGAGAGGGCCGCCGTTGCCGTAGCAGACCGGTCCGGGATCGGCACCGGCCGAATCGGGACCGACCCGCATCCGACTTCCGTCGAAATGCAGCAGCGACCCACCACCCGCGGCCACGGTGTGGATCAGGATCATCGGCGCCCGGACCCTCACCCCGGCGACGGTGGTCTCGTATGTCCGTTCGAGTTCGCCCGCGAAGTGCGATACGTCGGTGGAGGTGCCTCCCATGTCGAACCCCAACAGTCGGTCGAAACCGGCCGCACCCGCCGTGGCCACCATGCCGACCACGCCACCCGCCGGCCCCGACAAAAGGGCGTCCTTGCCGCGGAACCGCAAGGCGTCGGTGAGACCGCCGTTGGACTGCATGAACATCAGCTGCGGACCGCTGCCGTCGGGGCGCAGGCTGCGGTCGACCCGATCGACGTAGCGACGCAGGATCGGCGACAGGTAGGCGTCGACCACGGTCGTGTCGCCCCGGCTCACCAGTTTCATCAACGGACTCACCTCGTGGCTCACCGACACCTGCGAGAACCCGACCTGGCGCGCGATCTCGGCCAGCCGCTCCTCGTGGTCGGTGTGGCGATATCCGTGCATGAGCACGATCGCCACCGAGTCGAACCCCTCGACGTGGGCGGTCTCCAGCCCTCGCCGTGCCACGTCCTCGTCGAGTGGGGTCACCACCGATCCGTCGGCGGCGACTCGTTCGTCGACCTCGAGCGTGCGGGTGTGAAGCATCTCCGGCAACACGATGTCGATGGCGAAGATGTCGGGACGGGCCTGGTAGCCGATGCGCAGGGCGTCGGCGAAACCCCGGTTGGTCACCAGCAGGGTCGGCTCGCCCGCCCGCTCGAGCAGGGCGTTGGTGGCCACCGTCGTGCCCATCTTCACCGTGTCGATCAACTCCGAGGGCAGGGGCTCGTCGGCGGTGATCCCCAGCACGTCGCGCATCCCCTGGATGGCGGCGTCGTCGTAGCGACGCGGGTTGTCCGACAGCAGCTTGTGGGTGTGTGTCGTACCGTCGGGACGCCGTGCCACCACGTCGGTGAACGTGCCGCCACGGTCGATCCAGAACTGCCAACCTGATGTGTTCGTCATGACAGATGGAGACTGTACGTGGTGGAGGGAGCCGGCGTTCCCGACGGTTAGCCTCGCCGGGCCGACACGAGTGCGAGGGAGGCTCGGTGGAGGGAATCGCGTTCGGTCTGGTCGCCATGTTCCTGATCGGTGTCAGCGACTACCTGGGCGCCCACGCCAGTGGTCGGTCGACGGCGATGCAGACCGTCAACGCCGCGTTCTGGGCCGGAGCGGTGGCCGCTCTGGTCGTGGCCCCGTTCACCGGTTCGATCATCGCCGTCGACATGGCCAAGGGCGCCGTGTCGGGCGTGGCGGTGACCGGTGCCCTGTGGACTCTGTGGCGCGGCTACGTGGTGTCGACCATGGGCATCACCGCGCCGATCGCCGCGGTGACCGGCGCCGTACTCCCGGTGATGTTCGACGTGTCACGGGGCGAGGGTCCCGGCACGCTCGGAGTTATCGGCATGACGATCGGTGTGGCCTCGCTGCTGCTCACGTCGTGGAGCCGCGGGGATCGTTCACCGGTCCGGGGAATTCTCCACGGGCTGATCGCCGGTTCGATGTTCGCGGTGATGTTCGTGGTCAGCGGCGACACGTCGATCGACAGCGGCGTGTGGCCGATCGTCGCCCAGCGTGGCACCGCCGGAATCATCATCACCATCACCGCCCTGCTCCTGCGGCAGCCGGCCTTCGCCGGGCGGTACGCCGTGAAGTGGAGTTCGGTCAGTGGCGTTGCGGGAAGCGCCGGGGTGGCGTCCATCGTGCTCGGTGCCCAGCGGGGCCCGATCGGGCCGGTGACCGTCACCGGGTCGCTGTACCCCGTTGTCGGTATCGCCCTGATCTGGATCCTGCAGGGCGAACGTCTGCGCTGGTGGCAGGTGATCGGCCTGCTCGGGGCGGTGACGGGCGTGGCATTCATCGCCGCCGACTAGCGGCCCCCGTGCACGTACCGCCAGCCGAACCGTCCCTTGATGCACAGATGGCCGTGGGTGATCGGATGGTCGACCGGTGAGGTGACCTTCACGATGCGACCGTCCTGGACGTGGAGATCGAGATTGCAACCGACCCCGCAATAGGAGCACACCGTGCGGGTGACGGTCTGCTCATCGGGTCGCCAGTCGGCCGCCGCCCGCAGGTCGAACTCGGACTTGAACTGGATCGCGCCGGTGGGGCACACGGCGATGCAGTTGCCGCAGTAGACGCAGGCCGAATCGGGCAACTCGATGTCGTACTCGGTGGAGATACGAGCACCGAAACCCCGACCGGCGACCGCGATGGCGAAGGTGTGCTGGGCGTCGTCACCGCACGCCTCGACGCACTTGTAGCAGAGCACGCAGCGGTCGTAGTCACGGATGTAGAGGTCGTCCTGGATCCTGACCGGTTCGTTGATCGTGACCGCCGGCAGATCGGGTTGGTCGTAGCGGGTGGGGTCGGCCCCGTATTCCTCGATCCAGCGGGCCAGATCCTTCGCCTGGTCGAGATCGACCCCCGATCCGAGGAACTCGAGCACCATCCTGCGGCTGTGGCGCACCCGCTCGGAATCGGTGTGCACGACCATCGCGTCCTCGGCCGGGCGGGCGCACGACGGGACCAGAGCACGGCTGCCCTCGACCTCGACCACACAGACCCGACAGACGTTGACCGGCGTCAGGTTCTCGGCCCAACACAGGGTGGGGGTGTCGGTGCCGGCCGCCTCGCAGGCCTTGTGGATGGTGGTGCCGGCCACGACCTCGACGGTCCGCCCGTCGATGGTGAGCGACACGGTGGTCTCGGTCTCGGTGGCGGTCATGCCGGCTTTCCGATCAGTCCGAGCGACAGGGCCGACGTGACGGCCGAGGCTGCGCTCTGACCGAGCCCGCAGATCGATGCGTCGACCATCACCCGTGCGATGTCGTCGACCAGCACCATCCGCTCATCGGTGATCGAACCGGCACGCTGCATACGGACGAGTGTCTCGTGCTGGCGGACCGTGCCGACCCGGCACGGCACACACTGGCCACACGATTCATCGCGGAAGAACTCGGCGATGCGTACGACCACCGGGGTCATGTCGACATCGGTGGTGAACACCATCACCACACCCGAACCCAGCGTGGTGCCGGCGGCCCTCGTGTCCTCGATGGTGAGCGCCAGGTCGAGCGAGTCGGGGCCGAGGAACGAGCCGGCCGCACCACCGAGCAGTACGGCACGGAGTTCTCCGCTGCCGGTGAGCCCGCCGGCAAGTTCGAGCACCTGCCCGAGGGTGATGCCGAACTCGACCTCGTAGACACCGGGCCGCGCCACTCGGCCGCTGAGACACAGCAGCTTGGTTCCCGGTGATTGTTCGGTGCCTCGGCTGCGGTATTCATCGGCGCCGTGGCTCACGATGTCGAGCACGTTGAGCAGCGTCTCGGGGTTGTTGATGGCCGTGGGTTCACCGAACAGTCCGTGGGTGGTGGGAAACGGCGGCTTGGAGCGGGGCTCGCCCCGGAACCCCTCGATCGACGCGAACAACGCCGTCTCCTCACCACAGATGTAGGCACCGGCACCCCGGCGGATCTCGATGCCGAAGGTGTGTCCGCTGCCGGCCGCGTCGGGGCCGAGCAGGCCGGCGCCCCGGGCCTGTTCGATCGCCCCCAGCAGGCGGGCCGCGGCCAGCGGGTATTCGCCTCGGACGTAGATCCAGCCGCTTTCGGCCCCGGTGGCCAACCCGGCGATGGTGAGAGCCTCGACCACCGAGAACGGGTCGTTCTCCATCACCACGCGGTCCTTGAAGGTTCCGGGTTCCGACTCGTCGCAGTTGGCCACCACATGCTTGGGACGGCCCTGCTCGGCCGCCACGGCGCGCCACTTGACGCCGGTGGGGAAGGCCGCTCCGCCGCGCCCCGACAACCCCGATTCGGCGACCGCCTCGATCACCGCGTCGGGGCCCATGGTGATCGCCCGGGCCAGTGCCTCGTAGCCGCCGTGGGTCCGGTAGGAGTCGAGCGAGGTGGGGTCGACCACCCCGACGCGCTTCAGCAGCCGCAGCGACGGGTCGCCCTGCTGCGAAATGACGTGGGGCTCGGCGTCGGCCGATACCGTGCCCATGGTCCGGTCTCGGTCGGCCGGTACGAAATCGGGGGCGGCCACGCTCTGCACGAATGTGGCCGGGCCGCGTTCGCATTGGCCCAGGCACGGTGAGCGACGGACGTGGGTGCCGAACGCCTCGAGTTCGGCGATCAGCGCTTCGCTGCCGGCGATCTGGCAGGCGGCGTCGACGCAGACATGGGTGACCGGATCGGTGTGGCCGGGGTCGTCGGTGCGGAACATCTCGTAGAACGTGGCGACGCCGTAGGCCTCGGCCGGTGGCACCTGCAGAAGATCGCACACGTGGTTGAGGCCGCCCGGGGAGATCCACCCCCTGACGTGCTGGAGTGCGTGGAGGGCCGGGAGCAGCAGATGGCGACTGCCCCGGCGCCGAGCGGTGCCGCTGCGCACCAACCTCTCGGTCTCGGTCACCACCACGGCGGCATCACCGATCGCCGCGTCGGCTGCTGTGACCTCGGCCGGATCGGGCCGTTCGTCGGTGAAATGGAGGTCGGTCACTCGGCGCCTCCGGCCGCAACCAGCTTGTCGATTCGGATCGAGGCTGCCTTGAACTCGGCCGTGCCAGATCGACGATCCCAGGCGTCGCTGGTGAGCAGGTTGGTATCGACCAGATCGGGGAAGTGAAACGTCGTGAACGTGAGCCCCTCGGGCAGATCAGGGTGGACACGCACGCTCATCTCGACCGATCCTCTCGCTGAACTCACCCGCACGCGTTCGCCGTCGGCCAGATCGAGTCGCTCGGCGTCGGCGGCGTTGACGTCGATCGTGTCGCCGTAGCGGATCGGCGAGTCGTAGCCGCCGGATTGCACCCCGGTGTTGTAGGAATCGAGCGCCCGACCGGTGGTGAGACGCAGGGGAAACTCCTCGGAGAGCTGCTCCTTGGGACCTTCGTGGGCGACCACGGTGAACGGCGCCGGCTCCCGGCCACCGAGATCGTCCTCCCACAACCAGCCATGGAGGAACGGACTTCCGGGATGATCATCCGACGGGCACGGCCACTGGAGTCCGCCTTCGGCCTCGAGTCGGTCCCAGCTCATTCCGGCGTGGGCCGGCGACAGCGACCGCAGCTCGTCCCACAGTTCCTCGTGGGTGGGATCACCCCAATCGACGCCGAGACGACGCGCCATCTCGCCGAGAATCTCGATGTCGTCGCGGGCCTGGCCCGGTGGCGTCAACGCGGCTCGCACCCGCTGCACCCGTCGTTCGCTCGAGGTGACGGTGCCGTCGCTCTCGGCCCAGGCCACCGAGGCGGGGAACACGACATCGGCCATTTCGGCGGTCCGGGTGAGGAAGATGTCCTGCACGACGAGAATGTCGAGCCCGGAGAGAAGTCGGCGGATCCGACCGATGTCGGCCTCGGAATCGGCCGGGTTCTCGCCGATGATGTAGACGCCGCGCATGGAACCCTGCTCCATTGCCTCGAACATGAGGGTGAGGTGCTTGCCGGGCACCGGGTTGAGTTCCATTCCGTAGACCGCCTCGAACCGGGCCCGGTCGGCGGGGTCGGCCATGTCGGCGAAACCGGGCAGCTTGTTGGGCAGTGCCCCCATGTCGCCGCCGCCCTGCACGTTGTTCTGGCCCCGCAACGGCACCAGGCCTGATCCCCAGCGCCCGACATGGCCGGTGAGCAGCGCCAGGTTGCACAGCGAGAAGACGTTGTCGACCCCGTTGTGGTGTTCGGTGATACCGAGCGTCCACAGGATCTGCGCCTTCTCGGCGGTGGCGTAGGCGTGGGCCAGTTCACGGATCGCCCCGATCGGAACTCCGGTGGCCTCGGCCGCGAACTCGAGCGTGTAGGACTCGACCGATGCCGCGTAGTCCTCGAACCCCACGGTGCTGTGGGCGATGAACCCGCGGTTGTCGAGGCCGGCGTCGATGATCTCACGGCCGATGGCGTTGGCCAGCGCGATGTCCGAACCGACGTTGATTCCGAGCCACACGTCGGAGAACTTGGCCGAACTCGTGCGCCTCGGATCGACCGAATACATGCGGGCCCCGTTGTCGAGTCCCTTCATCAGGTGGTGGAAAAAGATCGGATGCGCGTCGCGAGCATTCGACCCCCACAGGACGATGACATCGGTCTCCTCGATCTCGGTGTAGGAGGAGGTTCCCCCACCGGCTCCGAACACTGTCGCCAGACCGACGACCGAAGGCGCGTGTCAAGTTCGGTTACAGGAATCGATGTTGTTGGATCCCATCGCGGTGCGGACGAATCTCTGCGCCGCGTAGTTCATCTCGTTGGTCGATTTGGAGCAGCTGAACATGCCGAAACCGTCGGGGCCGTGCTCGTCGCGTATACGGCGGAATCCATCGGCGGCCCGGTCGAGGGCCTGGTCCCAGGTGGCGGGCCGGAGCTCGCCGTCGTCGCGGACGAGCGGTGTGGTGAGCCGCGGAAGCTGTCTCGTGTACCTGGTCCTTCTCACGCCGGAACAGTACCGCAACGCCAAACGCTCCACGCGGGTCGCGGCCGGCGCACCTTCCGACCGGCGCCGACCCCGCGACCGGCGATCACAGGTACCGTGCATGGCCATGCGCTGGTCGAATCTGTTCATCCCCACGCTGCGTGACGCCCCGGCCGACGCCGAAGCCGCCAGCCACAAGCTTCTCGTGAGGGGCGGCTTCATCCGCCAGCTCCACGCCGGTCACTACTCGCTTCTGCCGCTCGGGCTCAAGGTCCACGACAAGGTCGCCGGCATCGTGCGCCACGAAATGAACGCCATAGGGGGCCAGGAGTTTCTGCTGCCGGCCATGCATCCGGCCTCGATCTGGCGCGAGTCGGGTCGCTGGGAAGTCATGGGTGACGAAATGTTCCGCCTCGAGGACCGCAAGGGCGCCGAACTCGCCCTCGGTATGACGCATGAGGAGGTCTTCACCTCCCTTGCCCTCGAGATCTCGTCCTACAAGGCGCTGCCCCAGATCTGGTATCAGATCCAGTGGAAGTTCCGCGACGAGCCCCGACCCAAGAGCGGCCTGCTGAGAGTGCGCGAGTTCGCGATGAAGGACTCATACAGTTTCGATGTCGACCGGGCCGGTCTCGACCGCAGCTTCGACCTTCACCACCATGCCTACGTTCGGATCTTCGACCGGCTCGCGCTACCGGCCATTCCCGTGGAGGCCTCCTCGGGCGCGATGGGCGGCTCGGGCAGTACCGAATTCATGGTTCCGTCGAACGCGGGCGAGGACGACGTGATCCGCTGCCCCACCGGTGACTACGCGGCCAACCTCGAGCGAGCCACATCGATGCTCCCACCGATCGCCGATCGCACCGAGTTGGTCGATCTCACCCGCTTGGCGACCCCCGGGATCCGCACCATCGCCGCCCTTGGGGAGATCGAACACGGCGCACCCGCCGTCCACCAGATCAAGACGATGGTGATGGTGCTCGACGGCGAGATCACCCTCGCCCTGGTGCGCGGCGACCATCAACTCAACATCCAGAAGCTTCTCGATGCCACCGGTACGACCGAGTTGCGGCCGGCCACGCCCGAGGAGACGGTGGAACATCTCGGTGCCAGCCCGGGCAGTCTCGGTGCCGTGCGGGTGGAGGGCATACGGATCATCGCCGACGAGATCCTGCGCGGTCGCGTCGGTCTCACCACCGGTGCCAACGAGGACGACTGGCACTACACCGGCGTGTCGGTCGAGCGCGACATCGCCGTCGACCAGTGGGCCGATCTTCGCAACGTTTCCGCCGGCGAGGCCTGCCCCAACTGCGGTGCCGGTCTCGAGTTGGTCCGATGCATCGAGTCGGGTCACATCTTCAAGCTCGGCACGAAATACTCCGAGGCGCTCGGTGCCACCGTGCTCGACCCCGACGGGAAGAACGTTCCGCTGGTGATGGGCAGCTACGGCATCGGTATCGGTCGTGCCGTCGCCGCCATCGCCGAGACCCACCACGACGACCACGGCCTGATATGGCCGGTGTCGGTCGCCCCGTACGAGGTCGTGATCACGATCGTGAGCATGAAGGACGACGCATCGGTTGCCGTCGCCGAATCGCTCTACGCCGACCTCCGGGCCCGTGGCATCGACGTGCTGCTCGACGACCGCAGGGCTCGCGCCGGTGTCAAGTTCGCCGACGCCGAATTGATCGGTGTGCCCTACCGGGTCACGGTCGGGCCGAAGGCTCTTGCCGATGGTGAGGTCGAGTTCACGGACCGGGCCGATGGCGAGTCCAGTCGGGTGACGTGTCAGGCGATCACCGACCTGGTCGCCGGGGCGGTCGTCTCGGCCCGCTGACCCACCGGTGCGTTCCGCATCGTGGAACAATCTCTCGAGGCGGTATCCTCCCGCCATGTCGGTGCAGTCGATAGAGCGGGCATTCTCGATTCTCCGCGCGCTGTCGGTCGGCCCACTCGGCGTCACCGATCTGGCCGACCGTGTCAGTCTCCCCAAGTCGACCGTAGCCCGACTGCTGGCCGCCCTCGATGACCAGGGAGCGGTCACCCAGAATGAACCCGGGGGCGAGTACCGCTTGGGCGAAGGACTCCTCGAGATCGCCGGAGCCGCCCAACCCGGCCGCAACCTTGTCGCCGGCGCCCGCCCCCATCTGATCGACCTGGTCGAAAGCACCGGCGAAACCGCCGGCGTCTCGGTGCTCGACGGTCGCAGGATCTACTACCTCGAACACGTCGAGGCCGTGAGCGACATCCAGGTTCGCGACTGGACCGGCGAGTCGGCACCGCTCCACGCCGTTTCGTCGGGCCTGGTGATCATGGCCCGCTGGCCCCGTTCCAAGCTCGACAAATACCTGAAGCGAACCCTCGAAGTCTCGACCACCCACACCGTGGTCGACCCCGATGCCATACGTGAACGACTCGCCACGATCCGCGATCTCGGCTACGCGTGGGTCTACGAGGAATTCGCCGAGGGCATCAACTCGGTGGCCGCCCCGGTGATCGAGCCCGAGGGCACGGTCCAAGCCGCCATCCACGTCCACGGCCCCGCCTACCGCTTCCCCGACCCCGGCCACACCCACGACATAGGCGTCCAGGTGGTCGACGCCGCCAGGTCCCTGTCCGAGAGCCTCGGCGCCGACTGACCCGCCACCATCTCCGAAATCTGGGCGACCGACCTACGAGAATCGTGGCCACCCAGGTTTCGCGAGGGAGGGCTGCCGGCGGAGTATGGCTTCTGGCTAATTCCACCATACGGAACGCCTCGGTAAGCCAGAACGATCTGTTACCGTGGCCTGCGCGGCGCAGACGCGCCCGGCAGCCGCTCGCTCCTGCCACCGACCCACGGAGAACCGATGCCCTTCCCAAGCGACCTCGAAATTGCCAACGACGCGGTGCTGCGTCCACTGAGCGAAATTGCCTCCGAGGCCGGAATCCCGACCGACTCACTGGAGATGTACGGCAAGGGTGCCGCCAAGATCCCACTCGATGCCATCGAGCAGATGGGCGACCGGCCCCGCGCCGCCTATGTGGTTGTCTCAGCCATCACCCCGACCCCGCTCGGCGAAGGCAAGACCACCACCACCGTTGGTCTCGGTCAGGCCTTTCAATACATAGGCAAATCGGCCACGATCGCCATCCGCCAGCCGTCGATGGGACCGACCTTCGGCATCAAGGGCGGTGCCGCCGGCGGCGGCTACAGCCAGGTCGTGCCGATGGACCTGTTCAACCTGCATCTCACCGGCGACATGCACGCGGTGACCGCGGCCCACAATCTCTGCTCGGCCATGGTCGACGCCCACCTCTATCACGGCAACGATCTCGGCCTCGACATCCACAACATCACCTGGCGGCGAGTGCTCGACGTCAACGACCGGGCGCTGCGCAACATCACCATCGGCCTCGGCGGACGACTCGACGGCATCCCCCGCGAGACCGGCTTCGACATCACCGCGGCCTCCGAGGTCATGGCCGCTCTCGCCCTGTGCTCATCCCTCCAGGACCTGCGGGCCCGGCTCGGCCGCATCGTGGTCGGATACACCAAGGCCTCGACGCCGGTGACGGCCGAGGAGATCGGCGTGGCCGGAGCCATGGCCGTGCTGCTGCGTGAGGCCATCAAACCGAACCTGATGCAGACTCTCGAAGGCACCGCCGCCCTCGTCCACACCGGCCCGTTCGGCAACATCGCCACCGGAAATTCGTCGATCGTCGCCGATCAGATCGGTATCCACACCGGTGACTTCCTTCTCACCGAAGCGGGCTTCGGCGCCGACATGGGCGCCGAACGCTTCTTCAACATCAAGTGCCGCTACTCGGGCCTCGCCCCCGATGCCGCCGTGCTGGTCGCCACGGTGCGAGGACTCAAGGCCCACTCCGGCCACCACAAGATCGTGGCCGGCAAGCCCCTGCCCGAGGCGCTGCTCGCCGAGAACCCCGACGAGGTCCACATGGGCGGCGACAACCTGCGCAAGCAACTCGCGAACATGCGCCTTCACGGGGCCACGCCGGTGGTGGCCATCAACGTGTTCCCCGGTGACCACGATGCGGACGTTGCAGCCATCCGCGAGATCGCCGAGGAGTACGGCGCCCGGGCCGCGGTGACCAACCATTTCCCACTCGGTGGCAAGGGCGCCATCGAACTCGCCGAAGCCGTCGCCGAAGCCGCCGCCGAGCCGAGCGAGTTCCGGATGCTCTACCCGGACGAGATGCCGCTCAAGGACAAGATCCACGCCGTGGCCACCAAGGTCTACGGTGCCGACGGGGTCGAGTACTCACCGCAGGCCGAGAAGCAGTTGGCCACCTTCACCAACGCCGGGTTCGCCGACCTGCCGGTGTGCATCGCCAAGACTCATCTGTCGCTGTCGCACGATCCGAAGCTCAAGGGTGCACCCACCGGGTGGACGCTGCCGGTGCGTGAGGTGAGGGCATCGGTCGGTGCCGGGTTCATCTACCCGATCTGCGGTGACATGCGCACCATGCCCGGGCTCGGCAAGTCTCCGGCGGCCAAGTCGATCGACATCGACGCCGACGGGAACATAGTCGGCCTCAGCTGAGTCGGTCGGCTGAAACCGACACCGCCCGCCGCACATCGGCGAGGTGGAAGAACGATCCGGTCACCACGACCACGTCGCCCTCGTCGGTGTTGCGAAGCGCCGCATCGATGGCGTCGACGGGTCGGTGGGCGACGGTCACGCGTGTGGCCGACGACAGCTCGGACACCGTACGGGCCAATTCTCGGGCCGGCCACGATCTCGGGGCCGGGCCCGAACCGCCGGGGTCGGTATCGAAGCCGGTGGCGATGACCATGGGGGCGAGACGTGAGAGGGCGAGGGCGCACGACTCGAGATCCTTGCCCTTGCCGATCGCGGCGATCACGCACCGCACCGGACCGGGCGGGTCGCGGTTCAGGACATCGGCCAGACCACCGAGTTTGGTTGCGTTGTGGGCTCCGTCAAGAATGAACAAGCGATCCAGGGCATCGACTCTCTCCAGCCGCCCGGGAGGCAGGCACCGGGGCATGGTGACGGGTGCCGACCGCCCGGTGACAATCGCCTCGACCGCGGCCGCGGTGGCCTCGGCTTCAAGACGCCAGTCTCCGCTCGATGACGCTTCGACCATGGTGACATCAACACCGGCCGTTTCCGCCGCGACGGCCACGACCGAAGCGACGACCGGTTCGGATTGTGGCGCCACCACCACGCCCGCGCTCCCCGCCACCACGGTGGCCTTCTCGACTGCGATCTCACCGACCGTGGATCCCAGGACATCGGTGTGGTCGAGCCCCACCGGGGTGACGACCACGATCCGGTCGGCCCGGTCGATGACGTTGGTGGCATCGAATCGTCCACCGATTCCGGCCTCGACAACCAGCATGTCGGTGCCTGCTCGGCGGCCGAGTATCCACGACATCGCGATTGACGCCGAGAAGTAGCCGGGGGTCCGCCCGGTTGAGCGACGGGTTCGCCGGGCCGCGTCGAAGACCTCGGCGGCGCCGGCCAGGACCGTCGGCCAGTCGGGAAGACCGCCGTCGATGGTGAAACGCTCCCTGGGGTCGTACACGTGGGGCGACATGTGGGTGGCCACCGTGAGCCCGTCGGCCACGAGCCGTCGGGTGATCAGATGGGCGGTCGTTCCTTTCCCCGCCGTACCGACGATGTGTACGGCCGGTACTCGGTTCTGGGGACTACCCAACATGGCGAAGAAACCTCGGGCATGAGCGAGCCCCTCCGCCCCGCGAGGAGCGCGAGTGGCGGTCAACGAGTCGAGCCAGACCCGGAATTCGGTCGGGCTCGACGGTGGGTCGGTTTGCGATCCCGACACTGAAGGTGGGAGTTTGACCATGTGGGCGTGGCTGGGTCTCTTGTAGGACGATGCTCGCCGAGATTAGGCCGGGAGCCGCCTTTGCCCCCTCCGGCCGCTGACATACCCGACGATAAAGTTATTCCGGCATACGGAACCGTTCCGCGATGCAAGACCGAGATGGCGTCCCTCGCCGTGGAGACCACGATGAAAGTACTTCTCGCCGATCGACTGCCCGACGAAGCCGTCGAACGACTCGAGGCTGCCGGTGATGAAGTGGTCGTCAAACCCGAGCTGACCGCCGACAGTCTGGCCGAGCACATCGCCGACGCCGAAGTGCTCGTGGTTCGCTCCACCAAGGTCGACGCCGCGGCCCTCGACGCCGCCGACCGGCTCGGCTTGATCGTGCGCGCCGGCGCCGGCACCAACACCATCGACTGTGTTCGGGCGGCCGAGCTCGGCATATTCGTCTGCAACGTCCCCGGCCGCAACGCATTGGCGGTGGCCGAACTCGCCCTGGGGTTGATGATCAGCGTCGACCGCCACATCGCCGATTCGACCGCCGATACCCGGGGCGGCCGCTGGAACAAGTCGACCTACTCCAAGGCCATGGGCCTTTACGGCCGCACGCTCGCCATCATCGGTCTCGGTGACATCGGTGTTGCGGTAGCCGACCGGGCGACCGGGTTCGGCATGTCGGTGATCGCCGTCGCCAATCCCGAGCGGTCGACGGCGGCCGTCCAACGGGCCGAAGAGGCCGGCGTCACGTTCGTCGACACGATCGACGAGCTCCTCGGCACGGCTGACATCGTCAGCCTCCATGTGCCCGGGGCCGAGTCCACCAAGGGCATGGTCGACGCCGCCTTCCTCGCCAGGATGCGCGACGGCGCCACGCTGATCAACACCTCTCGCGGCAACGTCGTCGACGAAGCGGCTCTGATCGATGCCATGGACCGCCGCGGTATCAGGGCCGGGCTCGACGTGTTCGCCGACGAGCCCGCCGGTGGTGCGGGCGACTTCGACTCCGCCCTGGCCAGACACCCCAACGTCGTGGCGACACACCACGTGGGGGCATCGACCGATCAGGCTCAGGCCGCGGTCGCCGACGGCACCATCGACGCCATCGACTCGTACCGGCGCGGCGAGGTGGCCAACTGTGTCAACCTCGAGGACGTTCCGCCGCGCGCCGCGACGCTCACCGTGCGTCACCGCGACAAGGTCGGAGTGCTCGCCGCGGTGCTCGGTGTCCTTCGGGAGGCCGATCTCAACATCTCCAACATGCAGAACCGCGTGTTCACCGGCTCCACCGCGGCGGTCGCGACGATCGATGTCGACCGGTCGGTGCCACGGGCGACCGTCGAGGCGATCCAGGCGATAACCGATGTGATCCAGACATCCGTCACCGCTTCATGAGCGCCCGGTCTCTGTTCGCACCGTTCGCCGGTTGGCTGATCAGGCCCGAGTGGGCCGATCGGGTGGTCGCGGGCGCATACGACGCCAAGTCCCCCGAACAACGCCGCGCCATCGTCGAAACCGACCCGTACAACTTTCTCGGCGTCACCCGGTCGCGCGAGGACACCCGGGAGGACGAGGACCCCTCCGACGAGGAGCTTCTGGCCCAGGGTGCGGCCACCCTCACCCGCATCCTCGACGCCGACGCGTTCGCGCCCACCGGCCGACCGACGTTCTACGTCTACCGACTCAGCCACCAGGACCATTCCCAGACCGGCCTGGTGGGTGCCCTCGACATCGACGGACTGTTCGACGGTCGGGTCCTCACCCACGAGAACGTCAGGCCCGAGCGTGCCCAACTGCTCGGCCACCACCTCGAGGTGGTCGGTGCCGCGTCGTCACCGATCGCCCTGACCCATCGCGCCAACCCGGATCTCCAACTCCTGCTGGCGAGAGCATCGGACTCCAAACCCGATGTCGACCATGTTGTCGAGGGTGTCCGCCACCGGATCTGGACGTTGGACGACGACGACACCACCTCAGCCGAGGTCATGTTGTCCGATGAGATCGTCTACGTCACCGACGGTCACCATCGCTCCGCGGCTGCGATCGCCGGACGCGACGCCCATCCCGGCGATCCTGCCTTTGCGCGCACGCTGGCCGTCCTGTTCCCGGACAAGGAGTTGCGCGTCGAGGCGTTCCACCGACGCTCGCCGAGCCACGGACTCGACACGGCCGAGGCTCTGGTGGCCGCGCTGGAGTCGGTCGGCTCGGTCACCGCGCTGGCCAATGCCGACGAGGCCGAACCGACCGAACGGGGTGTAATCGGCGTCTACTCCGGCGGGCGTTGGTGGAAGCTGAGGCTCAACCATGTCGACTACCCATCCGCATTGGATTCCCTCGACGTGGAACGCCTCCGACGTGACGTGATCGGCAACGTGATGGGTATCGACGAACTGGGTGAGAAGAGTGGTGTCGACTATGTGCCGGCACCCTCGGGGATCGACGAACTGGTGAAACGGTGCGACGCCGATCGATCCGTCGGTTTCCTCGTCTACCCCACCGACATCGCCGATCTGATGGCGGTGGCCGAGGCCGGCGAACTCATGCCGCCCAAGTCGTCCTACTTCGCGCCGAAGCCGCGGTCGGGGATCATCCTTCGTGTGCTCGGCTGTGGCGCCACCAGCCACCTGCCGCCCTCTTAGCTCCGGCCCTCAGACCACGCCCTGGAGCCTGGCCGCCAGCAGTGTGTTCTGCATCAGACAGCCGATGGTCATGGGTCCGGTACCGCCCGGCATGGGGGTGATCGCCCCTGCCACCTTCTCGACACCATCGAAATCGACATCACCGACGATGCCGCTCTCGGTTCGGGAGATTCCCACATCGAGTACCGCCGCACCGGGCCGCACGAATTCTGCGGTGACCAGTCCGGCCATTCCGGCGGCGGCGACGATGATGTCGGCCTCGCGGCACTGGGCGGCGAGATCGGTGGTACGACTGTGGGCGAGCGTCGGCGTGGCGTCGACGCCCTTGCGACCGAGCAGGAGCACCTGCGGGAGACCGACCAGGGTCGATCTGCCGATCACGACGGCGCGTTTGCCACTCGTCGGCACGCCGTACCGGTCGAGCAGGCGCATCACACCAAGCGGCGTGCACGGCACGAGCCCGGGGCGGCCCCTGACCAGCCGGCCCATCGATCGCTCGGTCAGACCGTCGACATCCTTTTCGGGCGGAATCAGATCGAGCACCCGTTCGGCGTCGAGCCCATCGGGCAATGGGAGCTGCACCAGGATGCCATGGACGGTCGGGTCGTCGACCAGTACACGCACCGTCGACTCGACATCGTCTTGGGTGCAGTCGGCATCGAGTTCGACATGGCGCGACACCAGGCCCGACTCCTCGGCCTTGCGGCGCTTGTTCCGTACATAGATCCGGCTCGGCTTGTCGCTGCCGACCAGCACGGTGGCGAGCGTGATGGTTGGGTTGCCCAGGCTTTCGATTTCGGCTCTGAGATCGGCGACGATTTCGTCACGCAGTCGCTTGCCGTCCATCAGCACCGCCCCGCCGGGGGTGCGCTCGAAGTCATCGGTTTGAGTCACGTCGGGCAACCTACCGGTTTCAGTTGCCCACGTTCCCGGAGATGCAGTGAACCTCGGCCTCACCGCGTAGTATTTCGTGGTGATCGGACCTTCGTCCGCGGCCCAGACCGCTTTGACCAGCGAAGCGCGTGCCCGGTCTCTCTACCGTTGGCAACACGATGCCTTGACGGCATGGCATGCGTGCGGCCGGCGCGGTGTGATCGAGGCGGTCACCGGCTCGGGCAAGACCGACGTCGCCATCTCGGCCATCGTCGACGCCGTCGACCGTGGCCTGTTCGTGCTGGTGATCGTGCCATCACGGGTGTTGATGGAGCAGTGGAACCAGCGCCTTTGTGCCTCGATGCCCGACCACCAGATCGGCCGTCTCGGCGATGGCTATCGCGACCGGCCGATCGACTGCGACGTGTTGATCACCACCAGGCATTCAGCCGCCTCCCGGGTCCCGCTGCCGGCCGGCAACCTCGGTGGTCTGCTGATCGCCGACGAATGCCACGGGTTCGGCGGCACGATCCTGCGCAAGTCTCTGCTACCGGAATACACCGAGCGCCTCGGGCTGACCGCCACCCTCCAACGCTCCGACGACGCCGTTGAGACGATCCTGCTCCCCTATTTCGGTGGTATCTGCTACCGCTACGGGTTTGTCGACGCCATCGCCCAAGGCGTGTGTGCGCAGCCCCGCATAGCCTTCGTAGCGGTCCCTCTCACTCGTGAGGAGCGTTACGAATACGACTCCACCGAGGCCAAGATCGTCGAAACCCGCCGCGTTCTGCGGCAGATTCCCGGAGTTCCCCACGCCCCGTTCGGGGCGTTCCTGGCCGCGATCAGCCATCTGGCGGAGCACGACGCCGGTGCCGGTGGCAGCGCCGCGAGCGAGTATCTCGCCGCGCTCGGGACCCGACGCGAGATCGTGGCATTGAGTTCGGCGAAGTTCGAGACGCTCGGCCGGTTTGCTCCTGCCATCAAGGCCGCCGACGGGGCCCTGCTGTTCACCGAGACGGTGCGGGCCGCCAACCATGCGATCGTGAGGCTCGACCCCCACATCGAGATCGACATCATCACCGGCGGCACCGGCCGTCGCGACCGGGGCAGCATCCTCGGGGACCTGCGCGACGGCACCCTCGACGCCATCGCCGCACCTCGGGTTCTCGACGAGGGCGTCGACGTGCCCAACGCCAATCTGGGGGTCGTGGTCAGCGCCTCCCGTACCCGCCGTCAGATGGTCCAGCGCATGGGGCGAATTCTCCGCCGCAAGCCGAGAGGCAGCGGTGCCAGGTTCGTGATCCTGTTCGCCGCCGACACGTTGGAGGACCCGCGCTTCACCGACGGCCGCGACGGTTTCCTCGAGGAGATCGAGGACATCGCCGAGTCGACCCGGATCTTCGAGCCCGACGAGGCCGACGCTCTCGCCGACTTCCTTGACTACCGCGGACCGGATGTGGTGATACAGCCTGAGACCATCGGCGCCTTCACCGCTCCCGAATTGACCCCACAACAGTTGGCCGGGAGGTGGAACGATACTGCCCGAGATCGACAAGCCCAGGGTGGTCAGGAAGAAGCCACGACTCTCCACGGGCGATCATCCCGTGTCGATCCAGCGGCGCGGCGAAAGGTGGGTGCTGTGCTGCACCGGCTGCGGGGCCACGTCCGAACCGAGGGCCTTCAGGTGGCAGGCGCTCGACGAGACCGTCGACTGCCGGTGCGTCCGGTGACCCGCGTCGGGGTACCTCTACTCGACGCCGGCGGCGATCGTGGCACCCACCTGGGCCTCGCGAGAGGCCTTCATGGCCTTTATCTCGGCCTCGATCTCCTCGGCGATGCGCTCGTCCTCTTCCATGAGCCCCTCGACGTCGGCATCGGCATGGACCATCACGCCCATCTGGTCGAACGCGGTCCTGACCTTGTCGCCCCACAACCCGATGTCGCGAAGCGTCGGCACGATGCGCTCGAACAAGCGGCTGCGGAACAGGGCCTGAGCCTCGCTGTTCTTGACGTATTCAATGCAGGTTTCGGTGTCAAGGTCGAGCGTCCGCCAGACCTCCTCGGCGAGGAAGCGGTCGCGCATGGCCCAGCAGGCCTCGGTGGTGAATTCCTCACGCTCGGCGATCTCGGCCGAGCTGAGGTGCGGGTAGTAGTCACGCAGCGCCAAGCGACCGAACATGACGTGGCGGGCTTCGTCCTGCATCACGTAGGCGTTGAGCGAACGGGCCAGCGGATCGGTGGCGAACTGCCGGATCCCCCCGAACGCAGCGAGAGCCAGACCCTCGATGAGAACCTGCATGCCGAGATAGGTCATGTCCCAGCGGGAGTCGGTGAGGATGTTGTCGAGGATGGCCTGGAGGTTGGGGTTGATCGGGTAGGCGAGGTCGAGCTTGTCGAGGTAACGGGAGTAGGTCTCGACGTGGCGGGCCTCGTCCATCACCTGGGTGGCGGCGTAGTACTTCGACTCGATGTCGGGAACGCTCTGCACGATCTTGGCCGTGCACACCAGCGCGCCCTGCTCACCGTGGAGGAACTGGCTGAACTGCCACGCCACCATGTGTCGGCGAACGACACCCTTTTGCTCGTCGGACAGCTTGTTCCACATGTCGGAGCCGAAGATCGGGATCAACTCGTCCGGGGCGCCCATCGGGTCGTCGGTGTCGATCTCATGATCCCAGTCGATGCGGAACTCGGTGTCCCACTGGCGGCGCTTGCCCTTGGCGTAGAGGTTGAGCAACTTCTCGCGGCCGTGGCCGTAGGACCATGTGAACCTCACGTCGCCGGTTCCGTCGGAGAGCTTCCAGCCCGTCTTGTCGACCGGTATGGCGTAGGACTCGTCGATCATCGGAATGTCTCCTCGGGTGCCCGGAGGCGGTCGGCGTCACGTCAACCTTGTCAGGCGGCCACCTTACAGTGTCACCTCTCCCCGTGGTGGGGCACCGGTTCTAGACTCGCCGCGTGACGAGACTACGGGTGGTGCACGGCGACATCACGGCGATGGAGGTCGACGCGATCGTGAACGCCGCCAACTCGAGCCTTCTCGGGGGTGGAGGCGTCGACGGTGCCATCCACCGGGCCGGGGGACCCGACATCCTCGCCGAATGCCGCGAGATCCGGGCCGAGCACGGGCGGTGTCGACCCGGCGACGCCGTGGTCACGGGGGCCGGCCGTCTGCCCGCCCGATGGGTGATCCACACGGTCGGTCCGATCTGGAGCGCCGAGCAAGCCGATGAACACGATCGGACCCTGGCCTCGGCCTACCGACGTTCGCTCGAGGAGGCCGACCGCATCGGTGCGCGCACCGTCGCATTCCCCAACGTCAGCACCGGTGTATACGGATTCCCGAAGCGCCGGGCGGCCGGGGTGGCCATCGCCGCGGTGCGCGGCTACACATCCGGTGCGACCGGCATTGAGACGGTCGTGTTCGTGTGCTTCGGCCGCGGCAACTTCGACCTCTACACCGAGATGGGGTGTGCGAGCTGAAACCAGTGCGTGGTGGCCTGCATCGGCTCAAGGGAAGGATCGTTCACGGCGTGTGGGGTCGTATCCGAACCCTCGGCGCGATTCACCCCGGCTCCCACCGGTCCGAGAAATTCGGCTACCTGGGTGAGAACAGCATCATCGCCTTCCCGCCCACCGCCATCGACGGCGAACGTTCGATCCACATCGGCGCGGGCACGCTCGTGGCGTCGTGGGCCACGCTCGCCGCCGGCTATGTGCCCGACGACCCCGACACTCCGCCGCGGGCACTCGTGATCGGCGAACGCTGCGTGATCGGCCTCCGCTCCGGGATCATCGCCCACCAGAGTGTCGAGATCGGCGACGACGTTTGGCTCGGTCAGGACGTGTTCATCACCGACGGCAATCACGGCTACGAAGACCTCGACGCGCCGATCGGATCGCAGAAGGGGACGGTCGAACCGGTGTCGATCGGCGACAATTCCTGGATCGGCCACGGGGCGATCATCCTCGCCGGTTCGAGAATCGGCCGAAATGCGATCGTCGCCGCCGGGGCGGTGGTGCGCGGCGAAGTGCCCGACTATTCGATTGCTGCCGGCGTGCCGGCCAGGATCGTGCGTAGGTTCGGCCCCGGGTCCGAGTAGGGCCCCACCCACGGCCCGGCTACTCCTGTCGGCTCACGAGCCAGCCGCCGAGCAGGGCCACTCCGACACCGGCCACTTGAATCACCTCGACCGACTCGCCGAGCGCGACCACTCCCAACACCAGCGCCATGATCGGCACGATGTAGGCGACGATCGATCCTCTCGCCGCACCGACCCGGCCGAAGAGAGTGATGATCATGGCCCGGCCGAGCCCGGTGCCGAGCACCCCGAGGATCACGAGAGCCACGACCGAATCGACGCGCCACTCGATGTCGCCGAACGACGGAGCGGCCACGGGAATCAGCAGGACCGTGGCCACCGCCAGCGCCCACATGGCAACGGGGATGGCTCCGTATCTCTGCTGTAGAGGCACGTAGAGGTTGCCCGCGAGCCCGTAGCCCGTGACGGCCAGCAACACGAGCAGCACACCGCCCGGTCGGGCCGACGAGTTGCCGAGAGCCGGTGATACGAGAAGGAGCACCCCGATGCTGCCCACGGCCAGGCCGATGATGCGTCTGGTGGTCGGCGCGGTGCGGGTGAGGATGGCGGCGATCACGACGGTGGCGATCGGACTGGCGCTCACCAGCATCCCGGTGAGGGCGGAGGAGATCCGTTGTTCCGCCATGGCGAACAGGAGCGCCGGGCCGCCCTGACCGACTATTCCCACGAGCACGAGTAGCGGCCAGTCGGCCCTCGCTATCCGTCGGCGAGATGCGGGCAGTACCGCAAGCACCCCGCATCCGAGTGCCACCCGGCCGACGGCCACCACCGGCGCCGGAAAACCCCGCAGCGACATCGAGATCCAGAGGAAGGCCGAACCGAAGATCGTGGCGTTGGCCAGTAACCATGCCCAGTGACGGGTGGTGAACTCGCCGGTGTCGGAACCGGCACCGGTCGGCAGAATCCGGGGTGGCGGTCTCGGCGGCATCGAGACATGCTGGCCGTTGCGACACGCCGGGTCCAGAACCTCGATGACCTTGTCCCCTACCCGTACCGACACCGCCGTCCTAGATTGCCGATGAGAAGCACCGGACGCTATCCGGTGCAGGGCAGTTCCAGAGTCAGGTAGCGCCAGCATGTCACCGACGATCTCCCCTCCTGTCGCCGAGACCAGCAAGTCCACGAACGTGGCCGACGCCGAAGAGACACCGCAAGGTGACCCGAAGCCGAAGCGCCGCTGGTGGGCCTACAAGCGCACCTGGTTCCTGGGACTGCCCCTTGTTCTGGTGACGGCCGCAGTCGGCCTGTTCATCTGGGGTGAGATGCAGCCCCGCCCACCGGGGTTCGCGCCCACCGACCCCGATCAGGGTGCGATCATCACCGATCAGTGGGCCCAGTTCACGATCGATGTCGACACCGGCCGTGACTACGCGCTGCTCGATCTCAACGCAGGGCGTCTGATCGAGGGCGATTTCTCGACTCCCGGATGGGATCTCGCCTTCCGAAAGACCACGATCCTCACCAATTCCGGAACCACCAACCCCGGTGGTCCCGGCGGTGCCGCTGAACTCGGCGAGGTTCCTCTCGTCGATGCGGTCGTACCCGATCCGGTGGCGTTCGTGGTCGACGATTTGGGGGGCGAGGACAACGACAAACCGGTCAACCGGGCGCTCAAGAACTGGTACGGATACGACTTCTTCCGTCACATCGTCAATGCCAACGACGACACCTTCCTCATTCGCACCGACGGCGATCGTGACGCGCTGATCCACTTCGACTCGTACTACTGCGAGGACAAGAGCCCCCGGTGTCTCACTTTGCGGTACCGGCTGGTTCCCAAGGCCAAGGCGGTGACCACGGCCCGCGAATCGGCCGCCGCCTGATTCGGGACCACCGCCCCTAGTCGAACGGTTCGACCGGGCCGATCATGGGCGGATGAACACAATCTTGGAGGTGCGCGCCCTCGCGCCCGATGTCGCCTACTTCCGTGTCGAAGCCCCGAAGATCGCCAAGCGACGGCGGGCCGGGCAGTTCGTGATCGTACGGGTGGAGGCCGAAGGGGAGCGTATCCCGCTGACCATCGCCGATTCCGATCCTGACGGGGGTTGGATCGCCCTCGCGGTCCAGGCGGTGGGGCACACCACCACGGTGATGAACCGACTCCGGGAGGGCGACGATCTCCTCGACATGGTCGGTCCCCTGGGTCAACCGTCGGAGATCGAACTGTTCGGCACCGTCGCGGTGGTCGGTGGCGGACTCGGCACCGCCATCGCCTATCCGGTCGCCAAAGCCCTGGCCGGCGCCGGCAACGATGTCGTCTCGATCATCGGCGGGCGCAGCCGGCCATACGTGATCTTCGAGGCCGACATGCGTGCCTGCTGCGACGAGGTGCATCCGTGCACCGACGACGGCAGCTACGGATTCCACGGCCTGGTCACGACGAAACTCGAAGAGGTGATGGCACGCCGAACGGTCGACCGGGTGATCTGCGCCGGGCCGATCCCGATGATGCGGGCCGTCGCCGAGACCACCCGCCCTCGCGGCGTTCCCACCATCGCCAGCCTCAACCCGATCATGGTCGACGGCACCGGCATGTGCGGTGGCTGTCGGGTGTCAGTGGGAGGTGAGTCGAGGTTCGCCTGCGTCGACGGCCCTGAATTCGACGCCCACCAGGTCGACTTCGAACTGCTCAGTCGGCGCAACAAGGCCTATCTGGACTGGGAGGCCGAGCACAAGCAGGTGCAACCATGACCGAGCTGACCAAACGCGAACGCATGAAGCTCCCCCCCACCGAGATGCCCGAACGCGACCCCGAGATCAGACGAACCGGGTTCATGGAGGTCAACTTCGGGTACGACCCCGACCTCGCGGTCATCGAGGCACAACGCTGCCTGCTCTGTGCCCGCCCGATCTGCATCGACGGCTGTCCGGTCGGCATCAGGATCTCCGACTTCATACACCACGTCGCCCTCGAGGAATTCACCGAGGCGGCCGAGGTGATAGGCATCGACAACTCGCTGCCGGCGATTTGCGGTCGGGTCTGTGCCCAGGAGGTGCAGTGCGAGGGGGCGTGCGTGCTCGACAAGAAGGGCAAGCCGATCCACATCGGCCACCTGGAACGTTTCGTGGCCGACTTCGTACGTGAGAACTCGCCCCTCGAGCCGCCCCCGAACGCTCCACCCACCGGCAAGCGCGTGGCGGTGGTGGGCAGCGGCCCGGCCGGGCTGGCCTGCGCCAGCGACCTGATAACGATGGGCCACGAGGTCACGGTGTTCGAGGCTCTCCACGAACTCGGCGGCGTGCTGGTCTACGGCATCCCCGAATTCCGTCTGCCCAAGGACATCGTCAGGTCCGAGATCGATGGGCTCGCCGATCGTGGCGTCGAGTTTCGGACCAACACGGTGATCGGATCGCTCGACACCCTCGACGACCTGCTCACCGAGGAAGGCTACGACGCAGTGTTCATCGGGGTCGGGGCCGGCCTGCCGAAGTTCCTGGGGGTGCCGGGCGAGAACCTGATCGGCGTCTACTCGGCCAACGAATTCCTCACTCGCATCAACCTGATGAAGGCCTACTCCGCCAAGGCTCAGACCCCGATCCTCGACATGCGGGGCAAGAATGTCGTGGTGTTCGGTGGCGGCAACACCGCCATGGATGCCGTGCGCACCGCGGTTCGCCTCGGTGCCGGACGGGCATCGATCGCCTACCGGCGCACCATGGACGAGATGCCCGCCCGCGTCGAGGAGGTCCACCATGCCCAGGCCGAGGGGGTCGTATTCGACATGCTCGTTTCCCCGCTCGAACTTCTCGGCAACGACGACAGTCGGCTGGTGGGCGTGCGACTCCAACGCATGGAACTCGGCGAGCCCGATGATGACGGCCGGCGCCGCCCGAAGCCGATCGAAGGAGACATCTTCGAGCAGCCGGCCGACGTGGTCGTGATCGCCATCGGCAACGTACCCAACCCCTTGTTGCTGCGCACCACACCCGACCTCGACCGCACCAAGTGGGGCACGCTCGTGGCCGACACCGACACCGGCCGCACCTCGAAGAAGGGGGTGTTCGGCGGCGGCGACATCGTCACCGGTGGCGCCACCGTGATTCTCGCCATGGGAGCCGGACGCCGAGCGGCGGCGTCGATCGGTGAGTATCTGGCTACCGGCGAGTGGTGACCGGGCTCGACTTCGAGAACTGAAGCGGGGTTCCGGTCCGGGTCAGCATGACCCTGAACAACACCGCTCCGATGGCCAGGGTGACCATTGTGGTGGCCGGGCCGAGGAACGATTTCGCGACGACGAAGGTGGTGGTCGACTGGGTCATCAGCAGCCACAAGGTAATACCGGCGTCGACCAGGCTGGTGACCGCCCACACCAGTGAGAGGCGGACGAAGAAGTGGTGAAGCACCGGATGGCTGCGGGTCTCGTCGTCGAACGGGCAGAAATCCTCGGCCAGCCGACCGGCGAGTGGCGTGCCGAGGGGAACCGAGATCAGGAAGGCCAGGCCCACCAGGCCGGTGGTGATGGTCGGCGGGATGAAATAGACCATCAGGCTGCCGCTCAGGAGAGCGGCAATTGTCTTGGCGGTGAGCATCACCGCGCTCAGCAGGACGAGCCCCGGTACCCGTCGACCTCTCACTCGCTGGCAGCCGACGGCACCGACCGACCAAGTGAGCGCGGCCAACAGCGCCCACGTGGCATTGCGGATCTCGAGCAGTCCGACGAAGATGACGACCGGTATCACCTTGCCGACGATCAGGTTGGGCAGCGAGTGACGCACGACCGAAACAAGGTCGGGCATCACGATCGGTCTGGGCAACTTCGTCACCTCGCGTTGCGAACATCGTGCGAGGTCCGGTGGAGTCGCCCGTCTCCGATGGATCTCGATCGGGTGCTGGTTCGAGTCTAGGAATTCGACGGCGGATGCCTCGGAAAATTTACCCGTCGCGTCGGGTCCGCAACAGTCTGATCAGCTCGGGGTCATCGATGATCAGGCCGGCCACACCCATGTCGATGAGTTGGCGGGCACGGTCCTCGCTCTCGACGTTCCAGGTGAACACCGCCCGGTAGCGATCGACGAGACGGCGGACCGTGTGAGGGTTGAGCAGGCGTTGGTGGATCACCACACCGTGCCCGGCGCACGGCAGCCGCATGGCGAGCCAGAGCTGCCATGGTTGACCGACGGATCGCAACGTCGTGGTGCCGGGGCGATCGTGCAGTCCCCGCAGCAGCCACCAACTACGGGCCGATACCACAACCGGCCTCGCGTCGGATATCCGGGTGCTCACCATTCGGGCCAGCGTCGGCGACCAGCCCTTGAGGTCGACCAGCAGCGGTGTCGCGTCGGGCAGCGCGGCAAGCGCCCGGTCGAAGTCGGGCACCGGGGTGTGGCGCGGCAGCAGATGCCACTGTTCCCAGAGTCGCTGGAACAACCAGAGCCTCTTGGCGTGGCGCACCTCGAGCCGGCGCCGCCACAGATGCACGTCGAGTTCGACCATGTCGGCAACCTCGATCACCGCGGCTGCGTGGTCCGGCTCGTTTCCTGCTCGGTGGGCGACGAGAATCACCTACAGATACAACACCATCCGGGCCACCGGTCGCGGCCCGGTCGAATAGTGTCGGGGCCATGGCACTCCACGACGAACTCATCAACCGGGTCACCTGGAAGATTCCCAACGCCCTGGCACTCGTGGGATCGAGGTCGGGCGATGAGCGCAACGCCATGACCACGAGCTGGATCACCCAGCTGGCAATGGAACCGGTGCTGATCGGTATCGGAGTCGACAACTCGTCGGTCACCCATCGACTCATCACCGAAGGCGGGTCGTTCTCGATCAACCTGTGGAGCGGCGACGACACCAAGGTGTTTCGCATGTTCTCAAAGCCCGCCGACGATGACGGCTGCAGCCTCAACGGATGGCCGGTGACGGCAGCAACCACCGGAGCGCCGATATTCGTGGGCTCGCTGGCTTGGCTCGACTGCGAGGTGCGTCGGGGCATCGACCTCGGATCGCACACCCTGTTCATCGGAGAACTGATCGACGCCGCCATCAACGACGACGAGACAAGGCCGGCTTCGATGGACGACACCCGTATGAAATACGGCGGTGTGAAACGCCACTGACCGCTAACGCGCCAGGCGTAGACCGGAGCACTGCCAGCGAGTGTGGGCCTGGTAGAAGTTGCGGTAGCTGAGGCGCATGTGGTTGGCCGGGGTCAGGCAGCAGCCACCGCGTAGCACCTGCTGGTTGACCATGAACTTGCCGTTGTACTCGCCCACCGCTCCTTCAGCCGCCCGGAATCCCGGGTACCCGACATACGGGCTGGCGGTCCACTCCCAGACATCGCCGTAGAGCCGGTTGCCGTCGGTCGGGCCGCCGGGGTGGAGTCGGCCGGAGTCGAGAGAGTTGATGCCATCGCCGGGCCCGGCCGGGGAGAGCCTTCGAGTCGCGCACTCCCACTCGAACTCGGTCGGCAGCCTTTCGCCGGACCAGCGCGCGTAGGCGTCGGCCTCGAAGAACGAGACGTGTGACACCGGCTCGTCGGGGTCGAGACGCACCACACCGTCGAGAGTGAACTGATGCCAGTCGTCATCGGATATCCAGTATTCGGGGTGACTCCATCCCTGCGCCCCGCAGGTGACCCATCCCTCCGACAGCCACAGTTCCGATCTCCGGTAGCCGCCGTCGTCCATGAACTTAAGCCACTCGCCGTTGGTGACGGGTCGAGAGGCGATCCGGAACGGGTCGAGCAACACTTCGTGGCGAGGCAATTCGTTGTCGAACCCGAAACCGTCGCCGTTGTGGCCGATGCTGAAGATTCCCCCCGACACGTCGAGCCACTCGAGGGGTGCGGCCGGCGTCGGGGCCAACGTGTTGCCCCGGTAGGCGGGGCGGATCGGATTCTGCGACAGCGTGTACTTGATGTCCACGAGCAGCAACTCCTGGTGCTGTTGCTCATGGTGGAGACCGAGGTCGATCAGCTCGACCACGTTGGCGCGCCGACCAGCGGCGGTGTCGAGCAGAGCGGCCATGGCCTGGTCGACGCGGCGGCGGTAGTCGCCGACCGTAGCCGACGACGGACGACCGAGGATTCCTCGGCTCGGCCGGGCCAGTCGTTCGCCGACCGCGTTGTAGTAAGAGTTGAACAGATAGTTGTAGGCCTCGTCGAAGACCTCGTAGCCGCTGAGTTCGGACCGAAGCAGGAACGTCTCGAAGAACCAGCTCGTGTGGCCACGGTGCCACTTCGTGGGACTCGCATCCGGCATCGACTGGATGGTCTGTTCCTCCGGGCTGATCGGTTCGGCGAGATGCTCGGTGAGCTCGCGGACCGACCGGTAGCGGTCGGTGAGAATCGGCGCCGGTTTCGTGGTTGTCATCCGATTGTCCTCCATCGGCCCGGTGCACGCCGCACCGGTCCGTTCGGGTCGGGCTGGGTCGCCAGCTCCTCGAGCGATGCTAGGGCATTGTCGGCACGCCCGGCTCCGGACGGGTCACCCGGCCAGCCCCACCTCGTGGAGTCGGCCGTCGGTCACGTCGTAGACGAAACCGCGGATGTGTTCCTTGTAGACCACGAATGGGGTCATCCAGAGTCGCTGGAGCGACTGGCGGACATCGCCGTAGGGATCGGTGAACGATTCGAGCGCCCACCACGGTTTCACACCGATCTCCGCTTCGAGCTCGGCCTTGAATTCGTCTTCGCCGACCTTCTGCAGACCGCAGTCGGTGTGATGGACAAGGATGATCTCGCGCGTGTCGAGAAAGCGCTGCGACAGACACAGCGAACGAATCACATCATCGGTGATCACTCCGCCGGCATTGCGTATTATGTGAGCCTCGCCGTGGGCCAGCCCGAGAATGCGGAACATGTCCATCCGTGAATCCATGCAAGCCACCACCGCCAGGCGGCGGGTGGGTGCCACGCCCAGATCTGCGTCGGCGAATTCGGCCACGAAGTCGGCATTGGCTTCGAGCAACTCGTCGGCACTGGGGTGAAATCGGTCGGGTTCAGGCGCTTCCATGACGTGCGAGTCTCTCACATCGGCGGCTGTCCGGGGATCCGGGTTGGTATCGGACCCTCTCGTGATTCGCGAGGCCATGATGCACGTATGCATCATCTATATCGCATTTCTGCAACGAGCATACTAAACTCATCGAGTCGGCCGACATCCAGGGAGACCATCGAGATGACCGAGATCACGACCGTCCGAACGACATGCAAGATCGGGGCCTGCGAGCCCTACTGCGGAATCGAGGCCGATGTCGTCGACGGGGCGATGGTCGCGGTCCGCGGCGACAAGACCCACCCCGTGTCAAAGGGCTACCTGTGTGTCAAGGGGCATCACCTCCTCGAGTACCAGAACGACCCCGATCGGCTGCTTCATCCGATCCGCCGCACGGCGAACGGTCACGAACGCTCCGACTGGGTAACGGCGACCACCGACATCGGTGCACGGCTTCGCTCCATCACCGACGGCCGCGGGCCGAACTCGGTCGCCACCTACTGGGGGAACGCCGCCGATTCGGCCGACATCGTCCTCGCCCTCACCACAGCCGGTGCGTTCGGGTCACGCAACACCTACAACGTGTTGTCTCTTGAATTCACCGATCGGGGAGCGGTCGCGTCACGGGTCTACGGCCAAGAGGATGTGATGCTCCAACCCGACGCCGATCGGACCCATCACGCGCTCCTTCTGGGCACCAATCCGGTCGTCACCCAGGGGATGGCGCTCCTTCAACGGCGTCCCGGAATCCGGGCCGACCTTCGCGACATCCAGCGGCGAGGCGGATCGCTCACCGTCGTCGACCCGCGACAGACCGAAACCACATCCTTCGCCGACCACCATCTCGCCATCAGGCCCGGTACCGACCTCCACTTCCTCATCGCCATGATCGCTCACATCCTCAGCAACGACCTGGCCGATCACGAGTGGCTCGAAGCGCACGCCGACGGGACCGATGTCTGGCAACGACTGGCAGCCGGCATCGACATCGACGAAATGGCCTCGATCTGCGATCTGCCCGCCGCCGACATCATCGCCGAGGCCACCCGCTTGGCGCTCGCCCCGTCGGCCTTCGTCACCACGCGAGTCGGCGTGCAGACCGGACCCAACACGACCCTCACCGAATGGGCGGTCACCACCCTCAATGCCATCACCGGCAACATCGGTCGACCGGGCGGCATGACCTTCCATGGCGGGGCCTCACAGCCGGCCCGGTTTCTGCTCGACGGCCTTCTCCGGAACAACTTCAGCCCGTCGCGAATCGGTGGCCACTCCCACATTTTCGGTGGCCTCCCAGCCACGGTGTTGGCCGACGACATCCTGTCCGACGACCCCGATCGTGTGCGGGCCCTTCTGGTGTTCGCGGGCAATCCGCTCATCAGCTTCCCGGATACCGCCAAGATGGAGGCCGCGCTCGAACGACTGGAACTCCTGGTCTGTTTCGACATCTACCACAGCGACACCGGAGCTTTCGCCGACTGGGTGCTCCCGGCCGTCACTCAGTTCGAGAAGTCGTCCATGCACTTCATGGTCGACAAATACGAACCGACTCGCCGCCTCGAATGGCGACCCCAGGTCGTCGAACCGGCGGGAGAAGCCCGCCCGGAGTGGGAGGTCATACAGGACATCTGCATAGCAGCCGACGCACCCTTCCTCAACGACCCGGCGCGGCACCAACAAGTCATCGAGCACCACGCCCGTGGTGTCCACTACCCGGAACAGGCGATGTACGAAGGTGTCCTGCCGGAAGGGATCAGTCTCGAGGATGTGATGAACACACCCGGGGGTATCGAACTCGACCAGCCGGATCCCGGTGACTTCCTCGAATACCACGTCACGACACCCAGCCACCGCATCCAACTGGCCCCCGGTGACCTCGTCGACGGCCTCGAACAACTGCTCGACACCCCCACCCGACAGGATCCGACGTTTCCGCTCCTGTTGATCTCGGGCCAGCGACAACTCCACGGCTTCAACACCTGGACCCACAACATGGCGAGCCTCGTCAAGCATCTGTCCGAACCGGCGGCCACGATCCACACCGACCTCGCCGCCCGACACGGCCTGGCCGACGGCGACCTCGTCACGGTGAGCACCGCACACTCGAGCATCACGGTTCCCGTCGCCGTCACCGGTCGGATCCGCCCGGACACCGTCGCCATCGCGCAGTTCTGGGGTCACGTCTACGACTCGGGCCAGCACCACGCTCGCCGGCGGCCCGGTGTGAACGTCAACCGTGTCCACACGACCACCGATGTCGATGCCTACACCGCCATGCCGATCTTCAACGCACGACCGTGCCGTATCGAACCCGCCGGGCCGGACACGAATGTTGCATGAGGAGATGGGGCGCCTGCACACTGATCGCGTGGCTGCGACCCTGAGCGACGACCTGTTCAACGCCGTCAACTCCGTGATCGACGAGCACGGGTGGCCGGGAGCGACCGCCGAGCTCATCGCCGAGGCGGCCGGGGTCAACCGAACGACGCTCTACCGCAACGGCTATACCCGCGAACGACTCCTGACCGAAGCCGCCGTGAAGGTCGCCTCCGAATTCCAAGCTGCCACCCTCGGCCCGCTCACCGGATCCGGCACGGCCCGGGAGCGGATGGTGAAACTTCTGGCCACCCTCTATGACCTCGCCGATCAACACCTCGGACTCATGGCCGGCCTCTACGACGGCCCGGCGGCGATGTTTCACCTTCACCTGGACGACTCGGCGGTCCTCACTCGCTTCGAGTACACCGACCCGTTCACTCGCCTCCTCACCGACGGCAACACCGACGGCACCCTGACCAGTGATGATCCGAAGGCGGACGCCGAACTGATTTTCAACACCGCCGGCTGGACCTACATCCATTTCCGCCGCAGCCACGGGTGGTCGGCGAGAAGGGCCCGGCCCGCCGTCACGAGGATCACCCTCGGGGCATTCGAACCGGTAGCAAGACGCTGAAGGCACCGTACGCTCGCCCGGTGAGCATCGTCGCGGTGCCCTACTTCATGGGCAACCCCATGCCGGGTTTCCGGGTTCCGGAACCCCACGACACCCTGGCCCCTCCCCTGCCCGACGCCGATCCGCTGCACCGGATGGGCGTGCTCTACCGGCACCTGGCGGATCGGGTGGAAGGCCTCGAGCACCCGGTCTCCTACGCCGGTGACTGCGTGAGTTCCATCGGGATGCTGGCCGGTCTCCAACGCAGGGAAGTTCACCCCATGCTGATCTGGTTCGATGCCCACGGAGACTTCAACACCCCGCAGACCTCACCGTCGGGGTTTCCCGGAGGGATGCCTCTGGCCATGCTCACCGGGCGGGGCGACCAGACGATCGTGGATGCCGTCGGGCTGATCCCGCTACCCGATGAGCGGGTCATCCTCGTCGATGCCCGCAGTCTCGATCCCGGCGAGGGCGAGGCCGTGGCTGCCTCGGCGATCACCCACACCACCGTCGAGGACCTGATCCACCACGTCCCACCCCGTGCCCCGCTCCACGTCCATCTCGACGGTGACGTGGTCGATCCCGCAGACATGCCCGCCATGAACTACCCGGCCGCCGACGGACCGTCACTGGAAATGGTGCGTACCTCGCTCGCACGACTGGCCGGCACCGGCCGGGTGGTGGCGTTCTCGGTCTCGTCCTGGAACCCGGCGCTACCCGGGGCGGACGTGGCCGCCGAAGCAATGCTCAGCCTCGCCGCGTCCTTCATCGCCGAGCAATAGCCACCCTCCGGCGCGGGCGACCCCTTCGGCCGATGCCGACTGGTACCGGTCACCGATCGACCCGACCCGGCTGAAGGACCTGATGGCCCGGGGCAATGCCCGAGCGAGCCGCGACATCATCGTGTACGTGACGTTGCTGGTCGGCAGCGGGGTCTGGCTCTACACATCGCTCTGGTCGTGGTGGACGATTCCGGCCCTGATCGCCTACGGCACGCTGTACGGCAGCTCGGCCGATCCGCGCCGGCACGAATGCGGCCACGGCACGGCGTTTCGCACCGGTTGGCTGAACACCCTCGTCTACCACCCGGCATCGTTCATGATGCTGCGTGACCCCACCATCTGGCGCTGGTCACATGTCCGCCATCACAGCGACACGATCATCGTGGGTCGCGACCCTGAGATCATCCTCGCTCGACCCCCACGACTCGGCGACTGGATACCCAACCTGCTCAATCTGAGGAGCGGGCCGACCGCAATGGCACGGACGGTGCGACATGCCTTCGGCCGGATCGCCGACGCCGACCGGTCCTTCGTGCCCGAGAGTGAACTGTCGAAGGTGGCGCATGAGGCGCGGGTCTACGTGGCCATCTGGACCGCCGTAGTCGCTGCGTGCGTCGTCACCGGTGGGTTGTTGCCCTTGTTGTTCATCGTCGGTCCGTCCTTCTACGGATCGTGGCTGGTGCTGATCCTGGGCTCCACCCAGCATCTCGGCCTGCGTGAAGACGTCCTCGACCACCGGCTCAACAGTCGCACGATCCACCTGAACCCCGTCCTTCGGTTCCTCTATTGGAACATGAACTACCACTGCGAGCACCACATGTATCCGACGGTGCCGTACCACGCCCTGCCCGCACTCCACGACGAGATCCGCGATGACCTGCCCGAACCGTCCGCCTCGCTGTGGGCGGCCTATCGCGAGCTGGTCCCGGCCCTGCGCAATCAGCACCACGACCCGACCTGGGAGATCCCACGCGAACCGCCGTTGCCGGCGACACCAGCCACACCCGGGGTCGGGAGTCCGGCGCAGAACGCGGCACGATCGTTCGTACCGACCGCATCGGCCGACGGCCGGCTCGACGTCTGCGGCGTCGATGACCTGGGAACCAACGACGTGGCGCGCGTCGATTTCGAAGACCGCACCTTCGCCCTGTATCGCATCGGCAACGGCGACTACCTCGCCACCGATGGCATCTGCACCCACAGTCGCCGCGTCCACCTCGCCGATGGACTGGTCATCGACGGCCTCGACGTGTCGGCCCCGGCGACCTCCTGATCGGCGACCGCCGCGCCGGTCACATGCCGGGCACCGGCTCACCCCCGACCATCGCGCCGGCGGCCGCCAAATCGAGCCGCAATGCCTCCACATCGACGGCGTGCACCTGCGCGCCGACATCGAGCGCCGCGACCGCGGCCGCACCGGCGGCCTCACCGGTCGCCATGGCCGCGGGGATTTCCTTGGTCGCCTGGTGCACATACCGGCTGGTCGAGATGCAGCGCCCGGCGGTGAGCAGATTGGAAACGGCCGGCGTGGTCAGGCAGCGATACGGGATGTCGTAGACGACCCCGCGCCGGGTCCAGTGCCCGGTCCGAGCCACCGAATCGGCAAACCGTCGATCGCCGTCGTTCTTCTCCAGGACGTAGTCGCCGACCAGTCGTCGAGACTCGGTGATCCCCAACTGCTTGGTGATGTCGTCGAGCCAGGCCTCACCGAAGCCCGGGGCCTGCTCACGCAGCCGGGCGACCTCGGCCATGACCCCACGGCGACACTCGACCTCGGCCCGGGTGAGTTCGACCGGATCGACCGGGTTGATTCGCGACGGCGCGAATCCCGGCCCTCCCCAGGGTACGAGCACCCGGCCCGGGTCGGTGGTACGGAAGAAGATCCCTCCGGCCATGGGCTCGTCGCCGTCGAGCCCGGTGACACCACCCATGCGGAACCATTGGTGGGGATGGATGGCGACCGCTTCGGCGGTGGCTCCGGCGTAGGTGAACACGTCGCCGTCGCCGGTCGTGTCGATGACCAAGGTGGGCATGATCACCTGGCGTCCGGCCTTCGATTCGACGACCACGGCTTCGATGCGGCCGTCGGTGGTGTGGGTCGCCGCGCAGCCGGTGTGAAGCCGCAGCTGCACTCCGTGTGCTTCGAGCAGGTCGTAGGCGACATTGATGAACGACTCGGGTTCGAACGCCACCGAGTAGCGCACGCTCTCCGGGGGTGCGCCCCAGATCAGACCCCACTTCCGCCATTGCTCGACCGCCCCGGGGTCTTCACTCCCCCAGTCGGACCGGCTCGGGTGGCGGGCCGCTCCCAGGGCGTCGAGGGCGTCGACAAATTCCTGGCAGATTCCCGCCACCACCTGTCGGCCGTCCCCGTCGTCGAGGCTCAGCAGCAGGTTGATCAGGCCGAAGCCGGCCAGCCCGCCGACGTGGCTCAGGCGCTCGACCAGCCAGGTCTGCGCTCCCCGCCGCGAACTCGCCAATGCCGCGGCGATCCCCGCCGATCCGGCACCCACCACCAACACGTCAGGGTGGCCGATCACCGGCAGGTCACGAGCCGGCTCCCGCCATGTCGAATACGCCGCGGTGGCGCTCACCGACCGCCGCCGCGATCGTCGACCAGGGCCCGCGCGATGATCGTGCGCTGGATCTCGTTGGTGCCTTCCCAGATCTGGTACACCTTGGCGTCCCGGAACCATCTCTCGACCGGATGATCACGCATGTAGCCGTGTCCACCGAGAATCTGCACCGCTTCACGTGTGACGTTCACCGCGGTGTCGGCCGCGAAACACTTGGCCATCGAGCCCTCACCTCGGTGCAGCGGCAGGCCCTCGTCGACCATCCACCCGGCCCGCCACAGCAGCAGCCGGGCGGCGTCGATCGCCATCGCCATGTCGGCGAGCTTGGCCGCCACCGCCTGGTGGCCGGCGATCGGTTGACCGGCCGACTCACGATCGCACGCATAGGCCAGGGCGTATTCGTAGGCGGCACGGGCCAGACCGATGGAGGTGGCGGCGTAGATCATTCGCGAGTACTGGAGCAGGAGCAGGGGATTCGGTCCCGACCCGCCGTCCGATCTGGCGCCGGGCACCACCGAGGGATTCACACCACCGAGCCGGTTCTCGACCGGTATGCGACAATCGGACAGCACCACCTCGGCCGTGTGGGAGGCACGCACACCGAGCTTGCGCTCGACCTTGCCCATCTCCAGACCCGGCGTGCCCTTCTCGACGATGAACCCGGCCATCCCGCTCCAGCCGGAGCCGGGCCGATCGACGGCGAACACGATGTGCAGGTCGGCGATACCGCCGTTGGTGATGAAGCACTTCGTCCCCGACAGCACGTATTCGTCGCCGTCACGACGATAGGTCGTGCGCATGGCCGCCACGTCAGTGCCGCCCTGGGGCTCGGTGATGCACACCGCTCCCAGCCGGACGGTGTCCTGGTCGCAGAAGCGCGGGATGAACCGCTGCTGTTGTTCGGGTGTGCCGAAGGCGATGATGGGTCCGGCCGCGTACACCGACGACCCGATCGTGGTGGCGATTGCCGGGCATCCCCAGGCCAATTCCTCCATGACCACGAAGTTGGTGACGCCCACCAGTCCGCCGGGGACGCCCCCTCCCCCGTACTGCTCGGGCAGCCCGAACGACAACAGTCCGGCCTGGTTGGCCTTTTCGAGCACCGGCCAGGCCGGCTCCTCGCGCTCGTCGTACTCGGCCGCCACGGGACGAATCTCACGGGCGGCGAAGTCATGGGCGACCCGCCGCATCTCCTCCTGCTCCGGCGTGAGTGACAATGAGATCATCGGGTCGTCACCTGTCTCTGTTCCTTCCCCACGACGGGGCCTGGTCCTGACTACCACGGTTCAGGGGTCGCGGCCGACTCCGAGGCCACCGACGATGTCAGCGGCCGGCCGGCATCGACTTCAACGCCCGATAGGCGGCTCGCGGCTGGTCGGCACCGTCAACCAGCCCGTTCCGGCACCAGTATCCGCGGTCCTTGTCCACGAGCATGTCGATGAAAACACGCACCTCGGGATACGCGACCGCGGCGTGCGCGGCGGCGAGAACCCGCCGCTCCACCAGCACATCGTCGATTTGGGCCAGGGCTTCGGACCGGAAGGGGAGTTCCACGTGGCAGGTGGCCCGCACACCGAGCTGTTCGGCCCGCTCGAGCGCCGCGCCGACCTGTTCGTCGACCGGGCCTTCGGCTGCCACGCGGAATGCGAATCCTCGGGCCCCGGCTCGGGCCAGCGATTCCAGGGATGGGTGCGACGGGTGGAAGCCTTCGCGGGGAAAGTGCGAAAAATACGTGCTGTCGACCTGTGTGCTCTTGCCGATGCGGCCGACCGTCAACCCCGGTCCTTCCCAGGCCCGCAGCAGCGCCTTGAGACCGGCCAGATCCTCGTCTGTGACCACGACCTCCCAGGCCGAGTCGCCGCCGTAGCGGTCGTGGAGGTCGTATTGGGCCGGCGTCGGTAGTCCGCCGGAAAAGACATGGGTGCTCACGCCGTGGCGCTTCAACCACTCGAGCCGGAAACGAACGTCGCCGTCTCGTAGGTCGGCCAGTGGTATGCGCACGTGGGACAGTCCCAGATCGAGTACCTGCAGCAGTGCGGCCTCGTCACGGGCCACCTTGCGCTTCAGGGCGTCCAGGTCGCCGTACGGCAGCTCGGTACGACGGCCGAGGCGATGACGCAGCCACACCCCCAACGGCTTGGCCGGAGCCGGCGGACCGGGGGCCTTGCTGTGCAGACGCACGACCTCGAGCGTGTATCCGGAGTCGGTGATCGCGAGCTTGCAGATTCCGAGATGCTCGCGGTCATCACGTCCGTTCTCGGCGTCGGCCGGGGGCCGGGGCCTCATGGCGCTGTACTCGGGCCGCGTGAAAGCCGCCGACGGCAACGAGACGAAATCCACCCCCGACAGTCGATTGAGAAAGAAGCGATGGACGTGACCACTGAAGACCGCCTCGACACCGTTGTCGACCAGTAGCGCCAGCAGTCGGGCTCGAACCGCGGTTTCGAGATTGTCGTAGTGCTCATCTTCGTCAGGTTCGGTTAGAAACGGCGGGTAGTGCATGAACGCGAAGCACCGGACCTCGTTCTCCCGCAGGTCGGACTCGAGCCATCTCCACTGGGCCTCTCCCTCGGCCGTGTCGACACCGAGCAACCCCCCGTCGACGATCACGAAGTGCACGCCGCCGGAATCGAAACTCCGGAACGGTGCGCCCCAGGTTCGCCTGAAGGCCTTCCTTCCCTCCTTCACGTAAGCCGGGGCCGATCCACTTGCGCTCTTGTCACCGACGTCGTGGTTACCGGGAACGACGGCCAAGGGAGCCCCCAGATCCGCGTAGATCTCGGCCGCCACCTGCAGCGCATCGGCGTGGGCCGGCAATGTGGGAATGGGGTGCACGACATCGCCGATATGCATCACCAGATCGGGTTGCATGGCCCGGATGGCCGCGGCGGCCACCCGATTTCGGTCGTTGTGGGAAGCGTCCGAGGCGAACGCCATCTGGCCGTCGTCGTAGTTCGGGCGAATGTGGGTATCGGTCACCAGGGCGACGGTCAGATCCGACATGATCACCCATTCGTATCAGAGGCCCCCGCTGATGTTCGAGACTGGCCCGCGGCGGCGGGCAACGGGACCCGTTGAGTTGTCGGTGGATCAGACCCCGAATCGACCTCGGTCCCGGCGTTGGCCCGATCCGATCCGCCGTACGATGAGGGCGAGGAGGCCGAATGGTCGAGCAGAGTGCATGGGTCGAGATCACCAGGGCGAATCCGGGTCATTCCGACTGGTACGTCGAGCGTTTCCGGGCCATGGAGGCCGCCGGTGACGATCTCGCCGGAGAGGCCCGGTTCGTCGACGCCATGGCGCCGCGCGGCGGGCGAATTCTCGACGCCGGCTGCGGACCCGGTCGGGTCGCTGCGATCCTCGCCGGCCTCGGTCACGACGTGGTCGGCGTGGATGTCGACCCGGTACTGATCGCCGCGGCCGAAAAGGATCACCCCGGACCGAGGTGGCTGGTCGGTGATCTGGCCGAACTCGACCTGATCGCCAATGGCATAACCGAGGGCTTCGACGTGATCTCGTGCGTCGGCAACGTGATGCCGTTCCTGGCGCCGAGCACCCGGCAGCGGGTGCTGGCCCACCTGCGTGCTCATCTGGTCGACAATGGGCGGATCGTGGTCGGCTTCGGAGCCGGACGTGGCTACGAGTTCGCCGAGTTCTTCACCGACGTGAGCGAGGCCGGATTGGTCCCGGAGTTGAAGGTTGCGACCTGGGACATGCGCCCGCTTGCCGACGATGCCGAATTCCTGGTGGCGATCCTGGGTGTCGCTGCCGGTCAGGCCTGCTGACGGCAGTCCGGCGCCTCACTCGGTGACGATGGTGTCCGGTTCGGCCCCCATCGATTCAAGCCCGAAGGTGCGGGCGAGGACCAGCGTCTCGAACGCGATCAGCACCAGGGCCGTTGTGGTGGCCGATGTCCGCGCCCCCAACAGCGGGATCAACCCATGAACGGCGATTGCGAGATTTACGAACACGAGTGGGGTGACCAACGCCAGGACCCCGGGGGTGAGACGCCGGCCGGGCAACAACAGCAGCCGGACGACCAGCGGAAGAACGAGGACATAGACGAGCCCGGCCACCAGCACGAAGACGGCGGCCGTATTCGGGGCCTCCACGCCGGGACTCCCGCCGGCACTTGATCGAGCGACGATCCAGCCGACGCCGAGCGCCACCGCCGTGGCCAGGCCGGGGACGAGAAACACCGCGGCGAATGCCTGGATCCAGACCGAACGACGCGAGAGAATCCGCATGCGCCGAGTATGGCGGGCTGTGCTGACGGAACAACCGCCGAGATTGTATGTCGGCCCGTTGCCACGCCTCGCGATTACCAACTGCTGGATCTGCACGAACGGGTCCATTGGCCTGCACCTCACCAATCGCGTCACGAATGCCTTCCAAACCGCGGTGCGCCAACGGCCGCACCGCGGAATCACGACAACGGAGATGATCTTGCATCTTGCATGACAATTTGTTATATTTAACCCATGAATCTCGTGGAATACTTGCGCCACCTCGGAGGTATGACTCAGGCCGAGTTCGCCGAGAAGCTCGGTGTCACACAGCCCGCCATTTCACTCTACGAATCGGGCCGACGCTCCCCGAATCTCGACTCGTTCATCGAAGCCGCCTCACGTTTCGGTCGGCAGGCGGTCCTCGTCCCCGCCGCCCTCGAGCCCAGCCACGATCGATCCGAGCGGTTCAGTCGCATACTTCATCTTCGTGTCGCCGAACGCTTCATTCTTGACTCGCAGGAGGTTCGCTCCATCGCCACAGAGAATCTCGAACGGTTCGGCCACATCATGCCGGATCCCTACGTCGAAGAATGGTCTCGCCTCCTGAGCGAAGGAAACGACGCCATGCTCCTCGTGGTGTTGTGCGTCCCGGATCGCGACAACACAGGCCTCCTGTCATCCTCACCGTTCGCCGGAGTCATCCCCGACAGCGAACGTCTCGAGTTGCTCGAACGGTCGCGCGTCGCGTGAACCGGGACCAACTGGCCCATGCTCTACGTGCAGCAGCGAAGCTCTTGGGTGAACACGATTTCGTCGTGGTCGGATCCGCAGCCATCTTGGGATCCTTCCCGGAGGGTCTGATGACAAAAGCACTGCTGATGTCCACCGAAGTCGACCTCCTTCCGCCCGATGACCCGACCGAGGAAAAGGCCATCACTCTCGACGGGAACCAGGGGGAGCTGTCGCAGTTTCATCAAACACATGGTTTCTACATCGATGGTGCGTCGGTGAACACGTCCCGCTCACCCGTCGGTTGGCAGCAGCGAGTCGTTCCATTCGCCCCGGCCGCCGCCGAGGGAGCCGTCGGATGGTGCCTCAGTCCAGCAGATCTCGTCGCTACGAAGGCCGTCGCGGGCCGCACCAAGGATCGACGATTCGTCACCGCAGCACTGCGCCAGCGACTGGCCGACCCCGACGACGTCCTTACTCTGATCCCGACAATCGATGCCAGTCCCGATCGACTCGCGGCAGCGGCCGACTTGGTCGGCACCGAACGACCCGATGGCCCCGGCGCCATGGCCCCACTACCGGTGATCGATGGAGTCAACCGGCCGCTCAAGTTCGAGGCGGCGTCTTTCACGGAGCGGGCACTGTCCGAGCAAGCGCCCCCGAACGATGTTTGAGTCGCGCAGAAACAACTGGCCGTTGACATCGTTGCGCCGATGTCTCCGAAGGTATCCATCGTTCACCAGAGAAAGCAGGGATACGAGCCGGCCGTCAGCCTTCATCTGCGGCGCGCCCGCTCCATGAACTGATCGACTGCGTCGAGAACATCGGGGACAAGCCAGATCCGGTTTCGCCTGGCCGGTGAGTTCTGACGGAGTATCCCCACCCCGGTGAGCCGATCAATGGCGTTTTGGGCCGCGACGTCCGATACTGCCAGGTCAGCCGCGACAGTCGACGCCGTGACTGCGGGATGGCCGATGCAATAGTCAAGTAGAGGCCAGACCGTGGAGTCAGTACGAGCCGAGACCATGTCGCTCCACGAGCCCCGGACGAAGGCGAGGTCCTCAGCGAGCCTGCTCGCGTTCTCGAGCGAGCTGAAGGTGGCGTCGACAAACGTGGAAACGATCGACTCGATGTCCCCTGATCTGTAGGTATTGAGCGACTCGAAGTACCGGGCGGTGTCGGTCAACAATCCTGCCGAGAGCGGCAAGATCACCCACCGAGTGAGTCCGGCGTTACGCAACATCCGTTGAATGAGGACACGTCCGGTCCGACCGTTGCCGTCGGAGAACGGGTGGATCGTTTCGAACTGGGCATGTGCGACCGCGATGTGAGCCAGCCCGCCCAGGTCCTGCCGATTGACGAACCGGACGAGATCGTCAACCGCTGCCGGGACCCGTTCATAGTGAGGAGCAACGTGGGTTGCGCCGTGTGGCGAATACGCATCGCCACCAATCCAGACCTGTTCGTCCCGGAACCTGCCGGTCAGGCCCGGTGCGGAGTCCTCCGGCAGAACCTGTTGGATCTCGACGATCTGGAGGGCATCGATCGGCCCGTCGCCGGTCATCGCCATGGTCAGTGTTGCGACGTTCGCCGCGATGAGCTCGGCATCGGGTTTGCGTGGACCAGCCGACGGTGCGGCATGCTCGGCCACGGCGATGGAACTGGCGGCTGCGGACAGATTCTCGATCTGCGACGAGGCGGCGGCTTCTGTTCGCAGAGCGATGGTGCTGAAGCTCGAGAGGCTGGTGCCTATTCGCTCATCGAACC
>QIIW01000109.1 GCA_003231645.1 Acidimicrobiia bacterium | reverse complement strand
GGGCTCGACCGGTGCCGGATCGGTGATGAACTGTGGCTCGATCTCCGTCGGATGCGGATTGGGGTTGTCGAGATCGATCGGCGGCAGCGAATATTCATCGTCGACTGCGCCACCCATCAGCATGCCCATGAGAGCCGGACTCGACTTCCTGGCGGCATCGATCGTGTCCCACTTCAGCACGTAGGGTCGTGTCGCGGGTGACCCTAGGTATTCGATGGCCGGCAGGTCGCAAAGAGGCTCGATCGGGATCTTGAGCCAGCGGACCATCTCGGCCACGGCCTCATCGATGGCGGTTACGAGCAACTCGGCACGTATCGCGATGCAGGCCCTGAACAGCCCCCCGTAGAGAGCGATCGAAGCAAGCGCTCCCGCCCTCGATGCCGACCATTCGGCCCGAACGGCAAGAGTCGCGGCGTCGATCACGTGAGAGAGATCGCCGGCCGGACAGTGTTGGGTGACGAAGTCGTCAAGCGTCGACCCCCACCCAGGCTCAAGTTCGATGTCGGTGAGAGTCTTGAACCCCGCAGGTGACGCTTCGATGACCCTGAATTCTCCGACCGGCTCGGCCCTCCGATGATCGACGACCAGGACGAAAAAGGACGACTCCTCATAGGGGCCGTACTCACGATCCATCACATCGGCATCATTTCCGAATCGCAGTGCGAAAACTTCGCGTTCGACGAAACGCGCGAGGGGTCCCCAGTCCCCGCGTGAGGACACGAAATAGAGCCCGAAGGGTTTGTACAGGTCGGGGCGATCAACTCTCGATATCAACTGTCGGGTGAGGGCTTGCCTAGCCGACTCCGCCTGATCCATGTGAGCACTCATCGTCGCGTCACCTGAGATCAGAATTCTCGGAATACGACGGGATCAGCATGGAGGAACTCGCGCGTGAACTCAACCGCCACCGCCTTCTCGAACCGTTTACAGGTGTAGATGTCAACGCTGAAGAACAACCGTGGCTTCTCCCATGCGTAGAAGTGAGCTCCCGAATTCTCCCAATGAATCCAACCGGCCCAGCCATAGCGGGAGCTGAGGTTGGTCACCGGTTCCTGCAGTTTGCTCATCCCGAGCACCTCCGACATCTTCGAGAGGTAGTTCTCGATGTCACTGGCGACGAGAACCGCGGAGGGGTAACCCTCAATCACAAGTCGTTGTCTGTGGATTTCCGGCGCGAGGTCCCGCACATCAACTCCTTTGGCAGTCCAGCGGCGCATACTACCCGGGTCATTGGGCCCGGGCCAAACGGCCCCTGTGGAAATGTGGATAACTCTGACACTCGGGGTGTCAGCGTGATGTCATTGAGTGGGGTTCCCGGAGTCACTCATCGCGGCTCATTTATCCACAGACACGGCCGATGGGGTCCAGTGACGATGCGCAGTTTCCGTTCTGAATGGTGGGTGGTAGCGGCAGCCGTCGTGCTCTATCTGACGCCGGAACATGTCGCCCCGCTTGCATTCGTCGCATACAGCGCCGGCTGCCTGATACTCGCAGGCGTCTGGCTCCGCCACCGACCAGACCGGTGGAGCGCCATCAACCAACTCTTCCTCGCTGGTGCTCTTCTCTTCGGGTCGATAATCGCGCGCGGCGTGGACGCCACGATCTCCGGAATCGCGTTTCCGTTCCCCAGCCCGGCAGATGTGCTCGCCGTCGCCGCCTACCTCCTCATCATCTGGGCACTCGTTTCCATCGCCCGATCCAGACGCGCGTTCACCGGGCACGGCGACGCGCTTGAAGTCCTGATGGTAGCGACTGCCATGCTCGGCCCGTTCTGGGTCGGGGCGCTGGAACGTTACCTCCAAGACCCGAGCTACAGCCTCGGGCACAGGGGTCTCACTCTGGTCTACGCCATCATCGAGGTCGTCTTCGCCGCGACCATCCTTCGCCTGGCCACGGGGCCGGCCCGAAGAACTCCCACCTACTGGCTGCTAGCCGCCACCGCCATCTCGATGCTCGTCACCGACATGTTGGCGATCCTCGATACCACCGGCAAGCCCGGCGGATCGATGCTGATTCCGGTCGCATCAATCGGCTTCGGCTCGTTCGCGTTGCTGGCCAAGGAACCAGACCACTCGGTGCTGTTCGAGCGCCCGCCGGCGAGCAACCCCGATCTGACCAAGAGTCGGCTCATCAGCCTCTCCATCAGCCTGCTGATGTTGCCGATTCTGGCGCTACTCCAGATCGTGGTCGGGGGAGACTTCCTCATCACGTTCGTGTTCACCATGGTGCTGTCGGTACTCGTGTTGATGCGGATGGTCGGCCTGCTGCGGGCCCGCGACAAACTGGCTCGACTCGTGGCTCGACTCGAGAACGAACTCAACCAGACGAACCAGGACATCGTCACGGCCGAGGACGCCGTCTCGATCGCCTACTCCCTGAACAACGCCATCGACCTGATTTTCGGCTCCGACTCGTCGTTCGCCGCCGCTATCCGTTCGCGGGGCGAGGTGGGTTGGCCGGCCGGCCATGACCTGTCGCGTCTGGGCCTGGAGCTGGGGCCGGACGGGACCAGTGACATCATCGAGGCCCGACTGGGTACTTCCGGCGGGGCCGTTGTGGTGGCACCGGGCGACGCCCTGGAGCACAGCCAGCAACTCGCCCTTCAGGCCGTGACGGCCCACGCCACCCTCGCGCTCCACAACATCACGATGAGAGAGGATGCCTTTCGACAGCGGGCCGAACGACGGCTCCACGCCCTCGTCGAGCAATCGACCGACCTCGTGATCGTGATCGGCGCCGAGGACAACATCCACTTCGTGTCACCGAATGCCCCGAGACTCCTCGGCATGGACTCCGACCAGGTCACCGAGATCGGCCTCATCGGACTGGCCCACGAGGACGATGCCACCATGCTCGCCGAACACCTTCACAGCCCGACCCAGCCCGACGAGTCACCGAATTCGCTGGAGGTCAGATTCAAGACCGCCGGTGACGACTACCGCTGGTTCGACGTTTCCACCCGAGATTTCTGCAGCGACTCCGAGGTGGGCGGTGTCGTTGTCACCGCCCGCGACATAACGGAGGAACGAGCTGCGAAGATCGGCCTTCAACGCAGCGAGGAATGGTTCCGTGGGCTCGTCCAGAACAGTTCCGACGTCATGGCTGTCGTCGACGAGAACGGCTCGTTCACCTACGCCAGTCCGGCTGTCTTCGACCTCCTCGGCATGCGTCCCGATCAGATCCAGGGCCGCAACGTGCTCGAACTTCTGCCCCCCGACCAAGTGAGGCGGATCCAGAAGCTGCGCCATGATCTGGCCCATGGCGCGGTCGGGAGCCGCACCATCGAGGTCTCATTGGCCCACGCATCCGGTCAGTGGCGAACCGTTGAGGTCACGCTCACCGACCGCAGGTCCGACGACGCGGTTCGCGGACTCGTCCTCAACATCCGCGACATCAGCGACCGCAAGCGACTCGAGGAAGACCTCCGACATCAGATACTCCACGATGATCTGACCGGTCTCGGCAGTCGAGTGCAGTTCACCGACAACCTTACCGAAGCCCTCAGACGGCAGGGCCCCGGGCCGGGCAAAGTCGCGGTGCTGTTCATCGACGTCGACGACTTCAAGAACATCAACGACTCGCTGGGCCATGCCGCCGGAGACCAGGTGCTGGTGGAGATATCGAGCCGGCTTCTCGGCCGGCTGCGGCTTCACGACAGGGCGGCCCGGTTCGGTGGCGACGAGTTCGCCGTCCTTCTCACCGACGTCTACTCCGGGACCGACATCACCACGATCGCAGATCGAGTGGTCGAGGAACTGTCCCGGCCGGTCCGGCTGATGGGCAACGAGATCCGAATCGGCGTGAGCATCGGTATCGCCGTGGACGAGGACGGCTCGCAGTCGCCGGAGGACATCCTGCGTGCGGCCGACGTCGCCATGTACGAAGCGAAGGGCCTCGGCAAGGGTCGCTGGGCCATGTACGAGTCGGGGATGGCCGACCAGACCGTCGAACGGTTCGAGATCTCCAATGCCCTCGGTGCGGCCATCGAAAATGACGATCTGATGCTCTACTACCAGCCGATCGTCGACCTCTCCACCGGCCGCACCGTCGGGGTCGAGGCATTGGTCAGGTGGTTCCACCCTCAGCGCGGGATGGTGAGCCCGGAATCTTTCATTCCGCTCGCCGAGAAGAACGGGATGATCATTCCGCTCGGCCGATCGGTGCTGGAGACCGCCGTGAATCAGGCGGCCAGGTGGCGCGAGGCCGGCCACGACATCTACATCAGCGTCAACGTCTCTCCGGTTCAGTTGCGCAACGACGGCATCGTCCAGGAGATTCTCGGAATCGTGGACGCCTCGGGGATCGACCACTGCGCCGTCGTGCTCGAGTTGACCGAGTCGGCCCTCATCGATGATTTCGAGTTGATCATGGGCCGCATCGACCGTCTGCGCGACGAAGGCCTCCGCGTGGCCATCGACGACTTCGGCACCGGGAACGCCACCCTCCGCTACGCCGAGGTCTTCTCGGCCGACATCTTGAAGATCGACCGGTCGTTCGTGATGAAACTCGAACACAACGAGCGCTCCTCGGTGGTGAGTGCCGTGCTCGGTCTGGCCAAGGAAATGGGCGCATCGACCATCGCCGAAGGCATCGAACTCCCGATCCAGCATTCACGACTACGCGATCTCGGATGTCGTTTCGGGCAGGGCTACTACTTCACCCGGCCGGCGCCGGCCGAGCAGATAGAGGCCACACTCCAGGGCGAGCTCGAGGGCGAGCGCATGGTGGGCCACACCCACTGAAGTCCGATCTTCCACCCGGGGACCCCGTCGATCTGCCATCCTGAGCGCGTGGCCCAGATCAGATCCGAGCAGAGTGGCAATGTCGCCACGCTCATCATCGACAACCCCGACCGGCGCAACGCCATGAACCGCGCCATGTACGAGCAGGTCCCGGCGGTGGTCGAGGAGATCGCGGCCGATCCCGCCATCCGTTGTGTGATCCTCAGGGGTGCCGGCTCCGAGGCGTTCGGCGCCGGTTCCGACATCAGCGAGTTCACATCCCGTCGTACCGGCCGGGAGGCCGGTCGGTTCGATTCCTCCGAGCACCATGCCTGGCGGGCCATATCCTCGATCGCAGTACCGGTGATCGCCTCGATTCACGGCCCGTGCATGGGCGGCGGCGTTGCCATCGCGCTTCATGCCGACATCAGAATTGCCGCCGACGACGCTCGGTTCGCCCTGCCGCCCGCCAAAATCGGCCTCGCATATCCGCCACCGGCGGTCGACCGATTGGTGCGGCTCGTCGGCCCCAGCATGGCCAAGCTCCTGCTGTTCTCGGCCCGCACCATCGATGCCGGCGAGGCGCTGCGAATCGGACTGGCCGACGAAATCGTGCCCAAGAATGATCTCGACGCCCACACCTCGGCCCTCGCCCACCGGATCGGCGACCTCTCCCCCCTGTCGATCCGAGCGGCGAAACTGGCGGTCGAATCGGTCGCCCGGCACGATCTTCGCGACCAGACCCGTGAAGCGGTGGCTCGCTGCTACGCGAGCTCCGACTTCCGCGAGGGCACAAGGGCATTTCTCGAGAAGCGACGGCCGATATTCGAAGGCCACTGAGCCGAACCAGGACCTATTCACCGTGAACAACGAGCCTCTACCACTTCATTTCAGCGAGCGGGGCGAGGGCCCCTCGGTGATCTTTCTCCACGGACTCGACTCCGACTCGACGGTGTGGGATCCGGTGGTCGCTCTCCTCGCCGCGGATCACCATTGTGTGATGGTCGACCTTCCCGGTCACGGTCGATCTCCGTCACCCGACGACCCTACCGCTTACCGACGTGCCGCGGTGCTCGCCGATCTTGACGCGATCGCGGCCGGCCTCGAAGATCCGGTCTATCTCGTCGGCCATTCACTCGGTGGCTATCTGGGCATGGCTCACGTTCTCACCCGTCCCGGATCGCTGGCCGGCCTGGTGCTCGTGTCGACCGGGCCCGGTTTCCGCGACGACGGGGCCCGCGAGCGCTGGAACGAGCGGGTCAGGGCCAACACGCCCGATTACCACGTCAGCGCGACCGCGGCCACCATTGCCTACCATGCCGACTCGATGGTCATCGACCGGATATCGGAGGTCGACGTGCCCGTGGCGCTGGTGATCGGCAGCGGCGACCGCGCCTTCCTCGGGGCCAACGACTACCTCGAGAAAAAGCTCCCGAACGTCAGACGCACCACAGTCCAAGGCGCCCGCCACTACGTGATGAGGTCCGATCCGGAGGCCGTCGCCGCGGCTGTCAGGTCTCTGACCGCACGGCCGGCCTGAGACGAGTCGATCCCCGATGACCAGCCACCTTCCGGTCGACGAGATCCTGGCCGATGTCCGCGGTGCCCTGTCCGGCACCAACATCGTCGTGCTCGAAGCCCCGCCGGGAGCCGGCAAGACCACCCGCGTGCCACCGTCGCTCATCGACCAGGACTGGATCGGGGGCGCCAAGGTGATCGTGCTCGAACCCCGCAGGGTCGCGGCCCGCGCCGCCGCCCAGCGCATGGCCGACGAACGGGGCGAGAGAATCGGCTCCACCATCGGCCTGCGCACCCGATTCGACACCCGCACGGGACGCGATACGCGAATCGAGGTGGTCACCGAAGGGGTGCTCACACGGATGCTGCTCGACGACCCCTCGCTCGACGGCATCGGTGCGCTGGTGTTCGACGAGTTTCACGAACGCAGCATCCACGGCGACACCGCCCTTGTGTTCGCGCTCGAATCGCTCGATGCCCTGCGCCCCGACCTCAGGTTGATCATCATGTCGGCCACCCTCGACACCGAAGCTCTGGCCCGCCGACTCGGTACCGACGCGGTCATTCGCGCCGAGGGACGAACCCACCCGGTCACCACGATCTACCGTCCGCCGGCGCCCGGCCGCGATGCCGACGCCGAGGTGGCCGATGCGGTGATCGACGCCCTCGGCTCACACCCCGGCGACATCCTCGTGTTTCTGGCCGGAACCCGCAACATCTCCGATGCCCTGCACCACCTCCGCCCCCGCCTCGGTGCTGACATCTCGTTGACCCCGCTTCACGGCATGCTGCCACCCGAGCAGCAGGACCTTGCCCTGCATCCCGACCCCGGTGGCCGACGCAAGGTCATTCTCTCCACACCCATCGCCGAGACGAGCGTGACCATCGACGGAGTCGGCGTGGTGATCGACACCGGGCGTCGGCGGCGGCCCGAGATCGACCACGGGCGCGGTATGAGCCGACTCCGCACGGTATCCGCCAGTCAGGCCTCGACCGACCAGCGCCGCGGACGGGCCGGCCGACAGGGGCCCGGGGTGTGCATCAGGCTCTGGCCACAGGCCGATCAGTCACGTCGCCGCCGCGTCGAACCGCCCGAGATCCTCACGGCCGATCTCACCGACCTGGCGCTGCAGCTCGCCGCGTGGGGGGTCATCGACCAATCCGAACTTCGCTGGATCGACGCTCCTCCCGAACCTGCTCTCGCCGCGGCACGCGGCACCCTCGTCTCGCTCGGTGCCATCGACGACAATCGACGGATCACCGACCACGGGCGCCGGATGCTGCAACTCGGAACCGAGCCCCGCTTGGCCCACCTCATACTTGTCGGGGCCGAGTCGGGGCAGGCCGGTACGGCATGCGATGTGGCCGCGGTGCTCTCCGATCGCGACCTCCTTCGCGGCCGCGACCGGCCGGTCGATCTGCGGGCCCGGGTCGAGGCTCTCCACGCCGGTGGACCCTCCGTCGACCGGGCGGCTCGATCCAGAGCACGCGAAGTCGCACGGCGGTGGCGGCGTGCCGTCGACGCCGAAGACCAACCGGCCGACCCCGATCAGGTCGGGCTGCTCATCTCGCAGGCCTACCCCAACAGGATTGCGAAGCGCCGCGCGGAACCGGGCAGCTTTCTTCTGGCCTCCGGTGCCGGAGCGCTGGTTCCGCTCGGCGACCCGCTTTCGCGCGAGCCTTACCTCGCCGTCGCCGAACTCCAAGGTGCCGGGCCCGACGCACGAATCAGAACGGCCGCGCCAATCGACCTCGAGGATCTCGAAAGCATCCACGGCAACAGAATCGAACATGCGGTGATCGGGGGCTGGGACCGTCGCGCACGAGATGTCGTGTTCGAGGATCAACAGAAGCTCGGCTCACTCGTTCTCAGCCGGGCACACACCGACAGTCCGCCGCGTGAATCGGTGCTCGAGGCACTGGTCTCCGGAGTCCGCCGCGAGGGAATCAGAATCTTGGCCTGGTCCCCCTCCGACCATCGCTACCGGTCGCGCCTGTTGTTCATGCACCACATCGACCCCGACAACTGGCCCGACGTTTCCGACGACGATCTCGCCGCGCATCTCGACGACTGGCTCATACCGGTGATTGGTGGAGCGTCCAAGCGTTCCGACCTCGAATCGATCGACGTCAAGGCGGCGCTCGCAACCCTTGTCGACTGGCGTCAGCGTCGCGACCTCGACCGCCTCGCCCCGACACATTTCGAGGTGCCATCGGGGTCGAGAATCCCCATCGACTACTCGTCGTCCTCGGCACCGGTTCTCGCCGTGCGGCTTCAGGAGCTGTTCGGCCTCGCCGAATCACCCACCATTGCCGATGGCGCAGTCACACTCGTCGTGCATCTTCTCTCCCCGGCGCATCGACCGGTCCAAGTTACCAGCGACCTCGCCTCGTTCTGGTCGACGGGATACGGCGAAGTTCGACGCGAGCTTCGAGGCCGATACCCGAAGCACTCGTGGCCCGAGGATCCCACCGCCGCCGTACCCACGTCCCGCACGAGACGTCGCGGCTGATCCGGGGGCGAGTCAGTCCAAGCCGCGGCTGCCGACCACCACAATCACCTTCGTGCCACGGATGGGCGGCCCGGCGACGGCCGCGGCGGCCAAGGGGGCGGCGCCGATCGCCGACACCTGCAGCCCCTCGTGACGTGACAGCGCCTGTTGAGCCTCACGTATCGCGTCGAGCTGGACGTGAACCCTCTGATCGATCGACGAGTCCCCGGCACCGGCGGTCGTCGGACCGGTTCCGACGGCCGCGGCCACGACTCTGGTTCGGGGGGCCCGCTGGTGCAGCCACTGACCGACCCCCACCGGCAGGAACTCGGTGTCGGCGGGTACGAAAATCGCACCTGCATCGACCACTTCCTCGCCCAGTTCCGCGGCGATGGTCGCCGAGCCCTCCACGAATTCGATGTGGGCACCGTCGTCGATGAACTCGGCGTCGACCACGCTGGCATAGCGGCGTGCCTCAACCGCGGCTTCGACGCAGTCACGGCCGTCGAGTTGCACGGTGGTACCACCGCGGCGAAGGTCGTCGACCTTGAGATGATCGGCCGAAAGCGGCCCGAAGAGACCGACCTCGACTCCCCTGGTCCGGCCGGCGAAAGCCATCGCCACGCCGAAATCACCGGCCGACGGACAGACGATGCGGTGGGCCTCCGGGTGGCACTCAAACCACCACTCGGCTCCGCGCCCGGCCGCCGAGCCGACCGGATTGACCGTCTCCACCTTCAACAGGACATCGAGGCCGAGCAACCGGCTCAGGCCCTCACTTCGGTACTGCGGAGTGGACAGGAAGACCTGTGGAATCGCGGCGGATGCCTCGGCCACCCGCTCGAGGTCGAGAACATGGTCAGGCATCAAGAGGTCCCAGGTGACCACGCTGCTGCCGGGCGGACACATCCCACCCGAAGTCATCGTGTTGTCCAAGCATCGTTCGTCTCCGCGATCGGAAGCGACGGTAGCGCAACAGGACGTCGACCCGAACACGAGCTCATGCCGGGCTCCCGGCCAGACGCCACAGAAAGGTCGCCATCTGGGCCCGCGTGACCGACTGCTCAGGGCCGAAGCGGTCGGAAGTGAGCCCGGTGGTGATGCCGCGCTGCAGGAGCCAGTCGACGGCCTTCGAATAGAACCTTCCGCCGGCCACATCGGCGAATCCAGCCGCCGGTGCTCCGCCCGGAGAGCCCTCGAGTCGCCAGAGGAAAGTCGCCATCTGTCCACGGGTCACCGGAGCCTCGGGCGAGAATCTTCCGAAGCCGGTACCCATCGTGATTCTCTGCTGCGACAACCAGTCGACGGCCGGCGCGTAGTAGGTGCCCCTGGCCACGTCGGTGAACTCGGCGTCGGGGGCGCCACCGGGCCGACCGCTGTATCGCCACAGGAAGGTCGCCATCTGACCCCGCGTCACCGGGGCCTCCGGCGAGAACTCCCCCACACCCGTACCCGTGGTGATGCCGGTCGAGGCGAGCCATCCCACGGCCGGTCCGTAGTAGGTGCCGGCATCGACGTCGAAGAAACCACCGGGCCCGGGGGCGGTGAACAGGTCGAGCCTGGGGAAGTTCGCACCGAGGTTGGATCCGGCATCGTCGGCGAGCCAATTCTCGAGCACGGTGGCGTGGATCTCCCGGAAGTCGACGTTGAATTTCAGGTCACCGCGACGGTCGAGATCGCGTAGCGAGGGTTGGGACCCGAAGAGGCCGCCGTTGATTCGCGGACCGACGAGCACCGCCAGGCCGGCGGCGCCGTGATCAACACCGCCGGAATCGTTGGGCTTCACCCGTCGCCCGAACTCCGAGTAGATCATGAGGGCCGATCGCCCTGCGAACTGCGGCGCGAGATTGCTGAAGAAGGCGTCGATTCCGGCGTCGAGTTCGGCCATGCGGTCGTCGTGGTCGGAACGCAACGAAGTGTGGTTGTCGAAGCCGCCGAGCGACGCGCTCAGCACCCTCACTCCCAGGTCGAGATTGATGATCCTGGCCGCGATGGCAAGATCCAGCGCCAGACCTTCGGCCGGAAGTGTGCCCTGATAGACCGGGTTGATGCGGGCGGCGGTGTCGACAGCCGATCCGACGGTGCTCGACGCGAACGATCCGAACGGGCCGATGCCGGAATCGACCCTGCCAAGACGGCTGAGCGATTCCACGGCCAGGCGTTCGTAGTCCTCGATCCGGTCGGCACCGAACAGATTTCCACCCGGCGGCAGCGAGGTGACCGGCACCGTGTCGCCCTTGAGAACCAGTGGTACCTCACCCCAGCCGATCGACACGGCGGCAAGTTCACCGAGCCCGGCCGAGTCGACATGACGTCCGAGCCAGCCCGTCGGGTTGGCCATGCCGGGCCGGCCGCTCATCCACGTGGCGGCTGAGCTGAAATGGCTGTGATCCTTGGATGGTTCACCGACTCCCCTGATGAGCGCCACCTGGCCGGCGTCGTATCTTGCCTTGAGTCGCGCCAGCCCCGGATGGAGGTAGAGGCCATCGCCGACGGCGTTGGCAGCACCGACGTTCACCGCCATCGGACCGCGGATGCTGCGGTAGAGACCGTCATCGCCGGGCACGAGTGTGCTCAGACCGTCGTTTCCACCGGACAGGAAAACCGAGACGAGAATCCGGTCAGCGGGGCCGAGAGGCGGTCCGGCCAAGGCCACGCCGTCTAGCCAGGTGGGCACCAGCCCGGCCGTGCCACCCACAGCGAGGGCGCCCTGGAGGAAACGACGGCGGGCCATCCCCCGAGCAGGATCGGTCGCGATGATCTGTGTTGTGGTCACTGGACCTGGAACTCCGGGGTCATGGCTCCGAGCAGGAACCCCTGGGTGGGAATCGACCAGCGAGCCGCGGCGCGGGCCTCCTGGTGCCAACGTTCCAGTTCCGAACGTGTCGCGGTGGATACCTCCTCGAGTCCGAACAGATCGAGTATCACCCGAACCGCGTCGGCGGCCGCCATTTCATCGGTGCCGGCCAGCAGGCCGGCCTCGGATGCCCTCCAGCGAAGACTCCGCATCGCTCGACCGCGCCCCCATGCCGATGCCGTCGTCAACCACTCGCCACCGATGCCCCACCCGGCTACGTCGGGCGGACTGAGCAGCACTTGGCCCATGCTCTCCATGTTCCAGCGCAGACCCATATCGGCTACGGGCAGTCCCGACCGGCGGGCGACCGAAACCATGAGTTCGGTCGGGCTCTTCACCTGCGCCCAACGACTCTCGGGTCCCCAGAACTCGTCGTGGGACAGCACGGCCCGCACGAGCGCGTCCACTCGCATCCCGGACGCGACGAACGCGTCGGCGAGGACTGCGACGAGCCCGTCTCCCGGATCGAGATGGGCGAACCAGCGGAAGATCTTCCTCGAGATGAACCGAGCCGTGGCGCCTTGTTTCACACCGCTCACGAACTCGGCCATGACCTCGCGTTCCCCGGCCGAGCGGACCAGGCCGTTCCAGTTGGCGGTGATGCCGAAGAGGGTCTTGTTCGCGTGGTCGTGATCACCCGGGTTGTAGACGTAGGTCGAGTCCCACTCGGAGCCGGTCCAGCCGACCGTGTTGTGTCCGGTCCAGGCTCGGGCCATCGCGATCACGTCGATTTCGGTGAACTCGCCGACGCCGATGGTGTGGAGCTCCATCAGTTCACGGGCGTAGTTCTCCTGCTCGGAACCGGCCACGTTCGACTGGTTGTCGAGGTAGATCAACGTGGCGGGTTGCACCGATACAGCCCGCAGCAGGCCTCCGAAGTCGCCAAGTCCGAGTCTGCGGAACATCGAGTTCTGGTCCCACATGGCGGGAATGTCGTCCACCTTGTCCTGGCTGCATGCGAAGTGATCGTGCCAGAAGAGCGTCATCTTCTCCTGCAGGGGCGAGGGCCCGGCCACCGATGGAACGACCGTCGGTACGGTGGTGGGGCTGGACAGGGCAGCCATCCTGGCGACCCACCAGTCGATGACCGCGCTCTGGGCCTCCCACTGGCGATTCTTGGTGACGAATGTCGGGACGCCGACATCCGGGCCGAGGGGCACCGGGTCGCCGGACCGAAGGCCCATCACGGCATCGACACATGCGCCACGGGTGCGTCCCGTGAGTGCGCCTATCTCGGCCGAACTGCCACCGAAACCAGCCCGGCGCAGAAGGTGGGCAGCATCAGCCCGACTGGTGATATCGGATATCGCCACTGCCACCCCTCATCGTCTGGTCCAACGGGATTCCGCGGATCGTCACACCGCTGCATGGTCCTATCGGCCCAGCCGGTGCGCCCCTTTACGGGCAAAGATGACCGGGTCCGGTAGCTCACACCCCGAGCGCCGAGCCGATCAGGTAGGTGGCGGTGGCCGCGCCGGCGGCCACAAAAACCTGCCGTATGGCGGTTCGGACCAGCGAGCGTTCCGTGAAGCGGGCGAGCAGGACACCCACGATCGCCGCACCTGTCACACCAAGTGTCACCGAAGCGATCGCGGCCGAGGATCCGTCGGCGAAGAACCACGGCGCCAGGGGGATGATCGCTCCCAGCGCAAACGCCCAGAACGACAACATCGCCACCATCACCGGATTGCCGATGCGCGCCGGGTCGACACCGAGTTCCTCGCGTGCGTGGACCTCGAGTGCCACCTCGGGATCGGACATGATCGCTTCAGCCGCCTGCTGGGCGTGTTCATCCTGGATGCCACGGGCCCGGTAGATCGCGGCGAGTTCACGCTGCTCGGCCTCGGGGTCATCGGCGAGCGAGCGACGCTCGATCTCGAGCTCACGTTCGATCAGCTCGTTCTGGGCCCGCACCGAAACCCACTCGCCCGCGGCCATCGACAGCGCGCCGGCAATCAGGCCGCTGACACCGGCCAGTCGCACCAGCGAGCCGTCGGTGGATGCGCCGGCGATACCGAGGATGAGGGCGACATTGGACACCAGCCCGTCGCTCACCCCGAACACGGTGGCGCGCGCCAGTCCACCCTGAACGTCGCGGTGGCGGTGGACCATGTAAATGCGGTGGTGATCATCACCCGGTCTGGATGCCATGGCCCCAGTGTTCCAGACCTCGGCCGTGTTGCCCCGCGCGGTCGCGGGAACCGGCCCGAATCAGTTCATCAACGGGGCGAGAGTCTCACCGGCCAGAGCGAGGATGTCGAGGTCGTGGCCGTTGGCGATCATATTGAGGGTGAGGCCGTCGATGCCCCGGTCGATCAACTTGGTCTGGACCTGTTCGGCGACCGATTCCGGGTCACCGATGAGCATCCTCACGCTGAGGCCGGCTCGGGAGTCGTCGTCGAGCGTGTGCCAGTCGACGCCACGTCGCATGAAGAACTCGTCGCGTAGGACGGCGGCAGCGTCCGCATCGGGGGCCAGCAACAGCGAGCCCAGCCAGGAGACCTCGATCTCGCAGCGATCACGACCGAGGGCCGCACAGTGGGCCTCGAGCGCCTCCATCTTGCGGGGGATCTCGGCCGGAGAACACGTGAGATTGGACTCCTGGGCGTATTGAGCGACCATTCGGAGCGTCTTCTTCTCGCCGGAGCCACCGATCAGGATCGGTACACCCCCGGACTGCACCGGCGCCGGCTGATTGATGGCACCGTGGACCGTGTAGTAGTCACCATCGAGCGAGGGGCGTTCGTCGCGGAACATCGCGGTGATGATCCGGAGAGCCTCCTCGAGCTTCTCGAAACGCTGCGAGAACGTACCGAACTCGAAGCCGAGCGAGTTGTGCTCGTGTTCGAACCAGCCACAGCCGATACCGCAGATGGCGCGGCCCTTGGAGATTATGTCGAGCGTGGTGACGATCTTGGCCAACATCGCCGGGTTGCGGTAGGTGTTGCCGCTGACGAGCGAGGAGAGACGAATCGTCGACGTGCGGGCGGCCAGAGCCGACAAGAGGGCGTAGCACTCGAGCATCCAGTCGTCGGGTCGCCCGATCATCGGAAGTTGGTAGAAGTGGTCCATCACCAGGACGGTGTCGAACCCTGACGTCTCGGCCGTGGTGGCCTGCGCCGCGATGTTCTCGAACAGGTCGGCCCGATCGACGCCTTCGTAGCTGAAGTAGGGAATCTGATAGCCGAGCCTGATCATGGAACCTCACTTGCGTCATGTGTCCGAGGCTTGAACCGTAGGCGATCCGGGTCAATGGCGTCTTCGACCGGCCCCGACATGTAAGCATCGGGGAATGCCGACCGGCCGATTCGCCCCCAGCCCCACCGGCGATCTTCATGTCGGCAACCTCCGAACCGCGCTGGCGGCGTGGCTGTTCGCCCGATCCTCGGAGGCAGGGTTCCTGCTCCGGTTCGAGGATCTCGACGAAGCCACCGCCTCGGTCGACAGTGAGGCCCGTCAGGCTGCGACCCTACGTCGGATCGGACTCGACTGGGACGGTGAGCCGATCCGCCAGTCGGAGCGGCTCGACCTCTATCGCGACACGATCGCCGATCTGACCAAGGCCGGCCTGACCTACCGTTGCTGGTGCTCACGGCGCGAGGTCCGCGAGGCGGCCGCCGCTCCCCACGGCCGGCCGGGCGCGTATCCCGGTACGTGCCGAGACCTTCCGGCCTGCCGTATCGCCGATCTCGAGGAATCGGGCCGACCGGCTGCCGTTCGACTCCGGTGCTCATCGACCGAGGTGACGGTGACCGATCGCCTGCACGGACGGCGAAGCGCCGTGGTCGACGACTTCGTGTTGCAACGCGGCGACGGCACTCCGGCCTACAACCTGGCGGTGGTGATCGACGATGCCGCCCAGGGCGTGGAGGAGGTGGTGCGGGCCGACGACCTGCTCGATTCCACGCCCCGCCAGGTGCATCTGCAGAGGCTGCTCGGGCTACCGATCCCGGACTACGCACACGTACCCCTGGTGCTGGCGGGCGACGGCGGTCGCCTGGCCAAGCGTCACGGTGCGGTGACCCTCGCCGATCGCCTGGCCATGGGCGACAGCCCGGCCCGGGTGGTGGCCGTGCTGGCATCCAGCCTCGGGCTCGACGTGCCCGAGCACGAAATCATGCCCCGCAGCCTTGTCGACCGATTCGATCCTTCGGCACTCACGCCGGAGCCGTGGACCCTCGCTACGAAGCAGATCGAGGCCGCATGGTGATCCCACGGATACGCTGCTCTTTTCGCCAAAGGAAAACGAGCCGTGACGAATCTCGGAGCCTCCCAGGATGCCATCTCCCGGCACTACGACGTCAGCGACGAATACTACCGACTCTTCCTCGGGGAGGCCATGGTCTACTCGTGCGCGCTGTGGTCGGGGCCGGACACCGAGTCGCTGGAGGAGGCGCAGACCGCGAAACTCGACTACTTCGTGAGGCAGCTGGAGCTCAACGCCGACGATCACCTGCTCGACATCGGCTGCGGGTGGGGTGCCATGCTCAGCCGGGCACGCCAGGTGGCCGGCATCAGGCGGGCGACCGGGCTCACGCTGAGCACGAACCAGCGGGACCACATCGCCCGTCTGGACACTCGAATCGACGTTCGCCTCGTTGCGTGGCAGGACCACGAGCCGGAGGAACCTCCGTCGAAGATCGTGTCGATCGGGGCGTTCGAGCACTTCGTATCGCCCGGCAACTCGAGAGAACAGCGGCTGGCCGCCTACGTGGCGTTTTTCCGCCGGTGCCATGAATGGCTACCACCGGGTGGACTACTCGGCCTTCAGACCATCGGTCAGGATGGCGCGATGGAAAACTCCGACTCCAGGATGAGTTCATTCTTCGAAGAGACGGTCTTTCCCGAGTCTTCGCCCCCCCGCCTCTCCGAAGTCCTCGAGGCAGCCGATCCGTTCTTTCATCTGGGCGAGCTTCGGATCGATGGCGATCACTACCGCCGCACGTGTGACGCTTGGAGAGAAAACCTGAAGCGGAACAGAATTGCGGCGACGGATCTGGCCGGCGAAGCGACCGTGAAGTTGTATCTGATCTATCTCCGGGCCTGCATGTTCCAGTTCAGGATGCTCTACTCCAACCTCTACCGGTTCACGTTCGAGCGACGCAAGGAGCCGCTCACAACCGTGCTGGCCGGCGCCGGGCGATACTGAGACCGGGTCGCGAGATCGGCGCCGCACCCGAGTTGTGAGTCGGACGAGACGCGGCCAAGCTCACCCCCGTGCCCCACACCTCGCGGCTGCTGACGCCCCGGTTTCTTCTCATCTGCATGGTCAGCAGCCTCTACTTCATGGGGCTCAACCTCACGCTGTCGGTGCTGCCGCTGTTCGTCAAGGAGGGCCTCGGCGGCACATCCACTCAGGTCGGTCTGGCCGTCGGATCTTTCGGCGTGGCGGCGGCGATCGTGCGGCCGGTGGCCGGTTCGATTGGTGATCGACGGGGCCGCCGTACTCTGATCATGGGCGGCGCGCTGATCGCCGGGCTCGCCACCGCGATGCTGTCGCTCGCCGGCTCGATCCCGGCCGTGATCGCCATGCGCATGCTGGCCGGGTTCGGGGAGGCCGGACTGTTCGTGGGCGCCGCCACCGCCATTCAGGATCTATCCCCCCACGACCGACGCGGTGAAGCCGCCTCCTACTTCTCTCTCACCATCTACGGATCGGTGGCGCTGGGGCCACCGCTGGGGGAGGCCGTCGCCAACCACTGGAGCACCGACACCACCTGGCTGCTGGCCGGCGCTCTCGCCGTCTCGGCCGCGCTGGTCGGCTCTGCCGCTCCCGGGGCTCCCTCCGAGCCACCCGGGCGAGCCGGGCCGAAAAAGTTCGTCCATCCAGCGGCGTATCGACCCGGCATGGTGATGTTTCTCGGTCTCCTCGGCTACACCAGCTTCCTGGCCTTCGCCGCGCTGCACGCCGAAGAGGTGGGAATCTCAAACACCGGCACCGTATTCACCGTCTTCGCGGTCGTGGTGCTGGTTCTGCGAATCGTCGGAGCCCGACTCCCCGATCGTCTCGGCCCGATCCTCACCACCCGGATCTCGCTGTCGTTCGGCATCGTCGGCCTGCTTCTCCTGTGGGCATGGCGTGCCCCGACCGGCGTCTACGTCGGCGCCGGCACCATCGCCGTCGCCCAGACCTTCCTGTTCCCTGCGCTGTTCGCCCTGGTGGTCGACACCGCTCCCGAGGCCGAGCGAAGCCACGCCATCGGCAGTTTCTCGATGTTTTTCGATCTGGCGTTCGGTATCGGGGGACCACTCATCGGTGTCGTCGCCGACGCCACCGACCGACCCACGGGTTTCCTCGTCGCCGCCGCGATCACCGCCGTGGCTCTGGCCTCGAGCGGCCGGATCATCGGTGACGTCGAGCCCACCATCAGATTCGCCGAGGTGGGCCCACGGAGTCGCAGATGAACCGTCAAACCACGCCCCGGGCGCTCGCCGCCGTCGACATCGGCACCAACTCGGTGCATCTGGTGGTGGCGCGGCCGATGCCGGGAGGACCACCCGAGATTCTCGCCCGCGAGAGAACGCCGGTGCGGCTCGGATCGGGCTTCCGCGACATGAAAGCACTCGACCCGGAGGCGATCGACCGGGCCATCGGCGCGCTGCAGCGCTTCCGTCGGATCGCCCAGGCCCACGATGCCGACATCGTCGCGGTGGCAACGAGCGCCGTTCGCGAGGCCGAGGATCGCGACGTTTTCCTGCGGCGTGCCCGGGAGGAAGCCGGGATCGACGTCGAGGTGATCTCCGGGGTCGAGGAGGCCCGACTGATCCATCTCGGAGCGTTGGGCGCCGTGCCGATGGCCGATCGACGCCATCTCGTGATCGACATCGGCGGCGGCTCCACCGAACTCGTGATCGGCGAGGGGACCCGACCGCTGCTGACCCGCTCGCTGAAGCTGGGCCATGTGAGGCTCACCAATCGGTTCTTCCCCGACGGTGTCGTCACCGAAGGTTCGGTCAAGGCATGTCGCCGTCACGTTCGGGCCTTCCTCGCCCCGGTGGCCAAGGAGATTGCCTCCCTCGGTCACTCGATCGCGGTCGGCTGCTCGGGAACGATCGAGAACCTGGCCCGGATGGCCGCGGTCCGTTCGGGCACCGAGGTTCGTTCGATCGACAATCTGCTCCTCGGCACCGGAGACCTCAACGCGGTGGTGGCCGACATCGTCTCACGGCACACACCCGAGTCGAGGCGCGGCCTGGCCGGTCTCGACGAGCACCGCGCCGACGTGATCGTCGCCGGTGCCGTGCTGTTGCAACAACTATTCGAGTCGCTCGAGATCGACGAGATGAGGGTGTCGTCGCATGCCCTGCGAGAAGGCGTGGTGCTCGATCGCCTCGCCCGCCGGCGCGACACCCACGACGCATTGCATCATCTCGGCAACATTCGGCGGGCGAGCGTACTGACGGTGGCGTCGCGTTACGAGGAAGACATCGTCCACGCCGAACACGCCACCAACCTGGCGTTGCAGCTCTTCGCCCTGACCCACGATCTCCACGGTCTCGACGACGACGACCTCGACGTACTCGAAGCCGCCGGCCTGCTTCACAATGTCGGACGCTTCGTCGCCCACTCCAGTCATCACAAGCACTCCTACTACGTGATCCGCAACTCCGAACATTTGTTGGGGTTCACGGACCACGAAATCGAGCTGATCGCACAGGTGGCGCGCTACCACCGCAAGAGCCATCCGAAGGAGAAGCATCCACCGTTCGCCGCACTCGGTCCCACCGACCGTCAACGAGTCAGAGTACTGGCCGGAATGTTGCGGGTGGCGATCGGGTTCGATCGCACCTACCGGCGGGTCTTCTCCGGTCTCGGTGTCCGCTTCGACGACGACGTACTGACGATCGAGCTGTTCACCGACCCCGGTGCCGACGTGGAGCTCGAATTGTTCACGGCACGGGAACGACGGAGTCTGCTCATGGAGGCACTCGGACGGCGGGTCGAATTCCGGGCCGTGGACCGACCGGACGCCGGGGAACGCGCGGAAGGAACGAATCGATGACCGACACACCGGACTGGTTCACCAGGGCCGTCGCCTGTGAGCCCGAATCCCACCGGATCGCGGTCGACGACGCCGAGATCAACTACCTCACCTGGGGTGAGAAGCATCGACCGGGAATCATTTTCACTCATGGCGGCGCGGCCCACGCCCACTGGTGGAGCCATATCGCGCCGGCGTTCACCGCCGACCATCGTGTGGCAGCGATAGATCTGTCGGGCCACGGTGACAGCGACTGGCGCGAGACCTACACCCTCGACGGCTGGTGCGACGAGGTCGCGGCCGTCATCGACCACGCCGGGTTCGACGCAAGGCCGGTCATGGTCGGCCACTCGATGGGTGGCTTCGTCACGGTGGCCACCGCGGCGCGCCACGCCGACATGCTGGCCGGGGCGATCATCATCGACTCTCCGATCATGGTCGAAGATCCGGAGGTGATGCAGGCCCGATCGATCGACCGGTTCAAGCACCCCAAGACCTACACGGATCCCGCCGAGGCGTGGGCCCGGTTCCGTACCGTCCCGGAACAGGACGTGTATCTGCCCTACGTTCGCGACTTCATTGCCCGGCACTCACTTCGACTCGACTCCGACGACAATCGTTGGCACTGGAAATTCGACTCTTCGGTCTTCCTTGTCAGACGGCACGAAGCAGCCGACCTTCTCGGGCAGGTCAGGTGCCGGGTGTCGCTGCTCCGATGCGAGAACGGCCTGGTCACACCTGACATCGGCGAATACATGTACGACAAGCTCGGCCGCGTGGCCCCGGTGATCGAACTGCCGACCGCCGGACATCACCCGATGCTCGATGTGCCTCTCATTCTCATCACGGCGATCCGGAGTCTGCTCGCCGACTGGGACCACTCGACCGCGTTCAGCCGCAGGGAGCGATGACCCTTTCGCCGAAGGCGGCAAGAGCATCGGCGGTGTCACGTCGGAACATGAACGACGGCACGACCGCCCGGTCGACGTCCCACGATTCGAGTTCCTCGACCGCCGCCGCCGGATCGTCGCCGAACAGGCCCCGGTGCTGCCCACTCATCTCGATGACGGAGGGATCGCGGCCGGCATCCTCCGCCGCCCGACGAGCCGATACGATCAATTCGGCGAGGTCGCCGCTCACCGGCCAGAAGCCATCGCCCACGCGACCGGCGCGCCGGGCCGCCGCCTCGCTGTGACCCCCGATGTGGATCGGTACCCGACCGTTGATCGGCTTCGGGTTGGAACTGATGCGGTCGAAGTCGATGAACTCGCCGTGGAAACTGACATCATCACCGGCCCACAGGGCCCGCATGACCTCCACGTATTCCTCGGTACGAGGGCCGCGGCGGGACCACGGAACATCCAGCGCATCGAACTCCTCCCTGAGCCAACCGATACCTATGCCGAGCTCGACACGTCCACCCGACATGGCGTCGAGGGTGGCCACCTCCTTGGCAAACAGGAGGGGGCTGCGTTCGGGTAGTAACGAGATGCCGGTGGCGAGTCTGAGAGTGGTGGTGACGGCCGAGACATGGGCCAGCCAGACAAGCGGATCGGGGATCGGATTGGCGCCCGATCCGGGCATCCTGCCGTCGGGAGCGTAGGGGTAGGTCGACTCGTAGCCCTCCGGGTACACCACGTGCTCCACCGTCCACACCGAATCGAATCCGGCCTCCTCGGCGCACCGACCGAGCAGAGCCGCGCCCTCCCCGCTCACGAACGACATGGTATTGGCGAATGCGATTCCGAACTTCACCTGATGCTCCTGATCGGCGGCTGCCCGGCATCATGCCGCGCTGGGGTACGTTCACGCACATGTTCAGCGCACTTCTCGTCACCAAGGACGACGACGGTCGGCACGTCGCCTTCACCCGACTCGACGAAACCGATCTGCCCGACGGCAACGTGACCGTCGACGTCGAGTACTCCACGCTCAACTACAAGGACGGGCTCGCTCTCACCGGCGGGCCCATCCTGCGGGCCTTCCCGATCGTGCCCGGGATCGATCTGGCCGGTGTGGTGACCGAAAGTTCCGACAGTCGGTGGTCGGCCGGGGACCGCGTGGTCCTCAACGGCTGGCTCACCGGAGAGAAGTTCTGGGGTGGTTACACCCAACGCAATCGGGTCTCGGGTGACTGGCTGACCCGTCTCCCTCCCGGGATCGACACCCGCCACGCGATGGCGATTGGTACCGCCGGCTACACGGCCATGCTCTGTGTGCTGGCTCTGGAGGAACACGGCGTTACCCCCGGCTCGGGACCGGTGGTGGTCACCGGTGCGTCCGGCGGGGTGGGTGGCGTGACGGTGGCCGTATTGGCCGGGCTCGGCCATGAGGTGGTGGCATCCACCGGGCGGGCCTCGGAGGCCGACTACCTGCGGTCGCTGGGCGCGACCGAGGTGATCGACCGAGCCGAACTCACCGGCGACGTGCCCCCTCTGGCCCGAGCCCGCTGGGCCGGTGCAGTCGACGCCGTCGGCTCCACCACCCTCGCCAACGTGCTGGCCACCACCCGCGACAACGGCTGCGTGGCGGCATGCGGGTTGGCCGGTGGAGCCGACCTGCCCACCTCGGTCCATCCGTTCATCCTGCGGGGGGTCACTCTCGCCGGTGTCAACTCGGTGACCCAACCGGCAGGCCGGCGTGATCTGGCCTGGAGTCGGCTGGCCCACGACCTGGACTTGGGCCTACTCGATTCGATGACCACTGTTGAACCGTTCCGACGCCTACCCGAACTCGCCGAGGACATCATCGCCGGCCGCATTCGGGGCCGGGTCGTGATCGATGTGAACACGCCGGTCTGACATCGGTCCGGCTGACCAGCCGAACTCATACGAGCAAGGAGACGCCATGGCGCAGACGGTGAGGGGCGTGACAGCACGCAGCAAGGGAGCACCGGTCACGATCGAGGAGATCGTGATCCCCGACCCCGGTCCGGGCGAGGCGGTGGTGGTCATCCAGGCGTGCGGCGTGTGCCACACCGACCTGCACTACCGCGAGGGTGGCATCTCCGACGAGTTCCCGTTCCTGCTCGGCCACGAGGCATCCGGAGTGGTCGAGTCGGTCGGCGAGGGTGTCACCGACGTGAAGCCGGGAGATTTCGTGATCCTCAACTGGCGCGCGGTGTGTGGCCAATGTCGATCATGTCGCCGTGGCCGGCCGCAGTATTGCTTCAACACCCACAACGCGGCACGGAAGATGACCCTCACCGACGGCACCGATCTCTCGGCCGCCCTCGGAATCGGTGCGTTCTCCGACAAAACGCTGGTCGCCGCGGGCCAATGCACCAAGGTCGACCCGACGGCATCACCGGCTGCGGCCGGGCTGCTCGGCTGCGGAGTGATGGCCGGCCTGGGTGCAGCCATGAACACCGGCGGCGTCGGACGCGGCGACACCGTGGCGGTATTCGGCTGCGGCGGAGTCGGCAACGCTGCCATCGCCGGTTCGCAGCTGGCCGGCGCGTCGATGATCATCGCCGTCGACATCAACGACACCAAGCTCGAATGGGCGAAACACTTCGGTGCCACCCACACCGTCAACTCGTCGAGGACCGAACCGGTCGAGGCGATCCGCGGTCTCACCGATGGCAACGGGGTCGACGTGGCCATCGACGCCATCGGACTACCTGAGGTCTACCTCCAGTGCTTCGAGTCGCGCGACCTCGCCGGCACGGTGGTGCTGGTAGGGGTGCCACGCCCCGACATGACCATCGAACTGCCGTTTCTCGAGGTGTTCGGCCGGGGCGGGTCACTCAAGTCGAGCTGGTACGGCGACTGCCTGCCGTCGCGCGACTTCCCGATGCTGATCGACCTCTACCAGCAGGGTCGGCTCGACCTCGACGGGTTCGTATCGGAGACCATAACCCTCGACGGGGTCGAGGAGGCCTTCCACAAAATGGAGCGCGGCGAGGTGTTGCGTTCGGTTGTCGTGTTCGGTCCCGGAGGTGCGTCTTGAGTTCCAGCCGGTTCGATCCCTCCGTCGATCCGGCGGCGCGTCGCGCCGCCGGTGGGCTCAAGTGGAACCACTACGATCCCGATGTGTTGCCGGCGTGGGTCGCCGAGACCGATTTCGCCCCGTTGCCCGAGATCGTCGACGCGATCCAGGGCCTCACCGACACCGGGCTGTTCGGTTACACCGGCCGTGAGGACCGACTGGTCGAGGCGTGTGTCGGCTGGATGAAACGGCGCCACGACTGGACCGTCGATCCCACTCTGGTCCTGGTGCTCACCGATGTGATGCAGGGTGTCGAGGCAGCGGTCACCGCGTTCAGCGAGCCGGGTGACGGTGTGATCGTCACCACACCCGTCTACTTCCCGTTTTTCAAGGTCTCCCCCAGCGCCCGACGACGCCAGGTCGAGTGGCCGCTGAGTCGGGGCGACGGCGGCTGGGAGTTCCACGTCGACGAACTGGAATCGATTCTCGACTCCGACCCCGGGATCCGGGTGATCCTGTTGAGTCATCCCCACAACCCGACGGGACGCATCATGGACACCGAGACGATGGACGCTGTGGTGGCGGTGGCCGCGGCCCACGAGGTGATGATCGTCTCCGACGAGATCCACAGCGATCTCGTCTACCCGGGGATCGACCACCGGTCGTTGCTCACGGCCGCCGGGGCCCGGGACCGTGTGGTCGTGTCGACATCGGCCGCCAAGACCTTCGCCATCTCCGGCCTTCGGGCGAGCGTACTGGTCTGTGGCAGCCGCGACGTGAAGCACCGGCTCACCGCCGCCCACCCGCGCATGCTGCTCGGTCATGTCAACTGCGTCGGGTCCCGCGCCACGTCGGCCGCCTGGGAGTCGGGCGACGAATGGACCGACGGCTTGCTCGCCCACCTCGGCGCCATGCGATCGAGACTGATCGACAGGATCGGCTCCGAGGCCCCGTTGGTCAGATTCCATCCCCCCGACGCCACGTATCTCGCATGGCTCGACCTCGGGGCCTGTGACCTGGGTGATGCTCCCGCCGACCGCCTCGTCGAGGTGGCACGTGTGGCCGTGGGAGAGGGCTCGATGTTCGGCAACGGCGGCGACAAACACATAAGGCTCAACTTCGCCACCTCGGCCGAGATGCTCGACGAGATCCTCGACCGGCTGATCCCCCACCTCCAAGGCTGATTCCGGGCCCGGCTCGGGTGCCAGACCGCGGCGTGCTCAAATCGACATTTCCGTGTCCTTCACGAGCACCCGTCGACCGATCAGTTCGTCGGCCATGGCCGACGTCGCCAGCTCCGGGTCGTCGATCGCCGCCACCCCCCTCGCCCCGCTGTCGAGGTCGACGATTACACAGACACGGGCCGGGTCGTGGCCGACCGGGACGACCGTGTAGGTGACAACCGATCCGCGGCCATCGGGCGATTCATCGAGCGGAACCTCTTCGGTGGCGGCCGCGGCCTCGACGACCAGATCGACCACCATCACCGGCTTGGCCGGCGGACGGCCACTCCAGACAGCCAAGGCCGGCTTGGCGAGCAGGCCACTCACCGCGGTGACCACCCCGAAGCTCCCCGGATCGGACCGCAGACGCTGGGCCATGGCAACGGTGGCCTGATACACGAAGTTGTTGAACGGCCCGCCGGCGAAGGTCATGCCGCCGGTGACGGTGGGAGTACGGCCGGCATCGATCCCCAGCTCAGTCTGTTGGACACGAACCGCCGACGGGGAACAGCTGTACAGCTCCAAGTACTCCATATCGCTCACCGGTCGACCGATTCTCTGATGAGCCGCCTCGCCCAGAACTCTCATTGCCGGCCATCGATGCAGGTCACGTCGTCGCGACAGCGACAGCGAATGGCTCGATTCGAGGCCGACATGGGGGAACACCCAACGATCCTTCGGGACCCCACAGTCGGCGGCGGTCCCGGCCGAACACAACAGCAGCGCCGCCGACTGGTCGACCGACCCCTGGCTGACATGCCACCTGTTGTAGGGAAACGCGAGCGGCCGGTTGTCGGGACCCGGATCACGGATGGCCTCAAGGCTCCGCCTCTGCGGGAACGCCGCCGCAGGATGGGTGCCGGCAATCACGTTGAATCGATGCCACAGCTCGGCGATGCCATCGAGATGCTCGTCGATACTCCAGCCGTTGGCGGCCCGTCGGGCGTTCTCGATCATCGCGTACTGTTGAACGGGCACGGCCGCGCCGATGGCGATCTCCGGAGCCGCGATCATCTCCCCGGAGGGCACCAGCTCCTCGTCGGGGGCCTCGCGGATGGGCGAACGGTCCGACACCGGATCGAGGCCGGCACGTCGTGCGTTGTCGGCTCGCCACTTGGCCTCGCCACCACACACGACCGCCGCGTCCACCTCACCGGCCGAGATCGCCACCAGTGCCATGTTCACCAAGGTCTGCTGGGGAATACCTGCCTCGGCGACGACGGTATGGGCTTCGACGCCGAGCACCGACGCGACCTCCCGCCCGGCGTCGCGCCGGCCGCCGAGACCCCTGGTCGAGCCGATCCAACCGATTCGTGACCGGATCGGGCGGGATCCGGAGTCGGTGACGGCCCGCCGGGCCGCCTCGACGATCATGCCGGTGTCGTCGAGCCCCGCGCCCGGCTCGTCGAGTCGTTGGGAGACCGCGCCGACACCGATCAATACCGGTGTGTTCGGCCCGACCAGCATCAGCGAACCATCAGGCGGTGTCGCTCGTGAGATCGTCACCGACCACGATCTGCACGTCAGGCTCCTCCGGTTTCTGAGCGCGCCCGCTCCTTGTCGAGCACCCGTTCCATCATCTTGCGGGCCACCATCCCGTCGACCACCACATGGTTGGCCAGGAAATCACGCCACCTGGTCTCCGACTCGAACACCGCACCGGCCCTGCGCAGCTCGGTCTCCGGATGTTGGGGCGTGGACGAGATGCCGAGTTCGTGAACCTGCTTGTCGGTAACCGCAGTGACCCGGCGGCCCTTGACCAGAGGCTCACCGTCGGCGCTGCGGCCCTTGAGCAGCCCCAGCGGCCCGTGGCACACCCCACCCAGAACGGCCCCGGCGGCGGCGGCCGCCGTGACCTGCTTCCCGACCACGTCGGATGTGCCGAGATCGAACGCCGCGCCCCAGCCACCCGCAAAGAACACGATGTCGTAGACGGACATGTCGAGATCGCCGATGGCCGACGAGTTGGTGACCTTGTGCTTGGCCTGCTCGTCGGCGAGGAACCGGTCGTCGTGGGCAGTCCGGATCAGCGGCTTGAGGCTCAACGGGTCGAACGGGACTTCGCCGCCGAGCGGCGAGGCGACATCGACGTCCATGCCGGCGTCAAGAAATGCGTAGTAGGGCGCAGTGAGTTCGGACCCGAAGACACCGGTGGGCCTGGCGATCTCGAGCGTGCCGTGGTTGGTGGCAACGATGACCGCCCGATGCCCGGCCAGGTCGATTTCGGTGGCATCCAGGTCATCGGGGTGCAGACCCAGCCGCTGCAGGAGACGCCGCAATGCCCGCGCCGGACGGCCCGGCGACACAGCCTTGGCCCGTGACGACTCGGGACGGGTCGCGTACGGCCACGGCCGGTTGCGGGGCGGTACCGTCTCGGCCCGTACTCGATCGAGTTCGCCTTGCATATCGACACGAACCGCAGCGGCCTCAGGGTCGTCGCAGCGATTGACCGCCTCGAGCGGGTCGGCGGTGAGGTCGTAGAGCTCCCACTGATCGGGGATCGGCTCGGTTCGATAGACGTGACCGCCGCGGGCCCGGGCCGACAACGTGCGCTCGCCGGGCTCGGTCCAGGTCGAGGGATCGTCGAACGTACGGGCCAGCTTCCAGGTGTGGCCGTCGGGATCGACCGTCTTCGACACCACCGACACGATGGCCTCGACGTTGGTGGCGGCGTGGGGCAGCACCTTGATCTGCAGGGGGAACGGCGCCTCGGTTCGGCCCCGGCCACGCATGATCGGGTTGGCGGTACCGTCACCCTCGAGCATGTTGTCGCGGGTGATGATGTAGACCGGCTCGGGGTCGGGGGCCGAGGACGGATCAGCGATCATGGCACTCAGGTCGCGCCCGGGCAGCGGATGGACCTCAGTGTGGGTTCGGACCAGGTCGGCAACCAGAACGCCGCGATCGACCCCCGCGAATCCGAGCAACGTCGGGAGCAGGTCGACGTGGCTGGTCGGAAGATCCTGCACGGCCACCGCCTCGGTGGCCTGCGGACCGATACGGGCGATGCGGAACGGGACACGGGTCGATTCGTCGTAGACCTGATACCACTTCTGGTGCAGCCCGCCGTGGGAGCCGAGCATGTCGCCGTGGTCGGAGCTGAGCACCAGCACCGCGTCGTCGCTGCCGGCCTCGGTGACGGCCCTGCGAACCCGATCGATCGGCCCGTCGACATCGTGGTGAAGCCGGTAGTAGAGCCTGCGGTAGTCACCGAGGTTCTTCTCGTAGGCCCGGCGGATGAGTGGCGCCGGCCCGTAGCCGCTGTAGTAGGCGTCGCGGTACGCGATCTGCGCCGCCGGCTTGGTGCTGAGATCCTCTGAATCGGTCGGTGATGCCGGGATCACAGGCGGTGGGGCCAGCGAGGGAGTCAGCGACTGGCCGCGACGCACGAACAGCGGCCACAACACGATGTCGTGGGGGTTGACGAAGGAACAAACCAGAAGGAACGGCTTCTCGGCCTCGACGTCACCCGCGGCTCGTCGCCGGTAGCGATCACGCAGCCAGGCCACCACCCGGTCGGCGGTGAGTGGATCTCGCACGTACCCGGAATTGCCCAGCCATGCCCCGTGGGGTTCGGGCCCGACCCAGCCGCTGAACCCGAACTCGTCGAGCGGGTCGGCGTCGAGATAAGCCTGAACCGCCGATCCAATCACCCCCCCGGTGGCGGTGTTGGTGGCCAACGGGCGGCCATCGACCATGAGGTCGGCATGGCTGACGTGCCACTTGCCGTCGTAGTGCGTGTCGTAGCCCGCGGCCCGGAACCAGTGACCCATGGTCGGCACCTCGCCCGGACGGAGCCACCGCATCCGGGAGTCGGCGGCCGTCTTGGCGAGTCCATCGGTCTGGGTGACCCCGTGAACGTCGGGATAGTGCCCGGTGAGCAGACACGGCCTGCTGGGGACACACGCCAAGGAAGCCACGTAGTGGCGGCGAAAGTCGACTCCATGGTCGGTGAACCACCGGTGACCGCTGAGGTTGTCGCGGCGCCAGGACGAGATCTCCGGGTTCTCGTAGCTCGGGGCGGCCCGTTCCTCGTCGGTGAGGATGACAATGATGTCGGGGCGGGAGCCGGAAGATTCGGATGACATGATTTCTCCTGCGGTCGCCCGGGTCAGCTTTTCTCAACGGCGTCGGCGAGGCCGTTGAGCATCCCGGAGTTGGCGGATACGAATCGGCGGACCACGGCCACGGCCGCGAGCCTGGCGGGAGGTCGACGTCCCGGGATGATGTTGACGGTGAGCGACACCAGGGTGCCATCGCCGTCGGGGACGAGATCCCAGGTGTTCTCCGCCAGTTCGACCACCGGTGGCAGACCCTCGATTCGGTAGGAGAGCGACCGGCCCTCGTCCCAGGAGATCACCGTTTCGACGAGAGCGGATCGACCCACCTGGACCCGCCGGGATGTGCCGACCCCCTTGGTCCGTGAGGTGAGGTAGCTGCTGTGATCGACCGCCGGGGCCCACTCGCAGATCCGGTCGAACGCCGAAAGCACCGCCCAGACCCTCTCCGGGGAGGCCGCCACCCGACGGGACTGCGACGTGGTGGTCACATTCGATTCCGATCGGTACCCAGAATCCTCGACAACGCCGTGGTGATGGCGGCGACGGTCTCCGACCGGGAGAGCCCCTGGGAGTGGCGCATCAACTCCATCGAGTCGAGCGAACACATCACCTGCACGGCCCGTGACACCGCCATTCGCTCATCAGCGGGGAGCGCGTCGATCTCCTGAGCGAACTGTTTCGCGACCTGCCGGTCGAGTCGGCGGCGGTCGGCCACCAATCTCTCGTCGAGCACCGGTTGCAGCGGGGCTCTCATCCGGGTGACCCGTACGACGGGCGCGACGGTCTCGTAGAGCTCGATACGGCATCTGATCAGCGCCCCTATGCGTTCGCGAAGTGTTCCATGCCCCAGCTCGTCGATCTCGACCAGGTGGGCCACCGACGCGGCATGTCGTTCGATGGCCACCCGGCAGAGTTGGTCGAGGTCCTCGAAGTATCTGAACACGCTGCGATGTGACACCCCCGAGCGGTCGGCCACACGTGAGATCGACGGAGCCAGCTCGCCCTCGCGGTAGAGGTCGAGCATCGCGTCGACAACTTTCTCGCGGTTGGCGTCTCGGCGGGCACGCCGTCCGTCGACCGTGGGGACGAGCCGCTCTTCGTCGGCGCCCGCGTCGGCGGCCGACGCGACGGTCATCGGTGCCCGGGGGCCATGTAGAACCAGACCGGGAACGGACCCGCAGCGTCCTGGATGGCCTTTCGTGCCGCCATCACGGTTCGGCCGGCCTCGGTCTGCTCGTAGAACCAGATCTCGGCGGCCCGCCCACCGGGAGCCGGCCCGTCGGCGAGTTGGAGAGCGGCCTCTTCGTAGTAGGTGCGGATGTCGTGCACCAGGGCGATCGTGTTACCACCAGGGATATCGACCGACTTCCAGTCGGCGCCGTCGGCGATCCGTTGGAGCACAGCCAGCGCCGCCGGCACATCGTCGGCATCGACCACGCGGCCGACCGAGGTGACACCGCGTGCCGCGACCTCACGGTCGTAGGCCCGCCTGATCCCGTTGGCCTCGTCGACACACGCTGGAAGCGACGGGTCGAAGCGGGCGGGCATGGTGCAGGCCAGAGCTTCGGAAGCTTCCTCGATCACCTCGGGATGGTCGACCAGCACCGGACCCGACCCGGCATCGAGCAGGGTGAACGCCCGGGACAGAACGTCGTGTTGAAAGTCGGCATCGCCGGGACGGCCCAATGGTCGACCGAGCGGAAACTCGCAGTAGAGCGCCCGCGGTGGATGCATCTTCTCGACGACGGGCCGGATCGACGCGAGAACGATGGTGGCGAGGCCCCGGACCTCGAAGACGTGGGCGAGCGTACTCACGGTACGCGTGCACAGAGGTCAAACCGGCGTGAACAGGACAACGTCGACCCCGTCGGCTTTCAGCTCCTGCGCGGCGGCCGGCCCCGAGTCGAAGCGAATGGTTGCCACGTCGTCGGGCTGGTTGCCCGCGAACGACAGGTGCCGCGACGCCACACTGCCGATCACACCCCGCTCCTCGAGTTCGAGGAGTCGGTCGATCGGGTAGACGACATCGAGGTCCATCGCGAATCCCGACCGGTCGAAGTTGGGGCTCCAGTGGCCCATCATCAGATCGCGGGCATCGGTAGGGAACGAGCGGTAGCCGGTGTCACCTTGGGTGAAGCCATCCTCACCGGCACGGTGGAGAGCGGCCGAGGTGACGATTGCCACCCTGCACTCCGACAACGGCGGGGGTGTCGTGAACGCGGTTTCTTCGAATTCGGGCACCGGAAGGTCCGCCGCGTAGTCGCGCATCACCTGATCACCGGACATTGGTCCCCCTGGTTTCGAGCCTCTCGGCAACCTACAACTGTCACACTGTGTGACACAACCGGTCGATCCCTCGCGGTCCCACGGCAGGGCCTACGATGCGACCTTTGGTCGTGCCGCCGACGGGGCTCGACCGAATGTCGACCGATACCGTGCCGCCAAGGAGTGGAAGATGAAGAACAACGTGGGCCTGTTCATGACCAAACGGGCGCTGCTCAACCCGCGGATGACGGCGTTGGTCGACGTGGCGAGCGGGCGCCGCTTCACCTACCCCGAACTCAACGCCAGATGCAACCGGCTCGCCAACGGTCTCACCGGGGCCGGGATCGTCAAGGGTGACCGCGTGGCCACGCTGCTCATGAACGGCCCGGAACTTGTCGAAACGTTCCTGGGCACCGCCAAGATCGGCGGTGTGATCGTGGCCCTCAACTGGCGCCTGGTCGCCGATGAGCTCTCGTTCATCCTCACCGACAGCGGTGCCCAGTCCATCGTCTTCGATTCGGAGTTCACCGACGTCGTGCGCGAACTCCATTCCCGCGGAAGTGACGGAACCCGGATCACCCGTTGGATCCACGTCGGCGACGTGGCCGACAGGCCGGACTTCGCGGTCGGCTACGACGACGTGCTGGGCCGGGCATCCACCGACGAACCCGAGTGCGCGGCCTCCGGCAGCGACCTCATGTTCGTCATGTACACCTCGGGGACCACCGGCCTGCCCAAGGGCGTGATGCACAGTCACGACACCGTCATCTGGTCGGTGCTCACCGTCAACGCCACCGCCGACCTCCGATTCGCCGACCGCTATCTGATCAGCCTTCCTCTGTTTCACGTCGGTGCTCTCAACCCACTGCTCGGCATCTTCCACAGGGGCGGCACCGCGGTCATCATGCGCGAGTTCGACCCCACCAGGATCTGGGAGGTCCTGCGCGACGAGAAGATCAACGTCACGCTCGCGGTGCCGGCGATGCTCAATTTCATGCTTCTCACCTACGACGCCGAGGCTCACGACGTCTCCAACCTGCGCTGGGTGATGAGCGGTGCGGCGCCGGTGCCGGTGGCGTTGATCGAGACCTACGCCGAAATGGGAATCGAGATACATCAGGTCTACGGCCTCACCGAGACCGCCGGGCCGGCCTGCCTGATCTCTCCGGACGAGGCCATCAGCCGGGCCGGCTCCACCGGCAAGGCGTTCTTCCACACCGATGTGAAGATCGTCGACGAAGACGGCAACGAGGCGGGTGCGGGTGTGCCGGGCGAGATTCTGATCCGCGGCCCCCACGTCATGGTCGGCTACTGGAACCAGCCCGAAGCCACCGCCGAGGCTCTGGTTGACGGATGGCTCAAGAGCGGCGACATCGCGGTGATGGACGCCGAGGGCTTCGTCTTCATCCGGGACCGCGTCAAGGACATGATCATCTCGGGCAGCGAAAACGTCTATCCCGCCGAGATCGAGAATGTCATCCACGGCCTCGACGGCGTGGCCGATGTGGCGGTGATCGGAAAGCCGTCACAGAAGTGGGGCGAGACGCCGCTGGTAATCGTGGTCAGAAAGGATCCCGAACTCACCGCCCAGCAGATCCTCGACTGGTGCGACGGCAAGCTCGCTCGGTTCAAGCAGCCCGAGGAGGTCGTGTTCACCGACACGATCCCCCGCAACCCGACCGGCAAGATCCTCAAGCGGATCCTGCGCGACCAGTTCCTGTCGACCGAACAGCAATAGCACGACCCGTCCGGCCGCGGTGTCAGTATCTGCGACTCGACAGCCAGGCCCCCACCAGAACGATCGCCGTGCCGGCGAGCGCGGTCCAGGTCACCGTCTCGCTGTGAAACAGCACCCCGAGAGCGATCGACACCGCCGGCATCGCATAGGTGATCACCGACGTGCGCACCGGCCCGATCCGCCCGGTGAGGGTGGCCGCCATCGCGAACGCGATACCCGTGCCACCGGCACCAAGAGCGACGATCGCGACCAGCGGACCCCACGCGAAGCGCGAAGAGGGCAGCCCGACGAGCGCATACGGCAACGACATGACGGTCGCGAATCCCAACGCCCGTGAAACGACCGGCAGGGAGCCGTAGCGGTGCTGAAGCGGTCCGGCGAGGTTGACCGCCACGCCGTAGGACGACACCGCGAGAATCACGAGAATCACACCGACCGCGTTGGTGCCGGCCCCGGTCGATTCCGGAATCCCGATCAGGAGAATTCCGATCATCCCGACACCCACCCCGAACAGGCGGCGAGGGCCGGTACTCACCGAGAAGAGCAGCCACGAGATGAGCACCGTCATGAGCGGCATCGCACTGTTGAGCATCCCGGCCATCGACGACTCGATCCACTGCTCGGCGATGGGAAACAACGTGAGCGGGAACGCCATCCATGTGAACCCGAGAACGGCAATGGGACCGAGATCGGCTCGCTCGACGCTCCGGCGCGATCCCGGCAGGACGGCCACGGTTGCCGCGCCGAACGCAATTCTGAGGAAAGTCACAATGCCCGGAGAGAAGGCGTCGAGCCCGATCGCCATGAACAGAAACGACGCTCCCCATATCCCCGCCGTGCCCAGGAGCAGTCCCCAGTCGAGGGGGGCCATCGGCACCTCGTCAACCGCTGCGCCCGTAGAGGTGCCGTTCATCGAGCGGACGCTAGTGGGACCCACCGCCCAGCCCCCCCTCTCCTCCATCCGAAACTTGGGGCATGACGAAAATCACCGGATGTTGACGGCGACCATCGGGCAAACTGTGTGATGGGTGCAGGGGAACGCCGGGGGCAACAGACGCGGCCAGTGAGCCGGCTCGTCCACGTGGGCCTGTTCGCGATCGCGGCGTCGATCGGCATGGTGTTCGCGCTCTTGGCCGAGATCCAGGACACCTATGGCCTCAGCAGTTCGAGCCTGGGATTCATAGCTGCCATCTCGTTCTTCGCCGGCGTCGCCAGTCAGATGACCCTCGCTCCCCTCGCCGACCGTGGTCACGCCAAGCGGCTGATGATGGCGGCGGTGATCACCGCCGCCATCGGTGTGCTCGGTTTTGCCTTGGCCACCACCGCTTGGCAGTTCATCCTTTCTCGGGCCTTGTCCGGGTTGGCCTACGGCGCCTACGCGCCCGCGGCGCGAGCGCTGGTGAGCGCGGCCGACCCCGACAATGCCGGCGCACGTCTCGGAGCGCTCGCCGGAGTCGAGACCTCGGGATTCATCATCGGGCCCGGCATCGCCGCCGGAATCGTCGAGTTGACCGGACTCGATGTGCCGTTCGTGTTGATGGCGGTGATCCTCGTGGTGCTGCTGCCCGCCCTCTCCCGCGTCGAGATCCTGGAGTCGACCAGCCGGCCGACTCACTCATCGTCACTCGCCGGAATCGTCTCGATCCTGAGACGTCGTCGCGCCCTCGCCGCGGTGATCCTGTCGGCTGCCCTCATCCTTCCGGCCGGTATGTACGAGGCGATCTTCGCTCGTTTCATGACCGACATTGGTGCCGACACCTGGTTCATCGGACTCAGTCTCAGTCTCTACGGGATCCCGTTCGCCCTCACCGCCCCGCTGGCCGGTCGAGCCGCCGACCGGCTCGGACCGTTGCGCACCATTCCCGTCTCGATCGCGGTGATCGTGCCGCTCACCGTGATCTACGGTCAACTCACCCGACCGGGCATGGTGATGGGGCTGGCCATGATGGAAGCGGTGGCCAACGGTGCTGCCATGCCGGCCAGCCAGGCGCTGATGGCCTCCGACACCGACGAGGGCGAACGAGCCACCGGTCAGGGGCTGGCGGCGGCAGCCGGTCAGGTGGCGGCAGGGCTTGCCGCTTTGGCCGCGGCCCCGCTCTACAGCTCCAACGGTGCCGGGGAGACCTTCGCGATGGTGGCCGTGGCCGTGCTGATCATGGCCGCCATCGGCATGGCCATCGGCCTCAGCGCGGGCGCACCAAGGCCCTCCGCTCTTGATCACACACCTGGTACCGCGAGCAATGCGGGAGATGGTCGTTGACCATGCCCATGGCCTGCATGAACGCGTAGACCGTGGTGGGACCCACGTAGCTCCATCCCCGCCCCTTGAGATCCCGGGCCAGGGCGGCGGAGGTCGGCGTCGTGGCCGGAACCGGGGACTCGTCGGTGGGTTCGACCTCGTTCCCGTCCGGCTCGAAACCCCACAGATAACCGGCGAGTGACCCGAACTCGTCGACGATCTCCAGCGCTCGGATCGCGTTGTTGATGGTCGATTCGATCTTGCGCCGATGGCGAACGATGCCGGCATCGCCCAGGAGTCGCTCGACATCTGCCTCCCCGAATCGGGCCACCGTATCCATCTCGAACCCGGCGAATGCGGCGCGGAAGTTGTCGCGTTTGCGCAGAATTGTCAGCCACGACAGACCCGACTGGAATCCCTCGAGGCAGATCTTCTCGAACAACCTGGTGTCGTCGATCGTCGGTCGGCCCCACTCATCGTCGTGGTAGGCGAGGTAGTCGCCATCGTCGCCCGCCCACCAACATCGGCCGACACCATCGGCGCCGGTGCGGATCCAGCGGCTCATGCCACCAGCAACACACCGACATACATGGCCGCCAGCCCGGTGAGAAGGGCCAGACCACCGGTGATGCCACGCACCGCGGCCGTGTTGGTGTTGAGGTACACCGCGGCAGCACCGCCTGAGGCCGCCACCAACAGGAGCTTGATTCCGAGCGCGGCGTTGTAGCCCGACGAAACCGTGTCGAGATTCAACTCGAAAACGTTCCAGATGCCAGTGACCACCACGAGACCGAAGAACGGCCATGCCAGCCGGCCGAACTGGGCCGCGGCCCGGCGAGGGGCTTCGGGCGACATCCTTCGCAGCACCGGTGTGAGGGAGGCCATGAGGATCAGTCCCCCGACCCACACGGACGCGCCGAGGATGTGGAGGAACATGCGGACTGATCCGAAGTCGACGTCGATCACCGGAAGAACCTACCGAGGCGCAACGGACCTAACCGACGCTCTGTCGGTGGCGAGCGGCGTTGAACACGGCGTAGGCCCCGCATCGCTCACAGTCGACGTCGTTGCCGTAGCAGCAGAACGTGCGCTCGAACACCCCCCCGTCGCCGACGTAGAGGGGCAGCATCGATTTCAGGGCACAACCATCGCCGGTGTACTCGCGGCATCGGTCGGACTTCATCAACTCGAGCGTGGCGAGGCTGGACTTGACGAGGTCGGGATATCTCCGTTTGAGCGCAATGACTCGATCGATCACCTCGTCACGTTCCTCGTTGGTGTCCCAGGCCAGTTCGCTGTGCTCTCCGGCGGTGGGGACGTAGAACGTGAACGCGATGCCGTCCACCGGCCAGTCGGCCACCGCCTCGACGAACGCTTCGATGCTGTGTGCAGTCGACTTCATGATCGCCATTTGGAGCATCACGATCGTGCCGTCGTCGGGGTCGCGATCGTGAATCGCCCGCCTGACCCGGTCGAATACACCCTGGCCACGGATCGAGTCGTTGACCGCCGGTGGTCCGTCGAGCGAGACGGTGATCAGGTGACCGGGGGCGCTCGGGATCCCGAATGTCCCGTTGGTCACGATCGAACCCTGCTCGAAGAGGTCGATGGCCTTCAATACGAGGCCTCGGCGGACCATGGGTTCGCCGCCCATGAACAGCATGTATCTGATCCCGTGGCGATCGCGCAGCACCTCCAGTTGATGGAGCATCGTGGCGTCGTCCATGCGGTCGATGGAGGCGTTGGGGTTGTCGTCTCGGAAGACGAAGCAGTGAGCGCACTCGAGATTGCACCGGTTGGTGACATTGACCAGCGCCGCCGGATACGAACGGCTGCCGAAGTCGGTCGGTTCTGCTGAGACCACCATGGCCATTCCTGTCGGGTCGTCGGTCGCGGTCAGTATCGCGAACCGATCGAATCGGCTCCAATCGTGGTCTCACCGGTGTGAAATCGAGCGATGTCATCGGCTCGCTCTCGAGAAAGCGGCCCGAGACGCGGCCGAGGCCTGGCCGACGCTGCCACACCGACCAAGCCTCGTATCCCTGGAGGGGGACGGAGGCCAGAGGTCTCCGCGGCTACTTCTTCGGCCCTGTGCCCGAAAGTTCACCTAACCCACCGAGAACATAGACCATTTTCGGTCAGCCATCGAAACCAGTCCGCAACATTTCCGAAAACTTTCGATGAATTGTGTGTCGATCGCGTGAAATTGGTCACAAAACGTCCGCCGATCACGCTCAGAAGCCGACCCATCCGTTCGAGTCTTGTCGACGAGGACCGTCGGCTGCGGACCGCAACACCGATTCGACCGTGTCGTGGCTCGACAGGGCCCTGAGGAACTCGATCGTGGGGAAGATGGCATCGAGATCACCGACGTCGATGCGCCGCAGGGCATCGGTGGGACGTTCCCACCACGCATCGGTGATCTCGAGCCTGTCGGGTACCACCTGTCCTCCCCGGTAGCGGGCGACGAAGAAGTGGGTGTCGTAGCGCCGAGTGGCGCCCAGAGGGGTGAGCCACCAGCCGGCGTGGGGGAAATCAGCCGGCTCGACCGGAATCCCGCCACCGACCCAGAGTCCAACCTCCTCGAACGTCTCACGCAGACCCGCATGCAGGAACGCCGCGGCCACATCGGGGGCCAGGCCGCTCACCTCGGCGATGGGCACGGTCAATCTGGCCTCGGCGGTGCCATCGTCGAGGTCGACCGCGCCGCCGGGGAACACGACCATGCCCGGTACGAAACCCGAGCTGCGGCGTCGCCGCCCGATCAGCACATGGAGATCGGGCCGGTCATCGAGCACGAGGACCGACGCAGCCGGACGGATCGGGACGTCTTCGGGCCGGGCCGGCGGATCAGGTGTCGTGGAACTCTCCGGCGTTCATGGCTGCGCCCAATCGACCGGAACCGGCTCGGCTGCACACGATGTGTCGAGCACGCGGCCCGGGTCCGATACGAACGACAGGACGATGCTTGCGATGCAGTCGTTTCCGATCCAGATGCCGTGACCCCGACCGGCCTGTTCGACCACCGTGGAGCGGCTCAGGTTGTCGGCCACTCCACGCGCGTAGAGGGCCGGGGTGATCGGGTCGAAGCCTCCCGACAGCAGCAACGTGGGAATGTCGCTCTCGACCGGCCTTCCCTCGTCGGACACGGCCGAGCCGACCGACCACGGGGCACACACCTCGGCCGTCGACGGCAGGGCGATGACCGAAGCGAACACACTGAGGTCTCCGGGGGGGCCGGAGGTGAAGGGCGCCCGGTCGTGGCACTGCACAGCGAAATACGTGCCCTCGTCGGCGGCATTCGACGATGACGTCTCGATGAGATTACCGATGCTCGCCGCCTGTCGGGCCACATCCGGATCGCGGCGGTCGAGTCCGGCCAGCATCCGCGGAATCAGGGCCACGGTCTGCTCGCTGTAGAGCATGAGGAATGTAAAGATTGCCAGCCGCCGGCCGTCGATGATCGTCTCCGGCGCTCCACCTCCAGCGGGCACGAACATGGGGTTGGCGTCGAGCCCGGTGATCAAGCGGTCCAGGGTGGCCGAAACGCCGTCCACGATACGATCGCAGCTCGGATCGGCACGGCAGGCCGAGTCGACCGCGGCGATCGAGCGATCAGCCGAGAAGGCGATGGCCCGGTCGACATCGAGATCGGGCGGATAGACCCCGTCGAGTACCGCACCGACCAGGCCGGTGGCCGAACTCCGGAGCAGATCGAGAGCGATCGTCGTGCCGTAGCTCACGCCGTACACCACCCAGCGCGCGTGACCCAGGCCGGCCATGACCATGGCGACATCGGCGGCCAGTGACGCCGTGTCGGTCTCGAGGAGCACGGGATTGCCGGCCAGCCGCCGGGCACACGCCGAATAGGCATCGATTTCCCGGTTCAGCGCGGTGTCACTGTCGAGTGCCAGTAGCTCGGTGGTGATCTGGTCGGCTTCGGGGCAGTTGAAGTCGGTGGCGCCGAAACCGGTGCCGCGCTGGTCGATGAACACCTGGGGGAATTCCCGCTGGGGGAACCAGGTCGCCATGTCGGAACTGGCGCCACCCGGTCCGCCCTGCAGCACGGCGACGGGGGTACGAAAACCCGAATCGGATCCTTGCATGACCGCGAACGACACCCTCGTCGTCGCTCCACCGGGGTCGGAGTGGTCGATCGGCACGGTCGCGACACCACACGAGATCGCCGGTCCGGACAGAGAGTCCGGGCAGTCGATCATTTCGATGACGGCCGCATCGGCACCCGGGCCGGTAGTGTCCGGCGACGGAGTCGACGCCGTGCCGACAGGGGCCGACGACGTGGGGGCGGTTCGGGCGAGATCGACCGAGTCGAAGACATTTGTGTTCGAGCATGCGGTCGCGACGAGTGCCATCACCATCACGACGGCAATGATCCGAGGACTCACCACAGCTGGTCGGCGTAGGTGTCGGTGCCGGTACCGGTGCCGCCGATCAGGTGGTTCTTCACGAGTCGAAAACGATCCTGCCGATCCAGTCGGCGGCGAGAGCGGGCTTGTCGACGCCCTCGATCTCGACGGTGATGGTACGGGTGGAGTTGATGGCCGATCCCTTCAACTCGACGCTCTTCACCACACTGTGGGCCCTGATCCTCTTGCCGGAGTTGACCGGGTTGATGAAGCGAACCCTGTCGAAGCCGTAGTTGATGCCCATGAGGACTCCATTGAGCGGGGGCATGTCGCTCGGCACCGATGACGTGAGGTGGGTGAGCATCGAGAGCGTGAGAAACCCGTGGGCGATGGTTCCGCCGAACGGCGTCTCGGCGGCGGCCCGCTCGGGGTCCACGTGGATGAACTGGTGGTCGATCGTGCAGTCGGCAAACCGGTCGATCTGTTCCTGGGTCACCTCGAACCATTCGCCGTGGCCCTCGTCCCGGCCTTCGGATGCCTTCAACAGTTCATAAGCGTCAGCAGCGTTGCTCATCGTCGACTCCTGGTGTCTCGGTCGGCTGCGAGCCTAGGCACGGTCGCGCCGCAACGCCCGTTCGAGCAGATCGACGGACGGAACGACGGCGGCCCCATGTCTTTTCGCAACCACGAGCCGACGACAGGCGATGACGCGACCACGCGTGAGTCCCGGACCGGATCCGCGGCCCTGCACCACCGGCAACACCGTCCAACCGAGACCGAGTCCGACCACGGCGCGCAGTACCTCCGGCTGGTGCGACTCGGCCACGATCTCGATGGGAGACCCGAGATTCCTCAGCGCGTCGACGATCACCGATCGTGTATGACTGCCCTCCGGGAACATGACCCACGGCCCCCAATCGGTCGGCGGACTGTCGACCCTCTCATCCGGTCCGTAAACGGCGAGGTCCTCGACCAGCAGCGGGACCGTGTCGATCCCTCGCACCGGCGATGGCGGCTGCACACAGACCACCATGTCGATGGCGCCGGCGGTGAGACCGTCGAGCAGTGATCCCGAGGGCGCTACGGCGAGGTGCATGTCGATGTGGGGGTGTTGACTCCTGAATTCACGCAGAACCTCAGGGAAGTGGCCGACCACCGCGGCATCGATCATCCCGACCCGAAGCCGCCCGATCGCGCCGTCACGGGTCCGATCCGCCCATTCGGCGAGGTCACCGGTGAGCGCCACGACCTGCCGGGCGTGGGCCAACACCGTCTCCACTCCCGGTCGAACCACCCGGCGACGCCCGATCCGGTCGAACAAAGGGACTCCGACCCGCCGTTCCAGCTCGGCCAACCCCTGTGACAGGGCCGACGGGCTCACCCCCACCGCAGCCGCGGCCGTCGCCCAGGTCGGCGAGCCGGCTACTGCCACCAGGTATTCGAGTTGGCGAATCGAGAGATCGGGGAGGGGTCGTGACACCTCCGCAGACTAGTTCAGTTTTTCTTAACTGTAAGACCTAACCATGAAGCGCCACTTATGGTAAGCGCCATGACAGCACGAAACATCGTACCGGCCACCGGAAAACTCGGAGTACTCACCCCGGGCATGGGCGCCGTCTCGTCCACGTTCATGGCCGGCGTCCTGGCCGCCAGGCAGGGCCTCAACGCCCCCATCGGTTCCATCACCCAGATGGCTCACATTCGTCTCGGGACCCGCGAGGAGGATCGCAATCCGCTGATCCGAGAATTCGTCCCGCTCGCCGAACTCGACGATCTGGTCTTCGGCGGTTGGGACCCCATCTCCCCCAACGCCCTCGAGGCGGCCCGCACGGCCGGCGTCCTCGAGGGCTCCGACCTGTCGGCCATTTCCGGTGAACTCGAAGGCATCACTGCCATGGACGCGGTGTTCGACCAGCGATGGGTGACGCGCCTGAACGGGGTGAGGGTCAAGGACATCACGTCGAAATGGGACCAGGCTCAGGCGCTCATCGACGACATCGAGAGCTTCCGCTCGGAGAACGGCTGCGACCGTCTGGTGATGGTGTGGTGTGGTTCGACCGAGGCCTACCAGGAGCCCTCCGCCGT
>QIIW01000017.1 GCA_003231645.1 Acidimicrobiia bacterium | reverse complement strand
AGAGTCATCGCGACCAGCAATGGCACGCGGGGCCTGACCATCGCAGCCTGTCACCAGAAGCGGTGGTGGACGGTAGGGAAAGACCACTGACTGCAGGCAAAGACCGCTGACATCGGAGAAAGATCCGGCGGATGGGCCTCGTGCCCACTCGACCCGGCGAGGTGGCAGCCGCGAGCCACGCCCACGGGAACGGTCGTAGCGCGTCGGGTTGCCACCTGACGGACGAGGGTTCGATTCCCTCCAGCTCCACCAGGCTCCGCCTTCCAAGGCCCCCGACCGCCGAGGTCGGGGTTTCGTCGCGCCCCCCCGACAACTTGGGGGCGGACTCCGCGAGATGCGTAGTGTGGGGCCACAGGTCTCGGAGAGGGGTGGATATGAGCGGGGAGCCGGTCGGCGCCGAAATCGAAGCCCGCGAACTCCGGAGGAAGGCTCTCAGCGCGATCGTGGCATTCGGCGTGGTCAGCCTGCTGGCCGACATCGTCTACGAAGGCGCTCGCAGTATCATCGGGCCGTTTCTCTCCACCCTCGGCGCGTCGGCAGCGGTGGTTGGATTCGTGGCCGGGGCCGGGGAGTTGGTTGGCTACGGGCTGAGAACATTCACGGGAATGATCGCCGACCGCACCCGAAGTTACTGGACAATGACGATCAGCGGATACGCCCTCACCGTCGTAGCCGTGCCACTGCTCGGATTGGTCGGGCGGGTCGACCTTGCTCTGGCCCTGATCGTCGCCGAGCGCCTCGGCAAGGCCGTGAGGTCCCCGGCACGCGACACCCTGATCGCCGATGCGGCCGAACCACTCGGGCGAGGTCTCGGCTTCGGGATCCACGAAGCACTCGACCAGACAGGAGCGGTCACCGGTCCGCTGATTCTCGCCGCGGTGCTCGCCGCCAAGGAGGCCGACTACCGACTGGCCTTCACCGTGCTGGCCGTACCGAGCGTGCTGACGATGCTCGCATTGTTCTTCGCTCACCGCTACAGCCCCGGCGATCGTTCGTTCACCACGCCGTCCCACACGGGCCCCACGGCGCAGGCGAGCCGAATCCCCTCCCGGCGGGCTCGTACGTATCTGGCGTTCGTCGCGTTCGGTGCGATCGGCTTCGCACCCTTCCCGCTGATCGCCTTCCATGTCACCCAGCGCTCTCTGGCCACCGATGCGCAGGTGCCGTTGATGTTCGCCGCGGCCATGGCTGTCGACGCTGCGGTGGCACTCATCACCGGACACCAGTACGACCGGCGTGGGCTTCGCGTCCTGCTGCTGCTTCCCGTGCTGTCGTTGGGGACGGCGGCCGCGTTCGCATCGACGGCATCGCTGGTCTGGGTTGGGGTGTTGGCCTGGGGTGCAGTGATGGGAATCCAGGAGTCGACACTGCGGGCCGCCGTCGGCGACCTGTCGGACTCGGATCGCCGGGCCACCGCATACGGAGTGTTCAATTCGGTCTACGGCGTCGCGTTGTTCATCGGCGGTGTCGGGCTGGGGTTCCTCTACGACTGGTCGATCGGAGCGGTGATGGTGGCAATCGTCATATCCCAGATCATGTCAGTGGCCGTGCTCAGATCGGTCCTGACCCCGTCGACCCCGACACCCGGCGTCTGAGCGCCCCGAAACCTGCCGGCCGGGGCCACGCCACCTGTGGCCCGCGGCCACAGGTTTCGGGGTGGATTGGGTGGCGGCTCGACTCGCCTGCCGCGGTGGCGAGCCGTAGCATGTGAACGATCGTTCACGACCGGCTCGTTGCCGGCCGACCCACAACGAGGTGACAATGACCGAAGCCGCCATGACGCCAGCCGAGGCCGACGAATTCCGCGCCAGATGCCGGGCATTCCTCGACCAGCATGCCGTGGGCATACATCTGGGTGGCGACCCCGACCCCCGGGGCGAGAAACGACTCCTGGCCGCCAAGAAGTTCCAGCAGGCACTCACCGATGCCGGACTGGCCGGGCTCACCTACCCGAGGCAATACGGCGGGCAGGGCCTCACCAACGAGCACGAGCAGATCTGGCGTGAGGAGTACGGCAAGTACCCCAACATGACCTACGAACTCATCATCTCCCATGGCATGTGCCTGGCGATGCTCAACGAGTTCGGAACCCCCGATCAGAAGGCCGCCTATCTCGCCGACAACATCTCGGCCCGGACCGTCTGGTGTCAGATGTTTTCCGAGCCGGGGGCCGGTTCTGATGTCGCGAGCCTGCAGACCAAGGCGGTGCGCGACGGTGACACCTGGGTACTCAACGGCCAGAAGGTGTGGACGACTCTCGCCCATGTGAGCGACTACGGCGTTGTGATCGCCCGAACCGACCCCAACGTCGTCAAGCACGCCGGAATCTCGATGTTCATCGTCCCGATGGACACTGCGGGCATCGAGGTGAGAGCCATCCATCAGATCGATGGTGGTATGCACTTCAACGAGGTCTTCTTCACCGACGCCCCGATTCCGGTCGAGAACCTCCTGGGCGAGCTCAACAACGGATGGAACATGACCACCGCCATGCTCATGTACGAGCGGGTGGCGATCGGCTCGGGTTCGGCCGGCGGGGTCCAACACGAGTACGCGGACCAGCTGATCTCCGAGGCGACCCGGCGAGGCACCATCGATCAACCCGTCATCCGTCAGAAACTGATGCGCCTCTACGCCATGGAGACGGTGCAGTCGCTGGTATCGATGCGGACCCGTGCCGCGTTGCAAGCCGGCGAAACCCCTGGTCCCGGGGGATCGATCGGTAAGCTCGCCGGTACCAACATCACGTCCTACGCCCGCGACGTGTCGATGGAGATCGTCGGTGCGAGCGGGGTCGCGTGGGAGGCCGACGCCGGTGCCGTTTGGGCGCGTGCCGCGCTCACCGGCCTCCAGAGCGGCATCGCCGGCGGAACCAACGAGATTCAGAAGAACATCATCGGCGATCGAGTGTTGGGGCTGCCCCGCGATATCAGCGTTGACCGGGGTGTGCCGTTCAAGGATCTCACGGTCGGGACCCAGAAGGACTGAGCGGCCGACGATCTCAGCCCATGCACTCCAGTACGGCCGCGGTGAGACCCATGGTGCGGGGATCGCCCACCAGGCTGCCGCTCATCTGGTTCATGACGTAGCCATAGCCGATTCCGAGTTCGGGATCGGCGAAACCGATCGACCCGCCGGCCCCCGCGTGGCCGAACGCCCGGGGACCCGTGAACGGCAGAATCCCGTCGGCCAGCATGAAGCCCATGCCAAACTTCGTCTCGATGACCAGCGACTTGTCGGGGCCGGTCGTGACGGGCGTGGTCGTGAGTTCTCTGGTGTCGTCGTTGATCAGCCTCACACCATCCACCTCACCGATCGACGCCGCGTACATGCGGGCCAGCGACCACGCGTTGGTGATGCCATTGGCCGCCGGAATTTCCGAGGCGTGGACCTCACGGGAGTTGAAGACGTTGCCGTCGGGCGTGAGGCCGAACACCCCGTCGAGTGAGATGGCACGCCCTCCCATGGTTCCGGGACCCATCACCGAGAGCATCAATTCGATCTCGGTGGGGTCGGCGGGCGCCGGTGCCGAGAGCAGCGGCGCCACACGAGACTCCTCGGACTCCGGCAATCCGATCCAGAAGTCCAGCCCCAAGGGTCGGGCGATCCGTTCGGCAAGGAACTCACCGATGCGCTTGCCGCTGATCCGACGCACCAGTTCGCCGACCAACCAGCCGTAGGTGAGGGCGTGGTATCCGTGCGCGGTGCCGGGCTCCCACAGCGGTTTTTGGGCGGCAAGTGCCTCGACGATCGGGGTGATGGCGAGGACGTCCTCCAACGAGGGAGGATTGTCGACCGACGCGAGTCCCGACTTGTGACTCATCACCCAGGCCACCGGGATGTCGGCCTTGCCGGCCGCCCCGAACTCGGGCCAGTAGGAGGCCATGGTTGCGTCGTAGTCGAGTCGGCCATCTTCGTGGAGCATCGCCGCGCACAGTGCAGCCGCCCCCTTGGTGGTGGAAAAGATCAGTTGGAGGGTCGACCCGTCGTAAGGGGCGCCGGTGGAACGGTCGACCACGCCGCCGGTGATGTTGACCACGGCACGACCGTCGGCGTAGAGGCAGAAGCCCGCTCCGACCTCGTCGAATTCATCAAAATTTCGACGGAACGCGTCGGCCACCGGGCCGAACCCCGGATCGACTTTGCCTCTGATCTCCATGGTTCCTCCTTGGGTCCCCGGCGTCCGACCACCGGTCACCAATCTCCGCCGAACGGCTCAGTAGACGACCTCAGGGACGAGAGTTCCATCGTCGGCCTCGACTACCAGCAGCCTCGACATGCACGGCATGCAGTACAGCCGATCGCCGGCCCTGATCTCCTTGACCGATCTGATCACCACCTTGCACACCGGGCATATGATCTCGTTGGGGGCCAGCGTGTCGCCTGCGCCCAACCAGTGCCGGTAGAACTTCCGCCACTTCTTGGGCACCTCGTTGAAGCCACGGTCATCGAGGTCGTAGTGCCGGCGTTCGGAACCCTCGGCCCGGCGGGCCCGGTGCTGCTCAACCAGTTCGGCCAGTTCGGTCTCACGATCGGGTTGTTCGACCGTGCTCATCAGGTGAGCCCCAGCCTTTCGACCGCCGCCAGATATTCGCCGCCGAGATCGGCGCGGGCCGACCGCTCGACCCCGACCGAGTCCTGCACCTCCTCGAAGGTGACCAGCACGAGTTCATCGAGTTCGGCCCGCACTTCGGCCAGACGTTCCCGCTTCTCGGGCATCGCCACCAGGCGCCGGCCCAGATCGTTCTCGCCGAAACCGAGATGGCGACGTTCGTCCTTGACCACCCCGTCGAGCACCTGAGCCGTGACCGGGTCGGCATCCTGGAGATGGGCCCGGAACACCGTGTACTCCATGGTCTCAAGAATCACGTTCTGTGCGAATACCGCGGCATCCCAGTCACGGTCGGCCACGAACTCGAGCAGCCGGTCCTTGAATCGCACCAGATTCGGATTGGCTCTGAGCTCGATCTCATGCTCGGGATCCTCCACCCCGAGATCGCTGAGGCGGCGGATGAACACCTCGAGATGGCGGGCCTCGTCGAGCACCTGGGTAGCGAGAAAGATCTTGGCGTGTCGGTTGGGTGCGATCACAACCAAACCGCTGGAAGCCTCCAGCGCCGCCGTCTCACCCACGCAGTAGTTGCAGAGAGTCGTGATGAGGTTGTCGCGCTCACCGGCCTCCATGACCGGCTCCGGGGTGCCGTCCACCCGCCCGTATGACCTGTCGCGAAGGTAGCCGTCGACCGCCTGGAACCAGAAGTCGACGCTGCGGACTTCCTCCAGGAAGTCCTCCTCGGCGAGCGCGTGAGGATCGAATTCCGACATGTGGTGTGGGCGTCCTTGATAGCGGGGTGAGTCGAGGGGCGACCGCCCCCAGGTCGGTCGTCCCTCAGGTTGTCGAGCGGTGGACCGTCAGGCGGGAACCGGCGGCGACTGGTACTCGAGGCCGATCCGGCCGAGACGGGTCTTGAACTCACCCAGAACGGTGTCGGCGAGAATGGCCTCCATTTCCTCGGGTGACGCGGCGGCGAGATCCGTGCCATGCCACTCCGCCGTCTCGGGGCCGAAGCCTTCGGCCGCGGCAACGGCACGAGTCTCCTCGACCACAGCCGCGTTGCCGCGGAACGAATCGGCGAACGTTGCCAGCATGTGATAGGTCATCTCGGCCTGCATCTTCTCCACGTCGGCCTTGCGCTCGGGATGCTCACGAATCAGGCTGCCGATCCGGTTCTCCCCGAACCCGACGTGACGCCGCTCGTCGGCGATCGTGCCGGTCAGCGTCTCCGCGAACTTCGGGTTGGCCTCCCTCGATACGGCCTCGAGCATTTCGAACACGCTGAAGGCCATGCCCTCGAGCACGATGTTCTGACCCACCACACCAGCGATGAAGTCCCCGGCCTCGACCTTCTCGAGCAGCACCTCGGCGAACTTCACGAGATTCGGGTTGGCGAATTCGTCGAGAGTCGACTCGAGATCGTCTTCCTTCACCCCCAAGTCGAACAGGCGGCGGGTGAAGATCTCGACGTGACGGGCCTCGTCGAGAGTCTGGGTGGCAAGGAATCTCTTGCTCGGAAAGTCGGGAGCGGCGTTGACCAGGCCCGAGGAGGCGGCAAGTGCGCACCGCTCGCCGACCACCAACTGCACGGTCGTTCGGATCGACTCCTCGCGCAGGGTCTCGTTGCCGACGAGGATTACGGGCTCCTTCAGCTCAGGCGAGTGCCCGTAGACAGTGTCCTCCAGGTACCCCTGGGGGCACATCTCGAGCCACCTCTGGATTGAGTATTGCGACAAGAAATCGGCCATTGACGTTCCCTTCCGACGGCGGTCGATTACACAGTAAGTCACGTCGTGCGGCCAGCCGAAGGGACTTAGGTCCCTTCATCGGAGATGGCCCCGATACCGGATTCAGATCACCCCGATCGGGCGGTGATTCCGGTCGTGGACGTCACCTCCATTACGGTCGGCACCAATGGAACTCGCCGACGCCGCTCCCGAAGGCCGCGACCGGATTCGGGGCGGCCACACCGCCGGCACCAAGACGGCCCGATGATCGCCACCACGTTCCTCGTTCTCTCGATCATCTGGACCTCTGCGTCGCTGTGCGCGGTGGTGCGCCTCCATCGCAGCGGGCCTCTCAGCCTCCCGATCATGATGACCGGATGGCTGGTCGGCGACCATCCGGTGGCTCATTTCGCGGCCCAGTTCGTGGCGGCGGGAGCGTTGATCGGGAGCGGAGCCCTCGACGCCACACGCGGGATGGTCGCTCTGGGCCTCACGATCGTCGCGTGGTCGGGACTGGTCGTCGCCTACATGGTGTCACGCCGGGCACGGGCATCGGCCGAGGACGCCCTCGTCGCCGGGCTCGGTCCCGACTACCGTTCGGAGATCACCCCCGCGAAGCGTGCCGAGATCACGGCCCACCCCGACAGGGCCGTGATGCGTCTCGACGGACGCTTCCGCCTCACCGGGGTCGACACCGAATTCGACGTCCCCTACGGCGAGCATCCCAAGCGCAACCTGCTCGACATTTACCGCCCCGCCGGTGGATCGACCGGGGCGCCCGTACTCATCCAGGTCCACGGCGGAGGTTGGGTCGTCGGCCACAAACAGCAGCAGGGCCTTCCGTTGATCCTGAGGCTGGCCCGCCGGGGCTGGGTGTGCGTGTCGATCAACTACCGACTGGCGCCGAAACACAGGTTCCCCGACCAGATTGTCGACGTGAAACGGGCGATCGCCTGGGTCAAGGCCAATATCTCCGAGCACGGAGGTGACCCCTCCACCATCGTGCTCACCGGTGGCTCGGCCGGCGGTCACCTCGCCTCGCTGGCCGCCCTCACGCCCGGGCGCGCCGAGCTTCAGCCCGGATTCGAGGGCGCGGACACGACGGTCACGGCATGTATCCCCTTCTACGGACCGGTCGATTTCGCTGACCGAAACAGGATCCGCGGGAGGTTCACGTCCATGGAACCGTTCCTGACCCGACTGGTCATGCCCAGGTCGTTGTCCGAGGATCCCGCCCTGTGGAACCTCGTCTCCCCCATCAGCCACGTCAACCCGGATGCCCCCGCGTTTTTCGTGATCCAGGGACACAACGACGTGCTGGTCTGGAGAGAGGAGACGAGAGAGTTCGTCGATCGCCTCCGCGAGGTATCCCGGAACACGATCGTCCACTGGGAGGTTCCGGGCGCACAACATGCCTTCGACACATTTCCGGCTCATCGAACCACGGTGGCCGTCGACGCCGTCGAGACGTACCTCGCGCACCTCACCTCCCGCCGGCGGAACCGACGAGCGGGAATGGACATGCGCAACATCGCCGACCGGACACGGCCCGCGGGGGCCGAACTCGCCGAGGACTCCGATGTCTGAGCCCGAACGGACCGTCGTCGTCGGTTCGGGGCCTGGAGGCCTTACTGCTGCGGCAGCGCTGGCGGCGGTCGGCCATCGGGTCACGGTGGTCGAGCAGCACGGCATCGTCGGCGGCAACTGCACCGTGTTCCGCCGCGGCGACTACGAGTTCGACGTGGGCCTCCACTACATCGGCGAAGCCTCACCCGGCAGCACCATGCATGCGATGCTGCGCACGTTGGGGATCTCCGAGCGGATCACCTTCCGCCCTCTCGATCGGGACTTCGACACACTCCTGTTTCCCGGACTCACGTTCCGGGTGCCGGCGGACTGGACCGACTATGAGCAGCGTCTCGTCGTCGCCTTCCCCGCGGACGCCGAGGGGATCACCGAGTACTCGAAGATTCTGCGCGCGGTGGCATCCCAAGCCCGCCTGGCCAGAGGTGATGAACTCCTCCGATGGGGGCTCACCCCGCTGGCCGACCTCTACGACCATTGTGGACTGTCGCAAGAGTGCCGAGCGGTGGCCGGACACTGGTGTGGTCTCTACGGATCCGCCCCCCATGAGAGTTCGGTCGCAATCCATGCGATCATCGCCGATCACTACATGCGCGGCGCGTGCTACCCGGAGGGCGGAGGCCAGATGATCCCGGCCCGACTGGCCGAGGTGATCGAGGCGCTCGGCGGCGAGATTCGGGTGAGATCAACGGTCAGTCGAATCATCGTCGAACACGGCCGGGCCAGGGGCGTCGAGCTCGAATCAGGTGAGGTCATCGCGGCCGACACCGTGATCTCCAACGCCGACTACAAGCGCACGATGCTCGATCTGGTGGGACCGGACCACCTGGCCGGGGCGACGGTCGACGCCGTCACCGACTCGGTCATGGCCTACCCGTTGTTGTGCGTCTACATCGTGATCGACATCGACCTGACCGACCGGATTCCCAACACCAACTTCTTCATTTTTGCCTCCTTCGACAACGAGGCGGCGTTCGAAAGTCTGGACAGCGGCGAATTCCCGGCCGAACCATTCGCCTATATGGCTTTCGCATCACTCAAGGACCCCGACAACGAGCGGCTGTGTCCACCGGGACACACCAACTTCCAGATCATGACCCTCGCTCCCCGCGATTATCGCGTGTGGGGGGTCGAGTCGGGGCCGACCGACGGCACGCCGTACCGCCGTGGCGCCGGCTACAAGCGTCGCAAGGCCGAGATCACCGAGGTCCTTCTCGCCCGGGCTGAACAGGCGATCGGCCCGTTCCGTGATCACATCATCCACATCGAAACCGCCACCCCCCTGACCCAGGAACGCTACACCCGCTCCACGTGCGGAACTTCGTACGGCCTGATGGCCAGCCCCGAACAGACCGGCCCACTACGACCGGGATACACCACCGAGATCGAGGGCCTCTATCTCGTCGGCGCCAGCACCCAAGCCGGGCACGGCATCATGGGCGCGATGATCGGGGGGTTGTCGGGGGCAGCCGCCGCGGCCGGCATCGATCTGGTGTCGAGACTCGCCCCCGGTGCCGAACCTCTGGTCGATTCGGCGATTCTCCCGCCCGACCCCGACGACTGGGACCCGGTCGAGGCCAGCCGCGGCGCCACGATGCGCGGACTCAGATCCCGACGAGACGACCGTTGACATCCCCGACTCGGACCAACGCCGCAGATACTGCCGACTCGGTTGTCGAATGGCGGCCCACTGAGGCAGGATGCCCCCACGAGACCCGAGATCAGGGAGACCCCACCATGACCGAGATGACCTACCGCCGACTCGGACGTTCCGGACTGAAGGTCTCCGCCCTTTCGTTCGGGTCCTGGGTCACCTTCGGCGACCAACTCGACACCGGCCTCGCCACCGAATGCATGCAGACAGCGCGAGACGCCGGCGTCAACTTCTTCGACAACGCCGAGGCCTACGCCGATGGCGCCTCCGAGACCATCATGGGCAAGGTCTTCGCCCAACAGAACTGGCCCCGATGGTCCTACATCGTCTCCACCAAGCTCTATTGGGGTATCCACAATGACGTGAACATGAAGTTCACGCTGAATCGCAAGTACCTCATGCAGGGCATCGAGGGTTCGCTCGAACGACTCGGCCTCGACTTCGTCGACCTCGTCTACTGCCACCGGTCGGACCACGAGACACCCATCGAGGAAACGGTGTGGGCCATGCACGACATGATCGCGTCGGGCAAGGCCCTCTACTGGGGGACATCCGAATGGCATGCCGACGAGATCCGTGCCGCGTGGGAGATCGCCGAGCGTCATCATCTCCACAAGCCGGTCGTCGAACAACCGCAGTACAACATCCTCGAACGCAACAAGGTCGAGAAGGAATATCGCCGCCTCTACGACGACATCGGCCTCGGCCTCACCACGTGGAGTCCGCTGGCGTCGGGAGTGCTCACCGGAAAGTACCTCGACGGTGTCCCGGAGGGCTCGCGCGCCACCGTCGACGGATACGGCTGGCTCGCCGACATCATCACCGACTCCGACCGCAACGCCAGGGTGCGCAATCTCGTACCGATCGCCGCCGAACTCGAATGCTCTCTCGCCCAGCTCGCGCTGGCATGGTGCATGACGAACACCAACGTCTCGAGTGTGATCACCGGCGCATCGCGCCCCGAACAGGTCGATGACAATCTGGGCGCGCTCGACATCGTCGGGAGCCTGGATTCCACGATGATGCAGCGGATCGACCAAGCGGTCGCCTGAGCCGTGCCGGGCCGTGACATGGGCCACGGCTCCTCGCCTCGGCTACGGTCGAACCGATGACCGGCGACCTCGAGTGGCAGCGACAGCGAGTGACCGAGCTCCTCATCGCCGAGGGGGTCTCGCCCGCCGACATTCCCGATGATCTCGACGAGGCGGTCAGCCATGTCGCCGATTTCGTGTTCACCCGAGGCGACAATCTGACGGTGCACGATCTGGCCGACGTCACCGGCCTTCCCCTGGAGGATGTGATCGACAACCTCCACCATCTCGGAATCATCGCTCCGACCCAAGATGAAGCCCTGTTCAACGAACGAGACATCGCGCTCGTCGAATTCCTGCAGGCGGCTCGCGCTGAGAGTTTCCAGGAATCCGAGGGCGTCGACATCCTACATGTGGCCGGCACCTCGCTGGCCACCACGGCCGAGGCCGCCGTCGCCAGCCACGTGCAGGGGCCGGAAAGCCGCACGACCGACTATGTCCATCATCTGGAAACCAATCTGGCCGCCTCGGAACTCGGTCTCGAGATGGGCCAACACATGGCCACCGCGTTCCGGCACCACCTTCGTCAGGCTGCGCTCCGTCAGCGGCGCACGCAGAGCGTGCACTATCGCGAGGTGGTCGAGATGTCGGTGGGATTCGTCGACCTGGTCGGTTTCACGGCACTCTCGCAGACCCTCGATCCCCGTGAGCTCGTCGACCTGGTGAAACGTTTCGAGTCACAGGCCCACGTGTTGGCTCACGATCTGGCTTCCAGGGTGGTGAAGCTGGTCGGTGACGAAGTGATGTTCGTGGCCGAGCACCCCGCCGATGCGGCGGCATTCGCTCTCGGGATGATGCGTACCTACTCGGCGCGCAACGTCGTGCCGCGAGGGGGATTGGCCACCGGCGATCTCGTCAGCCTCCACGGCGACTACTTCGGTCCCGTCGTCAACCTGGCGGCCAGGCTCGTGGCCGCAGCCGTGCCGGGAGAAGTGCTGGTCGACGACTCCGTCGCCTCGAACGACTCGGTCGTGAGCGAACCGGCCGGACGTAGGATGCTCAAGGGTTTCAGTGACCCGGTGACCGTTCACTCGCTGTTGACCGCCGATCGGGCCGCGGCGCAGCCGGCTCGGTCACACGACCTCTCGTCCTGAACGCCACGCCGCGGGATCGTCCGTCAGCCGAGGCTCGCGATGATCGACCGGCCGCGTTCGAACAATCCGACGGTGACCGAGTGGAGCATGTCGCCTATCTCCTTGGGGGCGCGTCCCGACATTGCCCTGGCGTTGGTTCCCTCGAGGATTATCCCCGTCTTGAAGCAAGCCAGCACGCCGTACCATTCGATCATCGACATGTCACGCTCGGTGCCGAGCCGGTAGCGATCCACCAGTTCGGTCGTGGTGGGGAAGCCCTCCCATGGCTGGATCGACAACAGATCCGACTCGGCACCGGGCTCGGGCCACATGGCCAGGATCAGCCCGACATCCACGAGCGGATCGCCCACGGTGGCCAGTTCCCAGTCAACCACCGCGGCCACATCGGGGCCGTCGTTTCGGAACATGACGTTGCCGAGATGGAAATCGCCGTGAATCAGGCCGGGAGTGAACGAGGTCGGGCAGTTCAATTCCAGCCAGTCGCTCACCTCCTGCAGGTGAGGAATCTCGGGGCCGGGATATCCGTCGAGCTCCGAGAACGAGTCGAGCTGAGATCTCCAGCGGGGCACCTGCCGCTTGAGATAGCCGTCGGCGCGCCCGAAATCCCCGAGCCCGACCGCGATGTGGTCGACGGCGCCGAGGGCAGCCGCGGCATCGACGAACGACAGGCCCATCTTCCGCCTGATGTCCGGATCGCCGGCGTGGAGTGCGGGCATGGAGGCGGTCGGGACAAAGCCCTCGACCGCCTCCATGAGGTAGAACGATGCCCCGAGCACCGCCTCGTCGGATTCCGCGGCGATGAGGGCCGGATGCGGAACATCGGAACCGTCGAGAGCCGCAAGGACCCGTGCTTCCCTACGCATGGTCTCGTCGCTGTTCGACCGCTTGTGGACGGGAGGGCGTCTCAACACATAGGAATCGCCGGCGCGCGTGAACCCCAGCAGGAGGTTCTGGGTACCGCCCGTGAGAGGCACGGCGTCGGTGATCGGGCCGGCACCCAGACCGTGTTCGTCCATCCAGGCCGCGAGCACATCGAGGTCGACGACCGTCGGGTCGACCGGAATCGAGTCAACCACCCCCCACCGCCTTCGTGAGCCCGCCGTCGACCTTGATGATCGAGCCGGTTGTGTATGAACTCGCGTCGCTCGCCAGGTAGAGCGCAACACCTGCTATCTCGGACGGTTCGCCGACCCGACGCAGCGGAATCTCGTTGTCGACCATGGCATCGACATGATCCCGGTTCCAGGCCCGCGATATGTCGGTGGCGAACATGCCGGGCATGATGCAGTTCACTCTCACCTCGGGGCCGTAGGTTCTGGCCAGGCCGACGGTGAGAGAGTTGATCGCGGCCTTGGCCGCGGCGTAGGGAATCTCGATCGGCGACGGCGACACCGCAGAGACGCTGCTCACGTTGATTATCGACCCGCGGCCGGCAGCCGACATCCTCTCCCCCACCACCGCAGCGAGGCGGAACGGGCCTTTCAGATTGACCGCCTGAACCTTGTCCCAGAGTTCCTCGGTGAGCTCACCGAGCGACGGATAGAGAGGACTCATGCCGGCGTTGTTCACCAGAACGTCCAGGTGGCCGAACCGCCGATAGACCTCGTCGATGAGCGCGTCGATCTCATCCCACCGTCCGACGTGGCAGCCGATACCGACCGCGGTACGCCCGGTGAGCGCGGCGATCTCGGCGGCCGTGGCCCGGCAGACGTCGACCTTCCGGCTCGCCAGCACCACATCGGCACCGTGGGTCGCGAACGCCATGGCCATCTCCCGGCCGAGTCCGCGACCCCCACCGGTGATGAGAGCGACCCGTCCGCTCAGATCGAAGTTCGGTCCGACTGGCTCCGCGGTCATGGCAGGCCGTATCCCGGCGCCTCAACTCTCGTCGTGAGGATCACCGACGCGCCCTTGCCGGCCACCTGGTCCGGATGGGTGCCCGGACTGCACAACATGTGGAGGGTGCGTCGATCGGCCCCGCCGAGTGCACATGCCACGGCTGACATCTCGGTCTCGATCACCTCGGTGATCTCACCACCCTCGACCACCCTGGCGAACCGGTTGTGGATCACGTCTGCCATCCATATCCCACCCTCGGCGTCGAGACAACAGCCGTCGGGTGAACAACCTTCGAGGTCGGCCCACACCCGACGGTTCGAAAGTGATCCGTCGAGGGCGACATCGAAGGCGCTGTAGCGCCCTCCGAATGTCTCGCCGACGATGAGGGTCGAGCCGTCTGGGGTCATCACCGAACCATTGGGAAACATGAGGTCGGAGGCGACCACCTCGGCCGAGCCGTCGGGCGCAACCTTCAACAGAGGAGCCGAGGTGAACTCACCGCCGCCCTCGAGATCGAAGCCGAAGCTGCCCACATAGGCGTTTCCGGTGGGAGACACGACCATGTCGTTGATGTTGCCGACAGCCAGTCCCGACAGGTCGGCATGGACGCGAAGTTCACCATCCGCGCCGAGAGCGAGGACCGACTGGTCGAGCATCGACGCGACGAGCAGAGTACCGTCCGGCATCCACCCGAGGCCCGAGGGGCGATTGTCGACGGTGACGATCCGTTTCTCGTTGCCGTCGGCATCGAGAGTGAAGACACCCGCCCGGTAGAAGTCGGAGAACCACAGTTTCCCGTCGTGCCAGCGAGGACCCTCGCCGAAGTCGATTCCGTCGTGGAGCGGTTGAAGTGTGGTCATCCGACGATGGTAGCTACCTCACAACCCTGCGTCGGTCAGGCATCGAGGTAGCGGGCAACGGCCACGGCGGAACCGATCACCGAGACGAGCACGGCGATACCGAGAACCATGACGGAGGTCTGCATGAACTCCGAACTCGTGACCCGGAAGCCGTCGAGCAACGCCAGATTATTGGTGTCGTTGAACCCCGAGATGACCCAGTTGTCGAGCGCCCACAGACCTGCCCACGCGCCCAGTGCTCCCACCACAGCCTGGCTGAGCCCCTCGATCATGAACGGGATACGGATGAACCAGTTGGTCGCCCCCACCACCTTCATGATCTCTATCTCCTCACCGCGACTCTTTATTGCGCTGACGATGTTGGTGAGAATCAGAAGCGTGGCCGCGGCCAGCAGGATTATCGAACCGACAAAAAATACGATACCGATCTTGTCGGCTTGGGTCTGGATGGCCCTGATCGTCTCGTCGGCCGACACGACACTGCGCACCCCGGGTCGACCCTTGAACTGGTTGGACAGCTCCCTGACCACGTCGGCGTTGGGGTCGGTCGGCACCACACGGTAGGAGGGCGGCAGCTTGTCGGCCGGCACCGCGGCGATCAACTCGGGGGTATCGGCGAAGAGCTTCTTGAATTCCTCGTAGGCCTGCTGCTGGTTGACGTAGGTCCAGCCCTTGATCTCGGGGCTCTCCTTCAGAGCGGTCTGGATAGCGGCGTCCTGGGCCGGGGTCGCGTCGGGGTTCATCCACACGACGAACTCGATCCCGCCCTCCCAACGAGCGGTGGCATTGCCGACCGCGTAATTGAAAAGGAAGAACCCACCGAAGAGCCAGAGCGAGACCCCGATCGTTATCACGGTTGCCGCGGTGAGCAGGATGTTGCGCCACAGGTTCTGGGCGGTCTCACGGACGGCATATCTGGGGCTGATGGCCATGGCCGCTCCTACTCGTAGACGCCGCGGGCCTGATCACGAATGATCATCCCCCGGTCGAGTTCGATCACGCGGCGCCGCATCGTGTCGACGATGCCGCGATCGTGAGTGGCCATGACAACCGTGGTGCCGGTGCGATTGATCCGATCGAGCAGTCGCATGATGCCGACCGATGTCTGGGGGTCGATGTTGCCGGTCGGCTCGTCGGCCAGCAGGATCAGTGGCCGGTTGACGAACGCTCGTGCGATCGAGACGCGCTGCTGCTCGCCGCCGGAGAGTTGGTCGGGGAAATTGTCGACCTTGCTGGAGAGGCCGACCAGCTCAAGGATCGCCGGCACCTGCTTGCGGATCACCTGGCGCGGCTTGCCGATCACCTCGAGGGCGAAGGCGACGTTTTCGTAGACAGTCTTCTTACGGAGCAGCTTGAAGTCCTGGAAGATGAAACCGATGTTGCGGCGAAGGTACGGAACCTTCCACGCCCCGAGACTACCGATGTCCTTACCCGCCATGTAAATGGTGCCGTGCTCCGGCACCTCCTCGCGATTGAGCAGCTTGATGAAGGTCGTCTTGCCCGAACCCGACGGTCCGACCAGAAACACGAACTCGCCCTTGGCGATGTCGACCGTGGCGTCGCGTAGTGCGACCACGTCGCCCTTGTAGACCTTTGTGACGTTCTCGAGCTTGATCATGCCGATCCTGGTGATCCTGCCGTCCAGCGCACAGACGGTAGCAGCGCGCCCCTTGGATTCCTTGTCAATCGATTCACCGGCCATCCTCGGGCTTGGCTCGGCTCCACTGCAGCCAGGCCTCCATGAACTGGTCGATGTTGCCGTTGAGAACCGACTCGACCTGTGAGGTCTCATGGCCGGTACGCAGGTCCTTCACCATCTGGTACGGCTGCAGGACGTAGCTGCGGATCTGGCTGCCGAAACCGACGTTCCTTTGCTCACCGGTGATACCGGCGATCTCATCCTCACGCTTCTTGCGTTCGATAACCAGCAGCTTGGAGGCCATCATCTGCATGGCACGATCCTTGTTCTGGTGCTGGCTGCGTTCGTTCTGACAGCTGGTGACGGTGCCGGTCGGGAGGTGGGTGATGCGCACCGCCGAGTCGGTGACGTTCACATGCTGTCCACCGGCGCCGGACGAGCGGTAGGTGTCGATTCGGAGATCCTTCTCGTCGATCTCGATCTGGTGGCCGACCTCTTCGAAGAACGGCGCGACCTGCACTGCGCTGAACGCGGTCTGGCGCTTGCCCTCGTTGTTGAACGGAGAGATCCGGACCAATCGGTGCACACCGTGTTCGGACTGCATGAGCCCGTAGGCATGGCGGCCCTTGACGATGAACTCAACCGTGCTGAGGCCGGCCTCGGTGCCTTCTGAGACCGCGGTGATCTCGACATCGAGGCCCTTGTTGTCGGCCCACCGGTCGTACATACGCATCAGCATCGAGGCCCAGTCCTGAGCGTCGGTGCCGCCCTCACCGGACTTGATCTGACACACCGCGTCGCGCTCGTCGAACTCGCCGGTGAACAACGACCGAAGCTCGAGTTCGTCGAAGCGTGACGTGAGTTCGGCCATCGCGTCGGCGATCTCATCCTCGAGGGATTCGTCACCCTCCTCACGGGCGAGTTGATACAGGACCTCGACATCGTCGACCGCCTCGGCCAACCGGGCGTAGGCATCGAGATCCTCGACGACGGCGGCCAGATCAGAGGTGACCGAACGGGCCCTCGCCGGGTCGTCCCACAGGTCGGGGCGCGACGCCTCGACCTCGAGCTGGGGCCTTCTGGCCTCGAGTTCGGGGATCCGGAGATAGACCGCCGCCTCATCGAGGCGCGAACGGATCGCCGAGATCTGTTCCGAGAAGTCCTGCATCTCTATCGTGGCCTGTGACGGGTGCGCGTCGACGCTACCCGGCAGCTCCGGCCGCGCCGTGGCAGTGTTTGTACTTCTTGCCACTGTCGCACGGACACGGGTCGTTGCGACCTACCTTCTCGAGATCCGACTTGACGATCGGCACCCGTGACTTGGGGGCATTCGGCTTGATCGGCTTCGGAGCACCGGCATCGGGGATGGCCGCGGCATGGGTACCCGGCGACGATTCACTCTTTTGTTCGGTGACGTTGGTGAGCTGTTGATTCTCCGGTTGCTCGGGTGCCTGATTCACCGCCACCTGCACGTGCATGATGTATTTGATGAAGTCGAGGGCGATACCCGACATCATCATTCCGAACATCTCGAAGCCCTCGCGCTGCCACTCGGTGACGGGATCCTTCTGCCCCATCGCCCGCAGATGTATTCCCTCTCGCAGGAGGTCCATCTCACGCAGGTGCTCACGCCAGCGCTGGTCGATGAGACGCAACATCACCTGACGTTCGACCTGGCGGATTATCTCCTCACCCAACTCGGCCTCGCGGGCCTCATAGGCCAGTGCACCGTCTTCGTAGAGGAGGTCTTCGAGCGCATCGGTGGTAAACACCTCACCCAGGTCTTCGACCGTGAGCTGGGTCGGCCAGAGCGTGGTGATCTCGGTGAGGAGACCGTCGATATCCCAGTCTTCGGGCACGTCCGAGGTCGCGTAGGTCGATGCCACATTGGTGACGGCATCGTCGATGTATTCCAGGATCTCGGAGCGAAGATCGGCCCCGTCCAGGATCTGGGAGCGACGCAGGTAGATCACCTTGCGCTGCTCGTTCATGACCTCGTCGTATTCGAGGACGTTCTTTCGGGTCTCGGCATTGCGCTGCTCGACGGTGTTCTGGGCACGCTCGATGGCCTTGCTGACCATCTTGGCCTCGATCGGCACGTCCTCGTCGAGGGCACGGTCCATCACCCAGCTCATGGCGCCGGTGGCAAACAGGCGCATCAGTTCGTCCTCCAGCGACAGGTAGAACCGGCTCTCGCCCGGGTCGCCCTGACGGCCGGATCGACCTCGTAGCTGGTTGTCGATCCGGCGGCTCTCGTGGCGTTCGGTGCCGAGCACGTAGAGGCCACCGAGTTCCAGGACCCGCTTCTTTTCGGCTTCGGTCACCTCGGTGTACTTGGCCAGCAGCTCGTCGTACCGGGCCTGACCCTCTTCATTGTCACGGTTGAGTTCTTCGGCGGCGAGGTCGCGGTTGGCCAGGCCCTCTGGATTACCGCCGAGGAGAATATCGACGCCACGACCGGCCATGTTGGTGGCGACTGTGATCTTGTTGAGGCGTCCGGCCTGCACGACGATGTCGGCCTCACGATGATGCTGCTTGGCATTGAGCACCTCATGGGGGATGCCGCGCCTCTGCATCATCAGCGACAACATCTCGGACTTCTCGACCGAGATGGTGCCGACCAGCACCGGCTGACCATTGTCGTAGCGTGCCGCGATGTCATCGATGCAGGCCCGGAACTTGGCGTGCTCGGTCTTGTAGATGAGGTCACCCTCGTCGAGGCGTATCAGAGGCTCGTTGGTGGGCACCGGGACCACATGGAGACCGTAGGTGCTGACAAACTCCGACGCCTCGGTCTCGGCGGTGCCGGTCATGCCGGCGAGCCGCTCGTAGAGCCGGTAGTAGTTCTGGAGGGTGATGGTGGCGAGAGTCTGATTCTCTTCCTTGATCGCCACGCCCTCCTTGGCCTCGACCGCCTGGTGCAACCCGTCTGACCAGCGACGGCCGTCGAGCACCCGTCCGGTAAACTCATCGACGATCTTCACCTCGCCGTCGGCGATGATGTATTCCTTGTCGCGCAGGTAGAGCTCCTTGGCTCGCAGTGCGGCCTGCAACTGGTGCACGAGATTGGACGAGACCTGGTCGTAGAGGTTCTCGATGCCGAGGGCGCGCTCCACTGCGTGGATGCCGTCCTCGAGCGGGGCGACGGTGCGCTTCTCCTCGTCGACTTCGTAGTGGACATCGCGCTGGAGACCGCGGGCGATACTGGCGAACTTGGTGTAGAGCTTCGCGGCGTCGGCGACGCGCCCGGAAATGATCAACGGGGTTCGGGCCTCGTCGATGAGGATCGAGTCGATCTCGTCGACGATGCAGTAGTGGTGGCCGCGCTGCACCTGGGCTTCACGGGACATCGCCATGTTGTCGCGGAGATAGTCGAAGCCGAACTCGTTGTTGGTTCCGTGGGTGATGTCAGCGGCGTACTGCGCCCGCTTGGCGGCCGGATCACGCTCGCCGGGAAGGATCAAACCGACGCTGAGCCCCATGAAACGGTAGATCCGACCCATCCACTCGGCATCGCGGCTCGCCAGATAGTCGTTGACCGTGACGACGTGGACACCCTTGCCGGTGACACCGGTGAGGTAGATCGGCAGGGTCGAGGTGAGGGTCTTGCCTTCACCCGTCTTCATCTCGGCCACCCACCCGAGATGAAGCGCGGCCCCGCCGACCAACTGAACGTCGTAGTGACGCTGGCCCAGCACCCTCTTGGCTGCCTCGCGGATCGTGGCGAACGCATCTATCAACAGATCGTCGGGCTCGGCACCGTTGTCGAGCATGGTGCGGAACTCGTCGGTCTTGGCCTGGAGCAACTGGTCGCTCAGAGCCTCGTACTCAGGTTCGAGCGCGTTGATGTCGGGCACGAGCGCCTCGAGGGCCCGCAGTTTCCGGCCTTCACCAGACCGAAGTACTCGTTTGAAGATGTTCATATATGAGGCGGAAGTCTACCGACCCCGGCTCGGGTCAGTCGGCCACGTCGATCAACCCGACATCGCCATCGTCGCGACGGTAGACGACTGCGGCCCGACTGGTCTCCTTGTTGACGAAGAAGAAGAATCCGTGCCCGAGCAGTTCCATCTTCAGAACGGCGTCATCGGGAGTGAGCGGACCGATGTGGAAGCGCTTGGTCTTGACGATGCGGGGCATCACATCGTCTTCGTGCTCCTCGACCCCGACGCCGGCCAGGTCGACCACCTTTGGGCTGTCGCCCTCGGCCACCCTGATCGTCTCGTTACCCTGTCGGATCCGACGAAGCCTGGTCCGGAGCTTGCGGATCTGACGGGTCAGCTTCTCCTCGGCCAGGTCGACCGCGGCGTACGGATCGGGCGCCGCGACCTTGCAGCGAATGTGGTGACCATCCCCGTCGATCACCACCTCACAAGTGATCTTGTCCGATATCCGCGGATTTCGGGCCTCGGCGAAATGCACGACGCCCGAATCGAGCTTCTCGAAGTACCGGTCCAGATCACCAATCTTCTCGCGTATCACCTCCTCCAGTCTCGGCGTGACTCTGACGTGCCGGCTGCTGATGGAGATTTCCACGCTTGACCTCCGTGATTGGGGTGTCCCCCAGAATAGATCGACAACGGGCCCCATGGGTAGCGCCTTCCAGCACAACTTTCGCGACTACTACGGCCGACACCGCGGCGTGGCCGTTGGCTCTCAGGCTCGCCGCCGCCGCCGCCAGGGTCGAGCCGGTGGTCGATACGTCGTCGATCAGCACGACGCTCGAGCGGGCGTGGCGCCGACTTCCGACGTAGTCGAGTCGGGGGCCGATGAGACGGCCTGCCATGTCACGGGAGGTCTGTGAGCGATCATCGGCCCGGCGCAGCAGACGCACGACTCGGCCGCCGGTGCGCCTGGCGACCGCTCTGGCCAGCAGTTCGCACTGGTCGAACCCCCGACGTCGGCGACGGGTCGGGGTGGCCGGAATCCACGAGATGATCTCCGAGGACGGGACCACGACGGCGATCGCGTCGGCCAGTTCGCTCACCACCTTGGTGGCCCTTGCGTACTTGAGTTCACGCACCAGACCCGCGGCCTCACCGCGGTAGTGCCAACAGGCCACACACGAGTCGATTCCCGGTACATCGAACTCGATCGGGCGCCGGTGTTGATCCATGGCCGGAACCTAGGAACACGGTCGGACAATCTCCGGCCAACCCCTCGTGTCACAGGCCTGCTCTAACCTCGACTGCGATGAATCAACCCCAAGAACGCAGCCTCCTCTGCGGACACTGCGGTCTCCGCCACGCCACGATCGCCGAAGTCAGGGGATGCGCGATCAGCCGTCCGGTCGACGAGCAGGCAGCCGTGTCCACGATCACCCTCGACTCGGACTGGACCGGGTTGGCCGGGCCCGAGTCGCTGGGTCGCTCGTTGGTCGTCGGGCCCGGCACGGCCATACCCGGGCCATGGGCATGCGCCGACCGCGTCATCATCCCCGCCTCTGGCGCCTTCGAAGCGACCGAGCTGGATCGCGTCCTGGCTGAATTGCAACGGGCCTACACCCAGCGTCGTCGACTCGTGATCGAATCTGTCGGTCCGGTCGCGTTGCCGGCCGAACGACGTGAGCTCGGGCTCAGCGACCTCGACCCGGCCGTGGAACTGACCGGCGACCGGCTCCACCATCTCATGTTCGCCAACTCGGTCGACGCGCGAGATCCTTCCGCTCCGTCGATCCGGATGGTGGACGTGGCGGTGGCGGCCGGGGCCGCCGTCGCGGGGCGACAGGGCCGGGGCGACATCATCTCCCCCGATGGGACCTTGCTCTGGTGCGACGGTGGCCCCCTCGAGGCGTTCATGGTCGAACGCACCGAAGGCGTGGCGGTCGTGCCGAGAGTCCACCTGATGTCGGGTATCCTCCGCTCGCTCACCCACGGTGTTCCCGACGCCGACCTCGCCGCCGATCAACTCGCGGCCGTCGCTGCCCGACGGGGTGCCGCACGCATCATCGCACCCGCCGGCTCGGGCAAGACCCGTGTGCTCACCGAGCGGGCCCGACATCTCATCCGCGGGCTCGGGGTCGACGCGTCGACCGTTTGCCTGTTGGCGTTCAACGTGCGGGCGCGCCACGAGATGCAGGAACGCACCACCGATCTTCCGGGGCTCGAGGTTCGCACCCTCAACAGCTTGGCACTTGCCATCTGCCGAGGCACGGGTCCCTTCGTGCGACCGGGCGGCGACGTCGCCGTGATCGACGAGCGCCGTGTCCGCGACCACCTCCGCGGGCTGATCAAACCGCCTCGACGTGCCATGACCGACCCGTTCGCGGCGTGGATCGAGGCCTTCACGGCCTGCCGACTCGGACTCCGCGATCCCCACCGGGTCGAGTCGGAGTTCGGCGGCGACGTGCCCGGTCTGCCCGAGGTCATCGCGGCATATCGCGACCGGCTGGCCGAGCACGGCGAGGTCGATTTCGATGAGCAGATCATCGCCGCGATCCGAATCCTGCTGGGCCGGCCGGAATGTCGCGCCGTGGCCCGTATGGCCTGCGGGGTGCTGCTGGTCGACGAATTCCAGGACCTCACGCCCGCTCATCTGCTGCTCATACGGCTGCTTGCCGGTCCTGCCGCCGAGGTGTTCGGGGTGGGCGACGACGACCAGACGATCTACGGCTACTCCGGGGCATCACCATCCTGGCTCATCGACTTCTCGACGTGGTTCCCGGGCGCGGCGGACCACGACCTCCACGTCAACTACCGGTGTGCTCCCGAGGTGATCGAGGCGGCAACCAATCTCCTCAGTCACAACCGGCGACGAATCCTCAAGCGGACAACAGCCCGGCCCGACCGGGCCGCGAAAGCGATCAATGTCGATCACACCCGGAATCCGATGCGGCAGATCGTTACCGACGACGAAGTGGGCGCGCTCTGCCACGCGGTCGACGAAATGCTGGCCGAGGGGGTTCAGCCCCGCCGTATTGCCGTGCTCACCCGCGTCAACGCCACTCTGCTCGCGCCGATGCTCGCCCTTCGTGGCGCCGGCCTGCCCACCACCACTCCGGTCGACTCCAGCTACCTGTCGCGAACCGGTATTGCCGCGGCTCTCGCCTGGCTGCGACTGGCGACCTGCCCCGAGTCTCGACTGCGGGGCCCGGACCTCGAAACCGCGGCCAGGCGGCCGCCGCGCGGGCTCTCGCCGATGGTGGCCGGATGGGTGGCCGAACAAGATTCGGTCGGTGCGGTCGAGAGGCTGGCAGACCGGCTGCGAAATGAACGCGACCAGCAAAAGATCAGGACGTTCGCCGGCGACCTCGGTTCGCTGCGCAGACTCGTGTCACGAGGCACCGATACCGCGACCGCTCTCACCGCGATCAGGGACACCCTCGGGTTGGGCAGCGCCCTCGAGACCCGCCTCGACGCGTCGCGCCGATCGCTCGACCGATCGAGCCACGGCGACGATCTCGAGGCGTTGATCTCGGTGGCCCATCTCCAGCCCGATCCGACCGAATTCCCCGAGTGGCTGTCAACTCAGCTCGGCGGGCCGAGAGACTTCGAGTCCCACGGTGTCAGGTTGTCGACCATCCATAGGGTCAAGGGAATGGAATGGCCTCGGGTGATCGTCTACGGAGCCAACAAAGGAGTCTGCCCTCATCGACTTTCCAGCGACATCGAGGAAGAGCGCCGAATCTTTCACGTCGCCATCACCAGGTCGAGCGAGCAGACCGTGGTCATCGCCGGGCGGTCGCCGTCGCCTTTCCTCGCGGAACTCGACCACAAGGAGCCGCCCGCACCGCCGGAGCCGTTCGAATCTCCGATCCCCGCCCGACCTCCGCGATCACGGCGGTCATCGAAGCGCGCATCCACCGCCGGCGGAGCCGATCCCGTGGTCCTGTCGGACGTCGCCAGGACATTGTTCGATGCACTTCGCTCGTGGCGCACGCGTGTCTCACGTGAGGCGGGAGTGCCGGCCTACGTGGTGTTCGACAACCGCACCCTCGAGGCGATCGCCTCCTGTCGACCCGCCGACAAGGCCGAACTCCTGGCTGTTTCGGGTGTCGGCCCCGCCAAGCTCGAGCGCTACGGCGACGACGTCCTGGAGATCATCGACGCTTCCTAGTG
>QIIW01000045.1 GCA_003231645.1 Acidimicrobiia bacterium | reverse complement strand
GGGTCGAGTCTCAGGAACGAACGTCGCTCAACGGGCGGGTCGGCAGGCTGCGGGCGTGCTGCAGCGTGGAGATCAGGGCCAGGGTCGATTCAGTGCCCTGGTTCAGGTTGGGTCCGTCGCGACGGAGTCCGTCGTAGCCACCGCCCGATCGGGGATCCCACATCGGGGCCCCGGCGTCGTTGTCACCCAGGAACCACCGGACCGCCCGGCTCAGCCCCTCGGACCATCGCCTCGAGTCGTCGACGAGAGCGGCCCGGCGGCAGGCGTCGGCCATGGCGGCAACCTCGATCGGCTGCTGGTCGAACGAGGGGGCGCGGTCGCCCGGGCCCGCGCCCCCGACCGGGGTGACCGACAGGTGATCGCCCCTGGTCTCCCGATCGAGGAGCCAGCCGAGAAGTTTCAGTCCATCTCGGGCCAGCGCCGGCCGCGCGAGTGCCGTGCCGGCCGCGATCATCGCCTCCGGGAGCACCGCGTTGGCGTAGGTGAGGCGTGGCTCGGGCCAGGGCCAGGTCGGGTCGGGATCACGTCGGCCGATGGAGTCGGCGGCGTCGGACATGAGCGCGAGGGCCGGCCCGTGGTCCGGTACAGCCGTCAGGACCTCGGCGGCACCGAGCGCCGCGAACGCCGTAGCCCGCCGCCACGGCGACCGGGCTTCGGCACCACGTTCGAATGCGGCCATGGACCTCTCGCGGGTCGACAGGCTCCGGGCTCGGGCCGCGGCGGTTCCCAGACCCCACAGGCTTCGACCCCAACAGTCGTCGGTGACCGACGGGCCGTGCCATCGGCCGTCCCTGCTCATCCGGTTGCGGCAACCGCCGCTGCGACCCTGCGCGCCGATGACGAAGCGCAGTGCCAAGGCCCGCAGAGCATCGACATCGTCACCGCCGCTCGGGCTCCGGGAAGTGACCACGAGCAGCCGGGCCATGTCGTCGGTGCAGTAACCATGTTCGCGGCGGGGTGCGATGTGGTCGGCGTGCTCGAACGTCCCGTGTCGGTCGGTCAGACGAACGATGTGTTCAAAGGACGGTTCGGGACTGGTCATGCCGACAGCAAGGCGCGCTCGGCGAGGAGGCCATGTGCGATTCGGTGATAGCGACCGGCGATGGTGGGCCAACTGAGACTCGGCGCGATGCGGGCCGCCTCGGCCGCCATCGACTCGACGAGACCGGGCTCGGTGAGAACACGCCGGATGGCCCCGGCAAGAGCACTCGGATCCTGTCGGGGCACGACGAGGCCGGCACCGGTGGACAGGACCTCCACCGCGTGGGGGAACTCCGTGGCCACGACCGGGCGACCGGCGGCGATGGCGTCGATCAACACGCCCGAGGTGGCCTGATCCGGCGAGTCGTAGGGCAGGACCACGAGTGTCGCCGACCGGATGAGCCGGATCAGCGACGGAAGGTCACGGTAGGCGGAGTCGAACACGACCTGTCCGCTCACGCCCCGATCCGAGGCCCTGCGTTTGAGCATCTCGCGGTAGACCTCGCCGAATTCCGCGACCACCTTGGGGTGGGTACGGCCGGCCACGACCAACTTCGGTCGGGGTTGGAGATCACGGAGTTCGGCGAGGGCGTCGATGGCCCACTCGATTCCCTTGCCCGGGCCGAGCAGGCCCCATGTCAGCAGCTTCGGAGGGCGCGGCGTCGGATCGGTGGGCCCGGGAGTGATCGCCGTGGCCAAGGTCGCACCATGGGGAATCAGCATCACCTTGGACATGTCGACATCGAAGTGGGCCCGCAATCTGTTGCGCGCCGCCTCGCTCATGACGACGATCGCTCCCGCGGCGTCGGCTACGGCTTCCAGCACCTGTTGCTGATGGCGGCGGGGGGTCTCGAGAACCGTGTGGGCGACGACGATCGACGGCACGGTGAGGGCACGGAGGATGTCGACGACCTCGTCGCCGTCGCTTCCGCCGTAGATGCCGTATTCGTGCTGGACGATCGCGACATCGTGGCGGTCCAGTATGGCCGTCGCGTCGGCCGACGATTCAGCGTCACCGTTGCGGAGTTCGGCAACCACGAGTCGATCGTCAGCGCGATCCCCACCGTCACTCACCCGCACGATGCCTACCGATGCGCCTTTGCCGATCAGGCCTCTGGCCAACGCCGCCGAGAAGGTCGCCAGACCACAGGCGGTGGGCGCGTAGGTCGTCAGGATGCCGTATGAACAACTCGGGATGCGATCCGTCGCAACCCGATCAGAACTCCTCAACGAGACTTCCATGCGATTCCTCGATCCGACTCGGATGACTCCGATATCACTACATGGGACTGACCGAGGCGGGCATCAAACTCGACTTGCGGCGAGTCCCAGAACTCTGCCGCATTCTACCGAAGCGTCGATCCCCTGTGACCGCGCCCCAGTATGCTGCGGCGTGTCCCAGACCGCCCTCGGTCGTCCGCTTCGGGTCGCGGTGCTCGCACCGATCTCATGGCGGGTGCCACCACGGAACTACGGGCCGTGGGAGCAGTTCGTGTCGTTGCTCACCGAGGGATTGGTCCGGAGAGGACTCGACGTCACGTTGTTCGCGACACGTGACTCGTTGACCCGAGCCCGGCTCGTCGGCACCGCCCCGACCGGATACTCCGAGGACCCCGAACTCGACCCCAAGGTCTGGGAAGGGCTGCACATCGCGATGGTGTTCGAACGCGCCATGGAGTTCGACGTGATCCACAACAGCTTCGATTTCCTGCCGCTCACCTACAGCCGTCTGGTCGACACCCCGGTCGTGACGACCATTCACGGCTTCTCGTCGGAGCGCATCGTGCGGGTGTACGAGGCCTACAACGACCGGGGAGCATATGTGGCCATCAGCGACGCCGACCGACACGAGAAGCTCTCGTACGCGGCCACGATCCACCATGGCATAGACATGGACGAGTTCGATCTGCGACCCGACCCGGGCAACTACCTGCTGTTCTTCGGCCGGATCCACCCCGACAAGGGCACGGCCGAGGCGATCGAAATCGCCCTCCGGTCCCGAGTTCCGCTGATCATCGCCGGGATCATCCAGGACCGCGACTATTTCGAACAGCACGTGGAACCACACATCGACGGCCGGCGGATCCGATACGTCGGCGTGGTCGGACGCGACGCCCGCGCCGGCATGCTCGGCCGAGCCCGAGCGCTGCTGCACCCGATCAACTTCGACGAGCCGTTCGGCTTCAGCGTGGTCGAGGCCATGGCGTGCGGCACGCCGGTCATCGCCCGCGACCGCGGCTCGATGCCCGAACTGATATGCGACGGTGTGAACGGCTGTCTCGTCGGTTCCGTCGACGAAGCCGTCGCCGCCGTGAAGGACTGCCTCGATCTCGACCGGACGGCGGTGCGGCACTCCGTCGAGCACCGATTCGACGTCGACCGGATGGTCGACGACTACGTCGCCCTCTATCACGACATCGTCGCCCGAAACGGCAACCGAACCGGCCGGTCGGACTGAGGCCGAGCGACGGGGTGGCCGAGCCACCCCTCGGCTACGGCGTGAGTCGGTCGAGCAGTTCGTCGAGGACCACGGTGGCGACTCTCGCCCCGACGTCGGCGAACCCGTAGGGCAGAACCAGGTGGTCACCGTGGATCATGCTGCCGCACGAATACACCACGTTGGGGACGTAGCCGTCGCGTTCCTCCGGGGTGGGGACCAGAAGCGGTTCCTTGAGGTGCCCGATGATCCGACTCGGATCGTCGAGGTCGAGCAACATGGCCCCCAGTGAGTAGCGCCGCATCGGACCGACCCCGTGGGTGATCACCAGCCAGCCCGCGTCGGTCTCGAGCGGCGACCCGCAGTTGCCGAGCTGGGTGAGTTCCCACGGCCGTTCCGGCTCCTGGAGTTTCACGGGGTCCTGCCAGACCCGCACGTCGGTCGACGTCATCAGGAAGTTGTTGACGTTGTCGTGGCGGCCCAACGCCACGAACCGTCCGTCGAGTTTCCTCGGGAACAAGGCGATGCCCTTGTTGTGAGCGCCCTTGCCGCGCATCGTGGCGATACGGAACGACAGGAAATCGGTCGTCTCGATGAGCTGAGACAGGATCTGGAAGCCATCGAAGGCCGTGTAGGTCGCGTAGTACACCACGCTGTCGTCGTCGTGCACGAAACGCACCAACCTGACATCCTCCATGCCGTGGCTTTCGGTCGGCCCGTACGGGAAGATCACCCGTTCCGAGATATCGGTGTGCTCCGGGAACGAGATCAGGTAGTTCGACGAGGCCAGCCAGTGCAGTATTCGCCGGGTCTCATACGAGATCGTGCGATCGATGCCCAGGTCCTCGAGGGCCCGGATCGCCTCCTCCAGATCGGTGAGCGTGAAGCCGGAGTGGAGACGATCGAGAACCGCCCGGGAGACATCATTCAGGGCTCCGAGTTCACCGAGCTTGGTCGCGAAGAAGTCGGCGTCGTAGAGGGGTGCCGCCCGGCTGCCGATCGCGACGTGATGGCTCAGTTCGTCGATCGTGATCACCGTGTCCGCGCCGACCACACCCGACCGAAATTCGATCGAGGAGATGTGGCCCTCGCCGACCGCCCGGAGGCTCAGGATGAACCGGGTCTCGCCCGAACCGAGCCCGGACTGATCCGGGGCCAAGACCATCGACGGATTCCCGAGCGCCGCGGCCTCGATCGAATACTCGTGGGTGAAGTACGCACCGATCAGCAGTCTGTGTTCGTCGGAGAGAGGCTCAACCTGCTCATGTCGTTCGGTGGCGATCGCGAAGTTGCCCTCGAACACCGCGGCGAGGTCTCGATGACGGCCCGCGAAGTCATCGAACACCGCCTGCAGCGTGGCTCTGACCTCCTTCTCGGGCAGGGCCAGGATGCGTGAGATGACGACCTCGGTCCGCGTTTGTCCGTTCGTGAACTCCCCCTCACCGGGAAGGAATGTCTTAGTGATCACGCGGCGCGGGTCGGAGACCAGCCACACGTCGTCGGAGCGGTTCACGGGAACTGAATTCATCGACGGCACCAACTTGTCCATGGCCATGTCCGCCCATCTCTCATGTCGGGACGGGCACTCGATTCGCAAGCGTAGGACGGGGAGTGGGCGCCGACGCGCACCGTGGCGCGTCACCCACCGGAGCCTGCCGATCAACGGATCGTCGGTACCGGGACGCGAGCGCTACGGTCACGGTGTGCTGCGAGTGTTCGTCACCCACAACGCCGAGGACCTCGATGCCTACTACGGGCGGGCGTTGCCGGAACTGCGGTCCATCACCGAGGTGGTCGTCAACCCGAGCGGACGCAACCTCACCACAGCCGAGTTGATCGACGCCGCGTTGCACTGTCAGATCATCGTCTCGCATCGCCCGACCCCTGCTGAGGCCCTCCTGTTCGAGCAGTCACCCCACCTGCTGGCGTTCCTGCGCTGCGCGGTCGACATCAGCAACGTCGATGTCGACGCCGCCGATCGGGCTGGTGTGCTGGTGGCTCGTGCCGACAAGAGCTTCGTGGCATCAACCGCCGAGTTGGCGCTGGCGTTGATGCTCGACCTGGCACGTCACGTGAGCGACTCCACCGTCGACTACCGGGCCGGCGAGGAGCCGTCCCAGCGACCCGGATCACAACTCTGTGGCAGCACGGCGGGGATCATCGGCTACGGCTCGATCGGGTCGTATCTTGCCGCGATCCTCACTTCCCTCGGCTTGGTGGTGGTGGTGCACGACCCCCACACCACCGTGGCGGATCCGGGCATCCACCAGGTCGGGCTCGACGAACTCCTTCGACGCTCCGACTACGTCCTGCCGCTGGCACCGGCCACACCGGAAACCACCGATCTGATCGGCCCGGCCGAGTTGGCCGCGATGAAACCCGGCGCCTACCTCGTCAACGTGTCCCGAGGCGAATTGGTGGACGAGACCGCGGTCGCCGCGGCGCTCGACTCGGGTCGACTCGGCGGGCTCGCCATGGACGTCGGCCGGGCCCCCGACCAGCGACCGTCGCTCGGACTGGCTTCACGGCCCGGAGTCGTGGCCACCCCCCACCTCGGCGGCCTCACCCCCCAGAATGCCGACGCCCAGGCGGCGAGCAGCGTCGAACAGGTGCGAGCCATCGCCGCCGGCCGGCTGCCGCCGAGATCGGTCAACCCCGATGCCGCGAGCAGGCTCCACGACTTCTGGACCCCCGATCGCACCGACCCCAGGAGATCATCCCCGTGACCCCATCAACCGGAAATCCATCCGGCAACTACGCCTCGTATCCATCACTCGTCGACCGCACCATCTTCGTCACCGGAGGTGCCAGTGGCATCGGGCGGGCCATCGTCTGCCAGTTCGCGGCCCAGGGAAGCCGTGTGGCGTTCGTCGACATCCAGGGCGATGAGGGCCGGGCCACGGTCGACCGCTGCGTCGCCGACGACGCCCGCCACGTGCCGTTGTTCCTCGAAGTCGACCTGATCGACATCGAGGCACTGCGTGAGGCCATCGCCGCCGCCCAGAGCGCCATGGGCGGCATCGACGTGCTGGTCAACAACGCGGCCAGCGACGATCGCCACACATGGCAGGAAATGACCCCGCAGTACTGGGACAACCGGCTCAACACCAATCTCCGCCACTACTTCTTCGCCATCCAAGCCGCAGCACCGGCAATGATCGAGGCCGGATCCGGTTCGATCATCAACATCGGCAGCAGCAGCTACATGATGCAGGAGGATTTCTTCCCCGGCTATGCGATCGCCAAGTCAGGTGTGGAGGGAATCACCCGCACCATGGCCCGCACGTTCGGACCCCACAACGTGAGGGTCAACACCGTGCTTCCCGGCTGGTGCGCCACTGAACGCCAACTCGACAAATGGTGGACCCCCGAGGGGGAGGCCCGGACGCTGGCCGACCAGGCGCTCAAGCGTCGCATCTACCCCGATGAGTTCGCCCAGATGGTGCTGTGGCTCGCCGCCGACGACGGCGCAGCGTGCACCGCCCAGAGTTTCATGGTCGACGGCGGCCGTTTCTGAGCGATCTTCCCCATGGGGTGAAGGCAGCCCCGGCACCGCCCACCGACAGGAGCAGGAGAAGAATCGCGACCATTACGAAAGCAGAGATACCCGAGTCCGAACCGTTTCCCGGTGCCGGCGGTATGCATGGTCGACAGTGGCTCGGCGAATGTGAGTGGTTCAAGACCGACGACCACGGCCGACTCCTCAAAGGCACCTCCGGGATCCAGCACCACACCATCACCAACCGCGAAGAACGGACTGTCGGCGTCCATGCCGAGTTCGCCGGCGGAGTAGATGTCGACGGTGGTCGAACCGATCGTTCCGGTGTCGCGGAGGTAGGTCATGGGCGCCAGTTCGACCAGGTCGGGCCGGCCGGGTTTCATGAGTTCTGCCGCCTCCACCGGCACCCATCTGCCGCCCTCCGCGCCGGCCGGCAACGGGGATGCGACGTACCCGTCGGCTCTCACTGCCTCCAGGCCCGCTTCGAGAGCCGACACGACCCCCGGGTCGCGATCATCGACAAGAGCCGGCGGCATCATGATGGCAACGGTCTTGCCCGTACCGTTCAGGTCGGGACCGGGGGACCACGCTGCCGGCTGGTCGCCCGAGCGGCCGTAGGTCTGTAGACCACCGTCTGCGGTGGGCCGCGCCGACACCCCGGAATTTCGCTCGAATGACGTCGGCACGGATAGCTGGCTGAGGGAATCGACCAACTGGGTGAGCCGGGCGGGGGAAAAGACCTTCACCGCGAGACCGGACAGGCTCGTCAGGTCGAAGTAGTCGGGGAGGTCGATGGTTCCCGGCGGGCGTACCTTGCTCTGCACTTCACCGCCGAGCCCGGCGAGGTAAGCAAATTCCCCGGCGTCTTCGGTGGCGAGAGCCTCGTTGGGGCCGCTCTTGAGGACCGAGAGGGCGTCGTCGAAGAACGTGGAGCGGAGGCTCAGGTCGGGCATGGCGGCAAGCATGCGCTCGCCACTCGCGGTGCAGCACGACAGGAACTCCTGGCGTAGTCGCTCGCTGGCCATGAATGTGAACGACTCACCGTGTTGCATGCCGATGAGCCGCTGTAGTTGCTTGTAGATCCTTGTCCGCTTGGCCAGGTTCTTGATGACCGTTCCGTCGAGATTGAATATTGCGAGCAGGTCGATGTCGCCGGTTATGTCCTTGAACGCTCCCGTCGCGGATTCCCGCATCTGGAGCCGGAACGCCTGTCGGCGCGGGCCGGCCGCCGAGGCGGGTATTTCCTCCAACAGGACACGGGCATCTCGGTTCGGGACGTCATCAGGGAAAATTCTCTCGGGGAGGATGCCCTGTTTGGGTGCGGCGAAATTCACGTCGATTCCCTCGTCGACGTACTTCGAGAACTTTTCCAGTTGCTTCGGCCACTCGTTGAGCCTCGTCTCGAGTCTCGATCGCACCGCGGCACGCAGATTGCGCGAGAAGTCGTTCGTGCCCGTCAACTTCGGATTCTTGTCCAGGAACGCCTCCACGATCGCGTCCCGCTCCGCGCCCTTCGGTCGCCACGGAACGGGGGGCTCAACCAGAACAGCGATCGCCTCCCACTTATCGAGGTAGCCGAGGTAGATACGATCGATGTCGTTGACCGTCTTGATACCGACCCCATGGGGTTTGAACACCGCCAACCCCCGATCGAGCAGTTCAGCCGCCTTTGGTGCCCGGGAACGGAAGGCGATGATGACGCCCTCCTCCTTCGCGACACGAAGGAGCCCGGCGATGTCCTCAGCTCGTGCCCCGAATGAATCGCGCCACACCTTCGGGTGCTTCAGGAAGTCGACTCCCGCCGCCAGCATGGAACGGCCCAGCGTTCTGGCCGGCACCAGGGACTCGAAGAGCAGGTCGGGGCTCTCCCCGAGAAACTCCGAGATACCGCCCGAGATCTCCTTGAGGTCGCCACGGTCGAGGACCTCCCCCATGCTCTGCAGGGCCTTGTCGACAGCTTGAATGGTGTTCGGCAAGGTTATAAGCACGTCTCCCGTCACCGACTTCAGCGCCTGCAGGTCGATCCAGATCTCCTGACCGAGCCTGTCCCTCGCCCCCGGCTCATCCTTCAGCGCGGACAGGGCCAGTCGGAGAAGTTCCAGGCGGGCTGCCGCGAACCTGGGGTCCGGGATGGGGCTCAGCCAGAGTAGACCTTGACCGGCGAGCTGTGTCATTTGGACGACGACATCCTTGAATTGGCGGAGGCCTTTGGTGAACCGACAGGAGGTGTAGGCGAAGTACGGCAGCTCCTCCATCGGGCAGGTGAGCCACGGGTCGTCGATGATCTCGACCGGAGCGAGTTCGATCACGTGGCGACCCGACCAGCCATCTCCTTCCACGATCTCGATAGCCATGTCATCGGCGCGCTTGACTACCTCGCCGTCCTTGTGGATCCAGGCGGCGACCTCGTAATCGACTGTCGCGGAACTCACCTGTCCCTTTTCGGTGGTGGCGATGATGGCCGAGATGTCGATCTCTTCTCCTGGCTCGAGCATCACCCCCACCGGGTTGGTGAGTGTGGCGCCGGCGTAGCTCGCGTCGGCCACGTGCCGACAGCACCTTGCTCACGTTGGTCAGCTTGCCGAAAAACCTCACCGGCTGACCTGATCGATACGGCCGATCCTCGACACCGAACCTCGCCTCGATGAGCGTCTCACCACCCACTCGAATATCGGTTTCACCTTGCCCGGTGATGGTGTTTGCGGCCGCATTGCCAACCACGACCATCGCCGCCGTGCCGAATGTGCGTTCCGTTGCCACATAGGTGAAACGCACCGGGTCGGAGGTGACCCCGGCCCTGAGATCACCGAACACAGCAGCGTCGGCCGCCACCGGGGTGAGACGGTTCTCGGAGGCCGGCGTCAACTGCAACGGGTCCGAAAGATCGAGCGCCTTCACTCCGGTCACCACCGTTTTGGTGTCGTTGGTGACCGTGACCTCATAGACGACCCTCGAATCGTCTTCGTCGACGTCACCATCGCCGTCGTTGTCCTTGCCTATCGCGAGCCTCGCGGGTTTCTGGGTGATGTCGACCATCAACCCACCGATCTCGCCGTTGATCTGGCCCTGGCGATCTCCGGTGCTGCGACCGGCGGCGTCGGTTGCCACCCAGGTCGAGCGCAGCGTGAATCGACCGGCTCCGATGGGCTGCAGGTCGACGTCGAAATCCCGCGTTTCGCCCGGCGCGAGTGTGAGGCCGACCGGTGGGCTCGGAGCGGCAGTCAGTTCGATGACCGGCGGAACGACCAGCAGATCACCGACCGGTGCGACATTGCTCAGGGAGCCGACAGCGGGAATCGAATCAGCCGGCGACGACGCGCTGACCCGTACCTTGGCCTTGAACGAGGACCCCGACGGAATCCGGCTCTCGCCGTCGGGAAAACTGATCGAGACATCGAGAGCCGGAGCAGGCATCTCGACCGTGACGCTCGAGGTACGGGATTCGCCATCGGTGTCAGTGGCGGTCAGGTTGACGGTATAGGTGCCCGGCAGCATGTAGGTGTGCGCCGGCGACCGATCATCCGAGGTGCTGCCATCTCCGAGTCGGGAGAGCCGCTGGGATCCGTCCACACCTGCCACTGCAACAGGCCGCCGGGACTCATCGGATCGGTGGCCGGATCCGGTGCCACGAAGTCCACCCACAACTGTCGACCCGGTTCGAACAGTTGGTTACCGATGAAGTTCTTCGCCTTCTGGCCGGAACCGGTGAACGACGGCGGGGCGAAGAAAATCACCGACGAGCCGTCGACACTGGTTTTCTCCGTACCGCCGGAAGCCACCACCTGCTGCCCACTCCACCCTACTCGCACCCGGAAAACCCCGGAGAGGAGGTAGGTGTCGCCGCTCACCGGACTCGGCCTCAGCAACTCCGATTTCTCGGTCCCGTCAGGTCCGATCGTCATCGTGACGCGAACCGTCTCGCCCGCCGCATACGGAAACTTGGAGAGCGTGACCGTGGCCATCGTGGGACCGTCGCACCCCGCGCCCGTGCCGAATCCGGGGTCGGGCCAGCACGCCTTGGCCACGACAACCTCGGCCGCCGACGCCGCGTCGGGTGTCGCAACGATGGCACTGATCGATGCCTGGAGCGCGAGGACCGACACCGCGGCAATCACCTGAACGCCGTGTGGCTCTCCCCTCGTCGAGCAGGGCTCCGTCATCAACACTGGCCGGCGAACCTGGTTCAGCACAGGAGCCTCGGCAATCAGTTGCGCGATCGGCGGGCGGATGACGACGAGTCGACCGCGGCCGCTCATTGGCTTCGGTGTCGAATTACAGTCCGGCCATGAGAAGACCCTGGCTCCTGATCGCAGCCCCTCTGGCGACCGCGCTGATCGCGGCCGGTTGCAGCAGTGGAGGATCATCCGCCGCACCGGCCACCGCCGAGCCGACGACCGCTGCCCCCACCGCCGAAGCCCGGTCGGGGATCGTCGAGATTGACACCGCGGACGGCGAGACACTGGCGGCCGACATCGAAGTGTCGAAGGGATCGAGCGCCACGGTGGTGCTCGCCCACATGCGTGGCGCCGATCGGTCGACCTGGGATCCGATCATCGGTGACCTCAAGACTGCCGGCTACAACACGCTGGCGTTCGACTTCCGGGGCTACGGAGGCTCCACCGGCACCCGTGACACCAACCTGGACGTCGATCTCGCCGCCGCGGTCGGCCGAGCAAGGGCCGACGGCGCCGAGAAGGTCGTGATCATCGGCGCTTCGATGGGGGGTACGGCGGTCCTCGAAGGCGGGGCCGCTCTCGGCGTCGACGGCGCGGTCGCCATCTCCGCACCGGCCGACTTCCTCGGGCTCGACGGCGCGGCCGGCGCCGCCGCGTTCACGGTGCCACTGTTGCTCATCGACACCGAGGGCGACAGGCCCTACGTCAACCAACTGACCACCATCGAGGCCGACACCGGGGCCGCACTGGTCGTGTTCAGCGGTTCGGCCCACGGCACCGCGATATTCGCCACCCACGACGCGGAGATCACTTCGGTCATCCTCGCCTTCCTCGATCGCATCGGGAGTCTCGGCAACTGAGCGGCCGCGGGTTCGAGTCGGCGACAGCCCCTCCGGTCGTAACATCGAGGCGGTGAGCCTGTTCGATCCGCCACCCGGCGAGGGAACCGAGTTGTTGCCCCACGACGGGTCCGCCGTCATCCACCTTGACGTGCTGTCGCCGGCCGAGGCCCGAGCGGCGTTCGCGTCGCTGCGTGACGAACTCGAATTCCACCAGAATCATCTCCGTATGTTCGGCCGGGTGATCCCGGAACCGAGGCTGGTCTCATGGGTCGGCGATCCCGACGCGCGCTACTCGTATTCGGGCATCGAACTCTCCCCGGCCCCGTGGACCCCAACCATGTCGAGGCTGCGAGAGGTCTGCGAGCGGGTCGCCGACACCACGTTCAACAGCGCGCTGATCAATCTCTACCGAAATGGTGCCGACAGCGTCGACTGGCACAGCGACGATGAGCCCGAGCTCGGCCCCGGGATCGCGTCGCTGAGCCTTGGTGCGATGCGCAGGTTCGATCTGCGTCACCGGGTCGGTGGAGAGACGGTGAAGGTCGATCTGCCGGCCGGTTCGGTGGTGGTGATGTCGCGTGGATGTCAGACCCACTGGGTCCACCGCATAGCCAAGACGAAGCGGGTGAGCGAGCCCCGGATGAACCTGACCTTTCGGACGATCAGGGGCGCAGCTCGAAGTAACGATTGAGCGGGTCAATGTCGAACGTTCGGGCTTCACACGACCCGAATCCGGCGGCGTCGGCCAGCCCCTCGAACACCTCTTCGGTGAGCCCGAGAGTGCCCAGACCGGCCCCGTCCGGCTCGGACATGGCCGACGACATGCAATAGAGGATCGACATCGAGTACATGAGCGGCAACACCGGGATCTTCCGATTGTCCTCCAGCCCGCCCCGGGTCTTGATGTCGGCGACGATCCAGCTGCCGTCGGCCGCGAGCGACTCGCGGGCGGCACGCACCGCGGCACCGGGACGGGGCAGGTCATGGATCACGTCGAGGGTGAGCAACAGGTCGATCGGAGCCATACTCGGCAGGTCGTCGAACGTGCCGGCGCGAAACGACAGGTTGTCGATGCCGGCAGCCGCCGCCCTCGCCGCAGCGGCCTCGATGGCATGGGGGGATGGATCGACACCGATCACCGTGGACGCCGGGAACGCCCTGGCGACCGCCGCGGCCGCCACCCCGGCACCGCAGCCCACGTCGACGACGGTGATCCCGGTGGTGAGACGAGCCGGGAGGCCGTCGAACGAATCTAGGATCACCGGCACCAGCCAGGCTTCCTGACCAGCCGCTCCCATCGCCGCCTGGAAATGACAGGTGTGCTCGCCGTGTTCGTTCCATGTCATGCCGAGACCGGTGCGGAACGCCTCGATCGTCCGGTTGATCTCGCGGTGGGTGATGGGCGGTCCGAACACCCCGATCATCGCCGCCGGATGATCGGGGTCGGCCAGTGCGGCGGCCGTCTCGGGGGTGATGCCGAAGCGGCCGTCCTCGTGGAACACCAGATCGGCGGCCGCCACCGCATGCAGCCACTCCCTGACCCAGCGCTCGTGGAGACCGGTTGCCGCCGCCAGCTCGTCGCTGGTGACCGGTCCGGACCGTGACAGCGAGGTGAACAGGCCCAACTGCTCGCCGACGTGGACGATGGCCGACATCATCTCGCCCTGTTTGAAACCGTAGAGGTTCTGGACGGTCTCGCCCAGAAGTTCGAAATCGAGTTCGGTACGCATCCCGGCAGTGTTGCAGGCTCGGCGACCGTTGGTGGCCACCGGCAGATCTTCTTCGTGCTCGGGTTGTCGAGCGAACATATGTTCGCTATAGTGAAGTGGTGCTCAGCCGACTGCCGCAGTATCTTCACCACCGGATGCCGTCCGATTGCTCCCGTCATGGGCTGGTGGCGGAGATCGCGTTGTTGTCGGCCGCGCAGTCGGCCCTTGATGCCTACCGGCTCCGGGTGGCGGCGGCAATCGACGCCTTGGGCGACCAGGGCCTCGATGCCGCCGAGGTAGTGCGTTCAGCGGGACGCGTCTCGAGTCGCGCCGCCCGACGAGTGTCGAGAACCGCGGCACATATGGCCAAACTCCCCCGCACCGCCGAGGCGTTGGCCAGGGGTGTCATCACCGGCGAACACGCCGACGTGATGGCCGATGCCGCCAAGGAAATCGATCCGATCCTCGTCGACGCCGAGTTGTTGCCCATGGCCCGCCGTGAAGCAACCGACCTGTTCGCCAGACACGCCCGCGATTGGGTCGCCGACAACGGGACCGATGCCGACACCGCCGGCCGACACGAACGCCAACACAAGCGCCGATCCACGCGTTCATGGACCGACAGGGACGGCATGAGAGTCTGGTTGGCCAGGCTCGACCCCGAAACCGCCGCGTCCGTCGCCGCCCGCCTCGATACCGAATACGAACGGCTGTGGCGACTCGACGGCGGCCGAGACCTCGGTCACCGCGGTCAGCACCCGTCGCACACCGGCACGCGCTCACCCGAACAACGCATGGCCGACGCGTTCATCGCTCTCATCACCCGACCCGCCGGCACCACTGCCGACACTCAACCCCATGTTCGCCGACAGATGCTCAGCATCGTCGACCTGACCCGCATGCGCACCGACGGCCATCATGGTGCCGCCGGCCTCGCCGACGGTACGCCACTACCCCAGAACGCCCTCGAACGCCTCGCCTGCATCTCCGATATCACCGGAGTGATCTTCGACGGACCGGCACAGCCAATCTGGGTCGGACGCACCAGCCGATCAGCCACCATCGCCCAGTGGAAGGCCCTCATCGCCCGCGACCGCGGCTGTATCGGTTGCGGAATCGATCCCAACCGATGCGAGGCCCACCACATCAATCCCTGGAATCGCGGCGGACCCACTGACATCGACAATCTGGTGCTCGTGTGCAGCCGCTGCCACCACAACATCCACGACCGCGGCATGCAACTCACCCGGCAGCACGACGACGGCGGTTGGACGATCACGCCCCGAGCCGGACCCATCACTCACCGGGCCGCGGCCTGAGCGCCCGGCCAATCCCCTCCCTTCCTGCGACCGGGCGCCTGTGAACATCGGCCCGTTCGTCACATGTCGGCATTCTTCGAGCCGAGCAACCGGTTACGGAGAAAGCTGAGAGCCGAGATACAGGTGAACTGGCGCACCCGGTCACGGTCGAAAGGGAAATCGATGAGGGCCGAGTCGGTCCGGCCGTTGATGCTCAGTCCGATCCACACGGTGCCGGGTTCGTGACCCTCGTGGGGTGTCGGGCCGGCCACACCGGTGACGGCCAGCCCGACATCGGCGCCGAGAACGCGACGGGCGCCCTCGGCCAGCTCGATCGCCATCTGCTCGCTCACCGCCGGGATGTCGGAGGTTCCGAGCACCGACACCTTCAACTCGCGGTCGTAGGGGATCACCGCACCACGAAAAACGTCACTGCAACCCGGCACGGCCGTGATCCGACTGGCAATCAGGCCACCCGTCAGCGACTCGGCGATGCCGAGGGTGAGCCCACGCTCACGCAACTCGTCGAGCACGACCGACTCCATCGTGTCGTCGTCGAACCCGAACACGACATCGCCGATGATCTCCATGATCCGGGCCTGCTCGGAGTCGAGGACCCCGTCGACCTCGGCATCGGTGGCGGCCTTGGCAGTGACCCTGACCTTGATGCCCTCCCAACCGCTGGCCAGGAACGCGATCGTGGCCACGCCGGTCTCGTCGAGCCGGACTATCTCGGCATCGAGGGCCTCGGCCAACCCCGACTCCGAGCGACCCCATGTGCGAAGGGTGCGGCTCTTGATCACCGATGTGATGCCGGCGCGCCCCTGAAGGTCGGGCAGCACGCCACCGACCATCTGCTGCTTCATCTCCCACGGCACACCGGGAACGGCGTAGATCATCTTCGGAGTGGCGCCGCCACGGTCGACCTCGCAGATCAGGCCGGGTGCGGTGCCCGGCTGAACCGGATTGGGAATGGTCCCCTCGGGCAGGTCGGCCTGCCGGAGGTTGTTGTCGGTCATCTCGCGGCCGCGAGATCCGAACATCGCCCGGATCCTCTCCACGAGTTCAGTGCTACGGACCAGATCGACGCCCATCACCTTGGCGATCGCATCACGCGTGATGTCGTCCTGGGTCGGGCCGAGGCCTCCGGTCACGATCACCGCGTCGCTTCGCGACAGCGCCGTCTCGAGCGCCTCGACCATGCGGTCGAGATTGTCGCCCACCTTGGTCTGGAAGAAAGAATCGATTCCGGCCAACGCCAGCTGCTCGCCGATCCACGACGAGTTGGTGTCGACTATCTGCCCCAGCAACAGCTCCGTTCCGACCGCGACGACCTCACACTGCATCGATGCCTCCCGGCTGCTCGTCCAATCGACCGGCGTCCGACGCCGGGTCAGCCACCGGTGGTGCTGGTGGCGTTCTGACCATCCAGCAGGTACTGAATGCCTGTGACCACCGTCCAGACGACCGCGACCCACAAGGCGATCGTGATCGCGGCGTCGGCGGTCTCCAGTGTGGGCATGACCGCCATGGCCAGAGCCACGCCCTGCACGAGAGTCTTGTACTTCGCCGATCTCCTCGCCGGCACCGCCAAGCCCTCACGGGCCCACTTGGTGCGCCAAGCGGTGATTCCGACCTCACGGATGGCGATTATCGTGACCGGCAACCACCAGTAGCGGTCGACCGCCACCAGGGCGAACGCCGAACCGAGAATCACGACCTTGTCGGCCAGTGGATCGAGGAACGCCCCACTGCGGCTCACGACGTTGGCCCGACGGGCCACCTTGCCATCGAAGAAATCGGTCGAGGCCAACGTCACGCCGAGCCCGAACACCGCCCACGAAACACCACGGGTATCGACGGCGTCGAGCACCAGCCAGAACAGCAGGGGCGCGAACACCAGGCGAGTGATGGTGAGCATGTTGGCCGGGTGGGTGATTCCGGCCTGCCTCGGGGGCACGATTCCGGTCATGACGCCTCGATGTCGGGGCCCATTGCCCCGGTCACCGTCACGTCGTGGATCGTGTTCACCAACAGATCATGGGGCACGGAAACGATTCCGTCGATCTCAGGCGCTTCGCGGTGGGTTCGACCCACTCCCGGTTCATCCACGAGAACTTCGACCTGGCGACCGACCAAAAGGTCACGTCGCTGGGAGGTGATCGTGTCCTGCATCTCGCGAAGCTCGGCCAGACGATCGTCGCGCAGACCCTCGTCGACCTCCCCGTCGAGCGACATCGCGTAGGTGCCGTCCTCGGGCGAGTAGGCGAAGAATCCACACCAGTCGAGCTGGGTGACCTCGACGAAGTCGAGCAGGGCGTCGTGGTCCTCCTCGGTCTCCCCCGGGTAGCCGACGATGAAATTCGATCGGAAGGCGGCATCGGGCTCGCGCCGACGGATGGCCTCGATGCGATCGAGGAACTTGACGCCATCGCCCCAACGTCGCATGCGCCGCATCAGCGGAGGCGAGACGTGCTGCAACGACAGGTCGAAGTAGGGCACGCCGGTGTCACAGATCGCGTCGATCAGATCGTCGCCGAGATCGGACGGATAGAGGTAGAGCAGCCTGACACGATCGACCCGCTCGGCCACGCGCCTCACCAGCGGCACGATCAGCCGGTCGCCCACGCCCTGATCGCGTCCGAACGACGCCAGGTCCTGGGCGACGAGAACGATCTCACGGGCCGCGAGTTGCTCGATCTCGGTGAGGATTCGATCGATGGTTCGACTGCGCTGCGGGCCACGAAACGACGGGATGGCGCAGAAGCCACAGGCGCGGTCGCAGCCCTCGGCGATCTTCACATACGCCCAGGGCCTCGCCGACGCCGGACGCGGCAGGTTGAGCAGATCGAAGTCGGGGGCACGGCGGATCGGGCCGAGGCTCACCGCGACCGTGCCCGTGTCGAGGTTCACCCCGAACGGCGCCACCAGATCGACCTCGGGAAGTTCCGCCGCCAGTTCGGCGCCGTGGCGTTCAGCCAGACAGCCGGTGACCACCAGCTTGGCACCCTTGCGCCGTCGGTCGGCCAGAGCGAGGATCGTGTCGATCGACTCGCGACGGGCGTCGGCGATGAACGCGCAGGTGTTGACAACCACCACGTCGGCGATCCCTGCGTCGGCCACCGGCACCAGGCCATCGGCAACGAGGGTTCCTTCGAGCTTGTCGGAGTCGACCTGGTTCTTCGGGCAACCGAGCGTGGTGAGGTGATAGGTACGGGCCTCATCCGTTGTGTCCGGCACCCGCTCGAGTCTAGAAGGTGAACCATCGAGGCGGGCCTGACAGCGGATTCAGCCGATGGGCCACGCGACCGCGCTCTGACCTCCCGACAACAACACCGCGGTGATGAGCCAGATCGCCGCCAGCAAAGCCGCCTTCGGGCGGTTGATGCCCTTGCCGAACATCATGAGCCAGCTACCGGCCACGACGACGATCATCAACAAGGCACCCTCACCGGCAAGTGTGAGGTCATTGAGCCGGCCCGGGCCGATGACGCCGATAACGCCACCGACCGCGAGGCTGTTGAACAGGTTGGATCCCAAGAGATTGCCGACCAGTAGATCGGTCTCACCCCGCCGGGCCGCGGCGACCGCGGTGACCAGCTCAGGAGCCGACGTGCCGATGGCCACCAGGGTGAACCCGACGAATCCCCCCGACAGTTGCAGCTCGCCGGCGATGGTCTCGGCGCCGTGCACCAGCAGGCTCGCTGACCCGATCACCACGATCAGACTGCCGAGGGTACGAAAACCCTCGAACGCCGCGCTGGTCTCCCCGACCCCGACCGTCTTGGCCGCGAACTCGTCGTCGGGATCCGTCCTGCTTGTGCTCGCGAGGATCCAGGCAAACGCCACGACCAACACGGCCAACAAAAGCACACCCTCACGGCGGGTGATTCCGTTCTGGATCACCCAGGCGAAAAGGATCACCGACGCGACCGACAGCGGGGCTTCCCGCCGAAGCGTGCGACGGGAGACCGGGATGACGGTGACCAGCGTGGCCGCGGCCAGAACGAGAGAGATGTTGGCAACGTTGCTACCGATCACGTTGCCGACGGCGATGTCGAGGTCGCCGTTCCTCGAAGCGACGGCCGATACGACCATCTCCGGGGCACTCGTACCAAAACCGATGATCACCACACCGACGACCACCGGCGACATCCGGAGCAGCACTGCTATGCGGGCACTGCCCTTGACGAACTGGTCGGCGGCGACGGCCAGGATCGCCAATCCGCCAACGGTCGCGAGAAGCCCCGTGATCATGAAAAGGTCCGAGCCACCGGCCCGCTCAGCCCTGTCCTCGACGGGCGGCGAGTTCTTCCGGCGAAATGAGGACGTCGCGGGCCTTCGAACCCGTTGACGGGCCCACTATCCCCCTCTGCTCCAGCAGATCCATGATGCGGCCGGCCCGGGCGAACCCCACCCGAAGCTTGCGCTGCAGCATCGAAGTGGAGCCGAGCTGGGTCTGGACGACGAGATCCATCGCCGGGCCGAGGAGCTCGTCGCCGTCGTCGAAAGTGGGAGGCGGTCCGTCGGTGATCGACGGGGCGAGCGTCACCGGGGATGCCATGGGACCCGGGCCGTATTGGCCGTCACCGGCCGGTGACGCCTGGGACGCGACTTCGTGATCCTCGGCAAATTCCGGGGCCTGGTCGCGCCAGAACTTCACGAGAGCCCTGACTTCTTCTTCCTCGACCCAGCACCCCTGGATACGGTGAGGGGACGAGGATGCCGGACCGAGCAGAAGCAGATCACCCTTGCCGACCAGGCGTTCGGCCCCCGGCTGATCGAGGATGACACGCGAATCGGTGAGGCTCGAGACCGCGAACGCCAACCGGGCCGGCACATTGGCCTTGATCACGCCGGTGATCACGTTGACCGACGGACGTTGCGTGGCGATCACCAGGTGGATACCGACGGCACGAGCCATCTGCGCGATTCGGGCGATCGAATCCTCGACGTCGCGGGCCGCGACCATCATCAGATCGGCGAGCTCATCGACCACGACCAGAATGAACGGCAGCCGTTTGTAGACCAGCGGCTCGCCCGATTCGTCGACCTCCCCGAGCCCGGCCCGGAGCTGGTCGTGGTCTATGGCGTTGTTGTAACCCGTTATGTCGCGGAAGCCGACCCTGGAGAGAAGGTCATAGCGACGGTCCATCTCGCGTACGGCCCAGCCGAGGGCGTTGGCCGCCTTGCGGGGATCGGTAACCGGCGCGGTGAGCAGATGGGGCACTCGTTCGTATTGGCCCATCTCGACCCGCTTGGGATCGACGAGGATCAATCTCACCTGATCGGGCGTCGATCTCATGAGGATCGAGGTGAGAATGGCGTTGAGGCACGACGACTTGCCCGCTCCGGTGGCACCGGCGATCAACACATGGGGCATCGTGGCCAGGTTGATCATGGCATTTCGGCCGTTGATGTCGCGCCCGATCGCTACTTCGAGGGGATGACTGGCCACCCTGGCCTCACGGGAGGCGAGGATGTCGCCGACGGCCACGATCTGGCGGTCGGTGTTGGGAACCTCGACGCCGATGGCCCGCCGTCCGGGAATCGGAGCGAGAATCCTCACGTCGGGCGATGCCATCGAATAGGCGATGTCCTTGCGCAGACTCTCGAGCTTGGAGACCTTGACACCCTCGCCGAGTTCGAGCACGAACCGGGTGACAGTCGGACCGACCACCGGCTGCAACAGAGTCGTCTCGACCCCGAACTGGGCCAGGGTGGCCTGGAGGAGACGGCCCCGCGCCGCGACCAGATCCTTGTCGACGGACTGTTTCCTGGAGCGGCTCAGCAGGGAGGGCGGCGGCAGCCTCCACTTCGATCCCTTGGGGCCCGTCGCCAACCGCAGGGCCTGCTGCTCGGTTTCGGCCGACGGTTCGGCCCTCTCGTGGTGGCGTTCGGTCGGGGGTGTGGGTTGGGCCGGTTCCTCGGCCGCCGGCATCTCGACGGTGTCGTGGGACGTCGGGTCCGCACCGGGATCACCGGTGAGATCGATCGCTCCACCGTCGGTGTCGCCGGAGGGGTCGCTGAACAGCCCCCGCAGCACTCCGGCAACGGCCGAACCGGCCGGACGCACTACGGATGCGACCGCCGCCCCCACGGTCTGTGCCGAGGAACCGGTCAGCACGATCGTGCCGACGAACGCCAGGGCGACGAGGACCGTGACCGCGCCCGAGGTGGCGGCCAACGCGTGGAGGGGACCGCCGACCCCCATGCCGAGAACTCCACCGGCGGCGCCGAGTTCGCCGATCGGATCGTCGATCCCGGGACGACCACGGGCGACATGGAGCAGACCGGCAGTGCTCACGGTGAGCAGAACGCCACCGATCACCGCCCGGGCTATGCGTTCGGCTGCATCTTCACCGCCCTCGTGACCGCGGATCATCACGACACCGGCCGCTATCAGCCCAATCGGCAGCACCATGCGGACCAGCCCGAAGCCGAGGGCCAGAACATCGTCGACCGCCCCGCCGATGACTCCCCCGCCGCCCAGCCAGACGCTCGCCGCGACCAGCAGACCGAGGACGATGGCTCCCACACCCCAGAGGTCGGCGGAATGCCCTGACATGACCGAGCCGACGGCCCGGCGGGAGGCCTGCGACCGCTTCCGGGCCGCCTGCCGTCGCTTCTTGGCGCCCGGCTTTCTGCCCCGCGAAGCGGCTGAATTCGTCGGCCGCTTCGACGCTGACCGCGAACTCTTCTTGGATCGTTGTTTGGTGGCCACTGTGGGAAGGACGCTACCAGCGGGTTCCGACCGCCCCGGGGCACCCGAGGGCGATCAGCCCTCCCTCACCACCGGCACGATCATCGGACGGCGGCGGGTGCGATCGTTGACGGTGCGGCCGGCCGCCCGACGAACCCGTTGCGCGAGGCCCTGGAGGTCGATCTTCGCATCGTCGAATGCACCATTGAGTTCACGCTCGACGGCATCGGCGACCGCGGCCTCGTGGGCACGGAGGGCCGGTTGCTCGACCCATCCGCGTGACACCACGTCGGGGCCGGCGATTATTTCTCCCCGATCAAGGTCGACATGCACCACGACGGCCACAAAACCGTCGTCACCGAGCGTGCGCCGATCACCGAGCACGGTGGTGCCGAGATCTCCGACCGTGCCGTCGACATAGATGTGGTCGCCACCGACCGAATCGAGCCGCACGAGGCCGTCGTCACCGAGTTCGATGCGATCGCCGTCCTCGCAGAGCATCACATGGTCGACGTCCATGCCCATGCCGTGGGCGAGTTCCTTGTGGGCCACGAGGTGCTCGTATTCGCCGTGAACCGGAACGAAGAACTCGGGTACCGCCACCGAGTGAAGCGTGCGCAGTTCCTGCTGTTTGCCGTGACCACTGGTGTGGACGTCGACCTGGGAGCTGTGGATCACACGGGCACCCAGGCGAGCCAGTCCGTTTCGGACCGATGCCACGGCGGCCTCATTGCCGGGGATCGGATGCGAGCTGAACACGACCGTGTCGTTGGAACCGAGCTTGAGCCAACGGCTGGTGCCCAGTGCCATTTGGGTGAGTGCGGCCCGCGGTTCGCCTTGGGAGCCGGTGCACACGACACAGGTACGGGCCGGGTCGAGATCGTCGATGTCCTCGACGTCGCGGATTGCGTGGTCGGGGATTCGCAGCACATCAAGCTCGCGGGCCAATTTCACGTTTCGTCTCATCGACAGACCGAGGGTGACGACGACACGGCCGGTCGTCACGGCGGCGTCGGCGATCTGCTGGAGCCGGTGGATGTGGCTGGCGAACGACCCGATGATCATTCGACGCCCCTCGTTCTCGCGCATGATCGCGGTGAGAACCGAACCCACGGAACGCTCCGAGTTGCTGGTGCCGGGCCGATCGGCATTGGTGGAGTCGGCCAGCATCAGGCGGATGCCCGGCGAATGTCCGAGAGAGCCGATACGGGCCAGGTCGGTGCGACGCCCGTCGACGGGAGTGAGGTCGAGCTTGAAATCGCTCGAATGAAGGATCACACCCTGACCGGTGTGAAATGCGGTGATGTTGCCGGAGGGAATCGAATGGGTGACCGGAATGAACTCGCAGTCGAAGGGCCCCACATCGAGACGGTCGCCGTCGTGGACCACACGGAGTTCGGCCCGGTCGACCAGGCCGGCCTCCTTGAGCTTGTGGCGAACCAGCCCCAGCGTGAACGGGGAGCCGTAGATCGGGAACGACAGGTGCCGCATGAGGTAGGGCAGTGCACCGATGTGGTCCTCGTGGGCGTGGGTGGCGATACAGGCCTCGATACGATCGCCGTTCTCGATCAGCCAGTCGAGGTTGGGCAGCACGGCGTCGACGCCGGGCAGGTCGTCGCCGGCGAACATCTGGCCGCAGTCGAGCACCACGATCCGGCCCTCGGTCTCGATGGCGGCACAGTTGCGTCCGATCTGGCCGAGGCCGCCCAGGAAGGTGACTCTGACCGGTGATGGCACCGTCAGCTCCGGCCGAGGTCGGCGAGAATGGCCCGGGCGGCGCTCTCGAGCCCGTCGGGTTCGGGACCCATCGGCAGGCGACACCGACCCGCCGGCAGACCCATCACCCTCATCATGGCCTTGCTCGGAACCGGGTTCGGGGCGACGTCGCCGGTCTCGAACGAATACGACGGGATCAGTCGGCGGTTGATGGCGGCGGCCCTCTCGACGTCACCGGAGAAGAACGCCTCGATCATCTCGCTGACCTCGTTGCCGACCCAGTGGGTGGCCACGCCGACGCACCCGACCGCCCCGACCGCCAGCAACGGAAGGGTGAGTGCGTCGTCGCCGCTGTAGACCACGGTGCCTTCGGGAGCCATCGACAACAACTTGGAGGTCTCGGCCGGGCTGCCGGCCGCGTCCTTCACACCGATGATGTTGTCGACCCGCTCGATGAGGTCGACGATGGTTTCGGTGGCGATCTTGCGGCCGGTGCGGCCCGGGATGTCGTAGAGCAGGATCGGCAGGTCGGTGGCTTCGGCGCACACCCGGAAATGCTCGGTCAGCCCGGCCTGGGAGGGCTTGTTGTAGTAGCCCGCCACGTGAAGCAGGCCGACCGCTCCGGCCTCGGTGGCCCGGCGGGTGTTGTCGATCGCGGAGGCCGTGTTGTTGCTGCCGGCGCCGGCGATCACCGGAGCGTCGACGGCATCGACCACCGCCGCTATCAGGTCGATCTGCTCGTCCTGGGTGAGCGTGGGGCTCTCACCGGTGGTGCCGGCGATGACCAGACCATCGTTGCCGCCGGGGCCGACCAGATAGCGGGCGAGATCGCCGGCGCCATGATCATGGCGGTGAGCACCCGCCCGAATCTTGCGTCCATCCCGCAATGTTGCCACGCGATCAACCGGAACCCGCTCAGCGGGCAGCGATCAATCGAAGAGTGTTCATCGTTCCTGCGTGCGCGACCTCCCTACCGTGGCCAGCAGGTGTTCGTGGAGTTCGAACCAGACGGTGTGGACCGAATCGACCGCGGGCGAGTCGAGCCACGAGGGGCGGTCGGCGGCTCGTCCCAAAGCACGGGCGAATCGTGGCCGGTAGCCGGCAAACCGGGGCATCGACGACGAGAGCGACGTGAGCACCGGCCCGATCCGATCGACGAGGGCACCGAACACGTCGATTGGTCCCTCACCCGTCGTCGATGCCGAGGCCGATTGCCATGCACTCACCGCGGTGAGAAACTCACGATTGACGACGAGAACGTCGCGGTAGACCACCTCGATCTCGGCGAGGCCAACGGATTCGGTGGCCGAAACCATGGCCGCTGCGAGCGCCGCGCCGCCGGCCACGGTCAGCGACAGGCGACCGCTGTCTCCCCGGGCCCGCAGCAGTTCATCCCCGAGTAGCTCGACCACAACCGGTTCGACATCGGGTCGCGAGCCACCCAGGAGTCCAGCGACGGTGATGCTCAGGTCGTCCGCGGTGCCTCGGCTTCGCAGGCGGGCGGCCAGCAGCAACAGCGTTGCCATGTCGAGCGTGCACCGGGCCGACGGACCGGGCCGACCGAGCAGACTCTTGGCGAGGGCCTCGCCGAGAATCCGCCCGTCGGGCGGATCGAACTCAATGGCGGCGGTGTCGACGCAGATCTCGACGCCGGATCGGTCCGTGACCAGATCGACGGTGGCGAACAACGGCACCGCACCCAGGAGGTCGACCGCCGACTCGGCCGAATCTCCCAGCGACCCGGGAAACTCGACCGGACCGACGTGGCTTCGAATCACACCGTCGATCATCCACACCCTGGCCCTGGCACAGTCCGGTGAGGCCACCGCACCGATACCTGTCGGACCACTCACCGCCGACCGGACCTCGACCACAGCCGGGGCCGACGGCCCCGTGGGACCCGGTCCCGGCTGTCTCACCGACACCGTGACCCGCCCGGCGCGGATTCCCCCGGCGAGGCTCGAGGCCTCGACCGCCGACGGGTCGGATCCGTCGACCGGGACGAGGATGACGGTGGTCATGTCTCCAGTGCCAACTCTCGCTTCTTGGCCCGCAGAATCAGGTAGTAGACGACGACCGTGGCCGTCGAGAAGAAGAACCACTGGACGGCGTATGACAGATGCGGGCCCTCATCGAGCACCCGCATCGGCACCGGGACCGGCAGGTTACCGAGCGGTGGATCCTGGGTCTGCAACCGCACCCATGTCGTCTCGAACGAGAGCCCGGTGACCTCATCGAATCTCGTGACATCCATCCGATTGAGTTCGGGGAGTCCCCTCACCTTGGTGTCGGCCACCCGGCCGCCACCGATCGCGATCACACGGCCATCGTCGAGAAGCAGTGGTGTCACGAGCCGGCTACCGGCCCGCGACTCGAAGGTGCGGTTGGCGATCAGCATCTCGCCGGTGGGGTCATGGACACCCGAAACGCTCGCCGGCGTGTAGTCCGTCGGGACCTCACCGGCATCGAGCAGACCGGCCAGGTCGACGGGCGCCTTGGTCATGGCCAATCCGATCTCGATGTTGGATGCCTTGCGTTCGTCGAGTCGACGCAGTTGCCAGAAACCGAGGTTGACCATCAGCACCACCATGGAAACCACGAAAATGTGGGACAAGATCCATCGAAAGGAGAAGAACGGACGCATCGAGACCCGACCCTATTGGCTCAGATGTCGAGCAACGCGTCGAGTCCAACGGTGAGTCCGGCGAGCTCCGACACCCGACGCACCGCCAACAGGACCCCCGGCATGAACGACGTCCGGTCGATGGTGTCGTGCCGAATCGAGAGTGTCTGACCGGTGGTACCCAACAGCACCTCCTGATGGGCCACCAGGCCGCGCAATCGCACCGAGTGAATCGGTATTCCGGCCGGTCCGACTCCGCCACGGGCCCCGGGAAGTATCACGTTTCGGGTCGGGTCGGCCGCCCATTCGTCGGACGCGGCCGCCATCCTCTCCACGGTGCTCATCGCGGTGCCCGACGGCGCGTCGACCTTGGCTTCGTGGTGGAATTCGATGACCTCGGCCGAGTCGAAGTACGGGCTGGCGAGTTCGGCGAAACGCATCATCAACACCGCGCCGATCGCGAAGTTGGGTGCGATCAGACAGTTGCTGCTCGTGAACGACTCACGGAACATCTCCAGGTCGGTCGAATCGAAACCGGTGGTGCCGACCACGGCATGGATCCCGCCGGCGGCGGCCGACACCAGAGTGGAGCGAGCCGCCTCCGCCACCGTGAAATCGACCATGACCTCGGCACCGGCGTCGGCTGCCGCCGCGAACTCGGTGGCGATCACGAGATCGGAATCGATCCCAGCCACGGTCCCGACGGTCCGCCCGCCGGCACCGGCGTCGACCGCCGCGACGAGGACAAGATCGTCGGCGGTGGCCACGGCGCGGCAGACCTGCGCTCCCATTCGTCCACCTGCACCAACGACCGCGACTCGAATCATCGCGGAGATGCTACGCCCCCGCGACCTCGACAACCGATCCGACCTCAGGTCCGACGATCGACACGCAGCGGCTTCCGGCCACGACCGAGCCCAGAACTCGCCTGACGTCTTCGCCGGTGACGGCACGCACGAGATCGAGATACTCGTCGACGGGCACGACCCGGTCGCGGATGAGAACGCTCGTGGCCAGACGCGACATGCGACTGCCGGTGTCCTCCAACGCCAGTATCGTGGCGCCCTCGAACCCGCCGCGCGCGATCTCCATTTCGCGCTCGCTCGGGCCATTGTCGACGATGTCGGCGACCAGTCCGTCGACCACCGAACAGAACTCCGCCGCCCGACCGGGGTTGGTGCCGCCGTAGATCGACAGGGTGCCGGAGTCGGTGTAGGCACCCACCGAGGAGAACACCGTGTAGGACATGCTGCGCCGCTCGCGAATCTCCTGGAAGAGCCGGCTCGACCAGCCGCCGCCGAGCACCTGATTGGCGACGGCCAGCGGGAAGCGGTCCGGATCGTTGTGATCGATGGCCCGCCAACCGATCGCGATGTGACTCTGTTCGATCGGGCGCGCCAGCCTGACATGGGAGTCACGAAATTCACCTGGGGCCGTACGGGCCGGCCGGGGACCTGCGCCCATGCCGGCCAGGGCGGCGTCGACACTCTCCACGATCCGGTCGTGGCCGATCGGCCCGGCGACAGCGACGACGAGATTGGACCGGCGGTACCACTTGTCGTGGAAGGCCCGGATCTCGTCGGGTCGGATGGCGTTGACCGTGTCGGTGGTACCCAACACCTCCCACCCCAGCGGATGCCCTGGGAACAGTGACTCGGCCAGTGAACCGTGGACCACGTCGTCGGGGGTGTCGGCATTCCAGGCCAGCTCCTCGAGGATGACCTGACGCTCGGCATCAACCTCCGAGTCGGTGAACGCAGGGTCGGCGATCACATCAAGGAGAGTGTCGAGCGCAAAGTCGATGTCGGGCGCGGCGACCATCGAATGGAACGCCGTGTACTCCTTGGAGGTGAAGGCATTGAGATCACCTCCCACGGCATCGATTCCCTCGGCGATCTCCCGCGCCGAACGGGTCGAGCTTCCCTTGAACAAGAGATGCTCGAGAAAGTGCGACACGCCGGCGACACCCGCAGGTTCGTC
>QIIW01000002.1 GCA_003231645.1 Acidimicrobiia bacterium | reverse complement strand
GATCGGGAACTCGATCGGGCCGGCCATTGCCGCTGAGGGGCTCACCAAGAGCTACAACGGGGTTCTGGCCGTCGACGACCTGCACCTGACCATCGGAAGAGGAGAGATCTTCGGCTTGGTCGGCCCCAACGGTGCCGGCAAGACCACCACCATCCTGATGCTGCTCGGGCTCACCGAGCCCAGTGCCGGTTCGGCCCGGGTGCTGGGACTCGATCCGGCCCGCGACTCGCTGCGGATCAAGAGCAGAGTCGGTTATCTGCCCGATGAGGTCGGCTTCTACGACGACCTCACAGCCCGATCCAACCTTCGTTACGCGGCCGAACTCAACCGGGTGGCCAAGTCGGAGATCGACGAGCGGATGGACGGGCTGCTCGAATCGGTCGGTTTGGCCGAGCACGGTGGTCGGCGGGTCGGCGAGTTCTCACGCGGCATGCGCCAGCGGCTCGGAATCGCCGAAGCTCTGGTCAAGCAACCCGAAGTACTCATCCTCGACGAGCCGACCGTCAACATCGACCCGGAGGGGGTCAGGGAGCTTCTCGAGCTGGTCGATCAGCTGCGAACGGAGTCGGGCATCACGGTGGTGCTGGCTTCCCATCTTCTGCATCAGGTCGAGCAGGTCTGTGACCGTCTGGGGATCTTCGTCGGTGGTCACATGGTGGCCTCGGGCACGGTCGAGCAATTGGCGGCCGGCATCGACGCCAGCCCGTCATTCGAGGTTGAGTTCGACGCTCACATCGCCGAGGCCGCCGAGGCCATCGGCCGGCTGCCTGGTGTCACCGCCGTCAGGCCGGAAGGCATGCGACTGATCGTTGATGCCACCACAGATGTCCGCCGGGCGATCGTCGACACGGCCACGAGCAACGGGTTCGGCCTTATCGGACTCACGCAACGAACCGTCGACCTCAACGTCGTGTACCACACCTACTTCACGGGAGCGGTGAACGATGACCACATCTACGCCTGAACCCGTGACCGCACCGCACCACGCCGCCGGGTCACCCAGGAGATTTCGGGCCGGTTGGCGGATCGTGGCGTCGAAGGAACTGTCGGATCACATGAGGTCGGCCCGGCTGCTGATGCTGCTGATTCTGGTGGGGCTGGCCGGATTGGTCTCGGTACATGCGGCTTCGGGTCCCATACGTGACGCCGCCGCCGCGGCTTCGCAGACCCCGTCGGTGTTCCTGCTGCTGTTCACGATCAGCCCCAACCGGGTGCCGTCGTTCATCGCGTTCATCGGGATTCTCGGCCCACTGCTCGGCATCGTGTTCGGCTTCGACGCCATCAACAGCGAGCGGTCGCAGCGCACGCTTCCGAAACTCGTGGCCCAGCCGATCTACCGCGACGACATCATCAACGGAAAGTTCGCGGCGGGGATAGGTGCGATCGCCGTGGTCCTGACCGCGGTCACGGCCATTGTGGCCGGCTACGGAATGTTGCGGCTCGGGGTTTCGCCAACTGGCACCGATCTGGCCCGTCTGGCCGCGTTCCTGGTGCTCTCGATCGTGTATGTGTCGCTGTGGCTCGGATTCGCCCTGCTGCTGTCGATCATCACCCGTCGTGCCGCGACGGCGGCGCTCGCCGCGCTGGCGGCATGGTTGGTGTTGACGCTGTTCATCGGATTGATCGCCGGTCTTGCCGCCGACACCTTCCACCCGGTTCACGACAACACGTCGGTCGAGCAGGTGCTGGACAACGCGCGCTTTGAGCTCAACGTGAGTCGGATCTCGCCCGATCAGCTCTACCAAGAGGCCACGAAGCTGGTTCTGACCCCGACCCAGCAGCAGACGGGCATCACCTTGGCCCGGCGCGACCAACTGGCCATACCCACGGCACTCGATCTTCGGGAGAGCCTGAGTCTGGCCTGGTGGCAACTCAGCGCGCTGCTTGCGGCCTGTACCGTGATGTTCGCCGGTAGCTACGCCCTGTTCCTGAGACAGGAGGTCAGGGCCTGAGCCGCGGTGCGTGACCACGAGCATCAACTCGGGATCGCTTCACGAGCCGAGCTGGATCTCCCCGAGCCAGCGGATCAGGTCGGCGGTGACCTGCTCGCGGTTGATCTCGTTCAGCATTTCGTGGCGACCGTCGGGATACATGTTGGCGGTCACTCGGTTCACGCCGAGAGCGGCGAGGTTGGTGGCCAGAGCACTGACACTCTCGCCGAAGCCGCCGACGGGGTCCTGCAGTCCCGACATGATCAGCACGGGCAGGCCGGTTGGTATGCCGGACTCCGATTCGGGAGTCCAGAGGTCGACCATCCCGTGAACCATGTCGGCCACGAAACCGTTCGAGAGGGGTGCTCCGCACCAGGGATCCTCAACGTACCGTCGGACCTCGTCGGCGTCCCGACTCAGCCATTCGAAGCCAGTCGCGTGGTCACCGGTGAACGGCTCGTTGAACCCGGCGAACATGGCGGCGAACACCTCGCTCGGATCGTCGGGAGTGGCATCGGCCAGCGAGTCGAGCACGGGCAGCAACTCGTCGGAGCCCTCGAGGCCGCGGGAACTGCCGCTGAGCACCACCCCCGTGAGGCGATCACCCCAGCGCTCGACGAAGCCTTGGGCCACGAACGATCCCATGCTGTGGCCGAACAACACGATGTTCGCGTCGGGGTGTCGGGCACGAATGTGGTCGGTGACCACCGAGGCATCATCGAGCATGGCAGCCCAGCCCCCGGGGCGGGCGATACCGAACCGGCCGTGCTGTTCGGCGGTGCGACCATGACCGCGATGGTCATGGGCGTAGACACCGAAGCCGGCATCGACCAAGGCGTCGGCCACTCGTGCGTAGCGTTCGAGGTGTTCGCTGGCGCCGTGCATCAGATGTACGACGGTTGTCGGGTCCGCGTCGGGCATCCAGCTTGTGGTCTCGAAGCTCTCGCCGTCGCGCCCGACGAGCGTGAAATCGTTCCGGTTCACCATGTTGTGCTCCCGACCCTTCCCTTACCTCGACCCACTCCCAAATCCAGGCACCCAGGCTACGAGAGTGGAGGCGAGATGCCCAAGTCTCGGGGGTTGGGATTAGGGGATGCGGGCGACCATCAGGCACTGTTGGCCCGCGGCGTTCAGGTTCGCGGCCAGCTCCGTCGCCGCCTCGTCGCCGGGCCGGACCTTGTTGATCACGACGACGAACCTGGCGGTGGCGGGGATGTTCTTGCGGCTGCCACGGGCGCTGGTCAGCACTCGGGCGGCGATGGCCGGCGACAACCGCACCCAGGGTGAACATTGCCCGACCGCAGCCACCCGCAACGGACGATGACAGCGGTCGGCAATCACCCGGCCGAGAGCGTCGGCGCCGATCACGGCGATGGCCACGGTGGTGGCAGCCGGTACCGGTGGTTCGAAAACCCGCGGCGACTTGAAGGGCTGTCGCCGGGCCCCGTCGGATTCCACGACCACGTGGTCGGCCAAGTCCAGCCAGCGGTCGACCGCGTCGGGATCACAGCCGATCGCCTTGTGATCGTCGACCCCGCCCCACACCTGCACGATCTCGTGATCGGCCAGCGCCTCGACGATCTCGTCGTCGGTGGGTCCGATCAACACGGGAGCGGAGCCGTACTGGTCGCGTCCCATCTTAGTGGTGGTGGTGACGATTCGCCGTCCCCGAAGTTGCCCGGCGATAGCGAACGTGAGGGTGGTCTTTCCGCCTCCGCCCACGATCGACACGAGTTCGTGGGGGCCGAGTCCGATCTCGGAGGCCACCCGCGACATGTCGACGCCGGCCACGGTCATGTCATCGTCGGCTCGGCCAGGCGCGTGAGGACGGCCTCGACCACACCGCCTCCCACAGCGAGGGCCTTGTCGGATATCTCGTGGCAGGTCCGTCGGTCGCAGCGGGGATCGACATCACCGATCTTGAGCCCGACACCGACCCGGACGCCCGGTGTGATCAGGCCCCTGACCACACCATCGAACGGTGCGGTGACCTCGTGTTCCGCCACCGTCCCGAGCACCTGGCTCTCGGAGACGGTGTCTCCGATGCGCACCAGCCACTCGGCGCGGCCGTCGGCCGGGGATCGGAGTACCCGCTCGGCGCCGTGGCCGCCGACGACACCGGGAGTGCCGGTGTCCAATTCGGCCTGTCCGTGCCAGATCACCCGGCCGAGGTGATGGCCGCGATTGGTCTCGACCACGGCATCACAGTCGAGGCCGGCGGTGAAGCCCGGGCCGAGGCCGATCACGGTCGGGGCGTCGTCGATGGCGGTGTCGATGTTGATCTTCGCCAGGCGGGCGTCGACCAGGGCGGTGATTTCGACACCCGGCAGGTTGGTCGGGTCGGGCAACTCGGGTGAGACCACCACCGCCACCGAGCCGGTCCGGGCCAGTTCGAATGCGGCGGCGGCGCCGCGGGCACGCTCGGCCACCATGCCCTCGATCTCGATGTTGTCGGCGAGGATTGCCGATGACACGGCCACCGTTCGGCGAACCGTGAGCGGTACCGCCAATTCGGTGACCACGACGGGAAACCCGGCGTGGACCAACCGCCACACGACGCCGGTGGCGATGTCGCCGCCGCCCCGTACGACGACGAACCGGTCAGTCGGCACTGGCGGTGGCGGTGCGTCGGTCGGCAATGATCTGCCCCATGATCGACAGGGCGATCTCTTCGGGAGTCTCGGCGCCAATGTCGACCCCGATGGGAGCAACGACTCGCGTGAGAGCAGCGTCGCCCACGCCGGCTTCACGGAGTTTCGCGGACGTGATGCGCCAGCGACGACGACTACCCATGACCCCAATTGTGCGTACCGGCGTGGCCAGGAGGTGGGGGATCGTTTCGACGTCGAGCGCCACACTTCGGGTCACCATCACGGCATGGGTCTGATCATCGGCCGACCACTCGTTAAGAGCGTCGGCGATCGACCCACCGATGGCCAGGTCGGCGTTGGGAACTACCGATGGGTTGGCCAACTCGGCGCGATCATCGACCGCCACCACCCGAAATCCGAGCCAGTGGGCGAGGTCGATGACGGCCCGCCCGACATGACCGCAACCGACGACCAGGACAGTGGGACGAGACATAAAAGGCTCCAGGTGGATGGTGACGGTGCCGCCGCACAGCCCGGGGTCACCGCCGGCCGGGTCGACGAGGTCGTAGTCGAGTACCCGGCTGCGGCCGTCGACAAGGGCATCGGCGGCCTCGATCCTGACCCGGGACTCCATCTCGCCGCCACCGATCGTGCCGAGCTGGGTGCCGTCGGCCCACGCCAGCATCTTGGAACCGGCTCGCCGGGGAACCGACCGACTGGTGCGGATCACGGTTGCGAGCACCACGGGTCGACCGGCATCGATGGCATCGGCCAACACCCCCATGATGGTGTGGTCGGTGACGACTTCGTGTCCGATTCCGGGCATGTTCCTCCGGTCTTCTCTCGTGTGGCTCGGATTCACGCTACTGGCGCACCCGATCGCTACACGAGGCGGTCCAATAGCGGTCGGCCGGCGATGAAGTTGACGATATTGGCGTAGTCGGCGGCACGCAGAGCCGTCCCGAGCTCCATGTTGCCGAGCGCACAGTGGGGGGTGAGGATCACGTTGGCCCGCCGGTCCTCAGCCAGGGAAAGCAGGGGATTGTCGGCCCGAATCGGCTCCCAGCGGTAACCGTCGGTGGCCACGCCGGCGAGATGTCCACTGCGGTATGCGTCGGCCACCGCATCCTCGTCCAGGGTGGTCGAGGCGCCGGTACTCACGAGAATCGTGCCCGGTCGCATGGCAGCCAGGAAGTTGTGGTCGGTCATGGCGGTGGTGTGGTCGGAGCAGGGCACGAGGAGGCACACGATGTCGCAATGCCCGAGCAGGTCGACAAGTGTGGCGTATCTCACGCCTTGTTCCTCTTCGAACGTCTCGGGCAAGCGGGTGGGGTTGTGATACACGACATCGGATCCGAAGGCCTGAAGTCGAAACGTCAGCTGGGTACCGATTTCCCCGAGCCCCACTATGCCGACCGTTGCACCGTGAAGTGTCGAGATACCCAGGCGCTCGCTCCAGTTGATGGCGAATGTGTTGGCATCGGTTGGAACCGGTGGTCCCCAGTCGTGGCCGCTCACCGTTTCCTCGGTGACATCTCGGAGCCGTTTCACCAACGCCAGGATCAGTGCCATGGTGTGTTCGGCCACGGCTACCGATTGGTGGAGTGGCTGACAACAGACCACTACCCCGGCGTCTCGTGCCGCGGCGAGGTCGATGTCGTGGCTCCTGGTACCGAGTCGCTGGATGAGTTTCAGGTTCGGAGCGTCCCTGATCAATTGGGCGTCGATCTCGCCTGCCCGCTCCGAGATCATGAACTCGGCATTGGCCAGAGCGTCGGCGACGGCTCGACGCTCAGGTGATTCGAGCATCGTGATCTCGAGCCAGTCGGGGGCGGCGTCCAGTGCCGATTGCTGGTGAATGGTCGGCCGGTCGGTGACGAACACTGCTCGGTGTGGGGAAATGTCGTGTGAAGCCATGTCGTCAGATCACCTGCCAGGCAGAACCGAGGTCGTTGATGCCGCACCGTCGAGCCACGTCTGCCTGGCTCCTGCGGGCGTTGGCCACGAGCGCGGCCTCGTCCATCGTCTGCATCTCGCGATGGTGCATCACGAGAGTGCCGTCGATGACGACGGTGTCGACATCGCTTCCCTGGGCTGCGAACACGACTGCGGCCACTGGATTCCACATGGGTTGCAGATGGGGAGAGTCGGTGTCGATCACGATGAAATCAGCTGCCTTACCGGGTTCGAGAGAGCCGATTCTCGAGTCGAGTCCGAGCGCCTTGGCACCGTTGCGGGTGGCCATCTCAAGAATCGTCTCGGGTGAGATGGCAGCGCGGCTGTGCTGTCGCATCCGGGCCACATGGGCAGTGACGCGCAGGTCACGAAGGAGATCCATGTTGGCGTTGGTTGGTGCCCCGTCGCAGCCCAGCGCCACGTTGACCCCGGCGTCAAGCATCTCGGTCACTCGCGCCGGTCCCCAACCGGTGGCCGAGTTGTTGGCGGGACAGTGGGCGACGGTGGTACCGGTGGCCGAGAGCAGGGCGATGTCGTCGTCATCGGCGATCGTGCAGTGGGCCAACACGGTGCGAGGGCCGAGCAGGCCCAGATGGTCGGCAAGGGCGATGTGGCTTCGGTGGCCCAGCGACCGGGCATATTCGTTGTCGAAGGGCAACTCCGCCAGATGGATGGTGATACCGATGCCATGCTCACGGGCGAGCGATGCCACCTCGGGGAACAGCGAAATGTTGTTGATGGGCTCAACCGACCGCGAGCCGAACCAGATCTGCAGACGACCGTGGGGATCGGTCCAGCGTTGATGCCCGTCGATGGTTCCCGCTATTCCCGATTGGCGGTCCTGCCACATGCTGGGCGGCCAACCGGCGTCGTCGCGGGCCTCGGGTGACACATCCATCACCAGATTCCCCAGAGCGGCGCGGATGCCCGAGTCGAGGCACATCTGGGCTATGGCGTCGAGACCGTAGTGGTCGGCGAGCAGGCATTCGACGAATCCGGTGGTGCCCGACTTGAGCATCTCGAGAACGCAGAGTGAGGCGCTCGCCAGCGCGTCCTGATGGGTGTAGGCGCCCTGCAACGGAAAGATCCGTCCGAACAACCAGGTGTGGAAATCACCCGGCCCACTCGCCTCGCTCACCCCTCGCAGCAGGCATTGCGATGTGTGGACGTGGGTGTCGATCAGGCCGGGAAGCATGATGCCACCACGGCAGTCGATCACGTCATCTTCGGGGAAGGCGATCGACAGCTCGGCGGTCTTGCCCACCGCGTCGATGTCGCGGCCGAGCACCCTGAGCGCGCCGTCGGAGATGATCCGGCGGTCATCATCGAGAGTGAGAATCGTTGCGTTGGAGTAGATCAACTCTGGACCCGGATTCTTTCGGTGGTCGGGGCCACCCGGAGCGGAGGCGGCGGACGGAAACGGCTGGTCACAACATCGCCTCGATCAACGAACGGCAGTCGTCGATGTCGGCCGATCGGGGGTTGTTGTGCACCATGACCATTCTCATCGATTGCTCGGCGATCGAATCGAGAGCGGCCGAGTCGAGCGAATCGTGATGAGCCGACAGATCAGTCGGCAGACCGATCCGTCGGACGAACTCGGTGATGGAATCGACCATGGCCGCGTCCTCCGTATCGGTCGGGAGATCGAAGATCGTGGCCAGCCGCCGCCGCCGGTCGGGGGCGATGTGGCCGACGTTGAATCCGAACACGGTCGGGAGCAGCGAGGCGTTGGCGAGGCCGTGATGAAGATGAAGGCGAGAGCAGACACCTCCCGAGAGCGCATGCACGAGACCGAGGCCCGACTGGTCCATGGCCATCCCGCCGAACAAGGCGGCCAGCATCATCTGCGACCGGGCCTCGATGTCGGAGCCGTCGTCGGTGGCCTTCGGCAGATTCTCCCGGCACAGATGCAACGATTTGATGGCCAGCATGTCGCTCATCGGGTTGGTGCGCTTCCCGATGAAGGCTTCGAGGGCGTGGATGAAGGCGTCGATTCCGGTCGCGGCGGTGAGTCCGGCCGGGAGGCCGAGCGTGACCTCGGGGTCGAGGATCGCGACCTTCGCATACATCCGTGGGCTCAGGACACCTTTCTTGAACGGTTCGTTCTCGTCGGAGATCACGGCCACCTTGGTGACCTCACTACCGGTGCCGGCCGTGGTCGGGATGGTGATCAGCGGGTGGCTCGGCCGGGTGATGGGCGCACCATCCCACTGGTAGTCGGAGTAACTGCCTCCGTTGGCCAGCAGCATCGCTGCCGCCTTGGCGGTGTCGATCGCCGATCCGCCACCGACCGCGATCAGGGCTTCGGCTCCGGTGTCGACAGCCATTTCGCGGGCCATGGCGACATGGCGGGTGGTTGGGTTCGAACCCACGTCGGTGAAGGTCGAGACCGACGTACCCGACGTCGTGAGTGCCGACTCGATTCGCGGAATCAGCCCGGTGGCGACGATTCCGGGATCGGTCACGACCAGCACCCGTTGAACTCCGAGGGCGGCCACAGCCTCGGGGACCGCGTCGTGTACCGGGGTACGCCACGAGATTCTCGTCGGGAGATGGAAATCGAATGGTTGGATCATTTCGTGCTCACCCACACGGCTTTCGGTTCGGTGTACATGTCGATGACTTCGCGGCCGTTGTCGCGTCCGAAGCCGCTTCCCTTCATACCGCCGAAGGGCACAGCGGGGTCGAACATGTCGAAGGTGTTGACCCAGACCACGCCCGTGTCGAGTCCGGCCGCCATCCGGTGGGCACGGTCGACAGATGTGGTCCACACGGCCGACGCCAACCCGAAGGGAGTGTTGTTGGCCCGCTCCACGACCTCCTCCTCGGCGTCGAATCGGTGGACGGTCACGACCGGTCCGAATATCTCATCGCACGCCACCGCGGCCGAGTCGTCGACATCGGTGAAAACCGTCGGGCCCATGAAGTAGCCGCGCCCCAGATCGCCGGCGACGAGTAGGTCGCCACCGCATCGTTTCGTGGCGCCGTCGGCAACCGCCCGCTCGATGTGTCCGGCGATCCGGTCGAGCTGCACCCGGTCGACGATCGGGCCGATCGTCGTGGTCGGATCGAGAGCGTGACCGATTCGCGCCTCGGATGCCATCCGCACGAGTTGATCCACGACCTGGGAGTAGACCTCGCTCTGCACGAACAGGCGCGAACCGGCCACACAGCTCTGCCCGGTGTTGCCGAACGCCGCCACGAAACTTCGGGCCACCGCAGCGTCGAGATCGGCATCGGCGAAGATGATGTTGGCGCCTTTGTTGCCGAGTTCGAGACTGAGCCGCTTGGTCGTGTCGGCAGCAGCCCGCATCACGGCCCGACCCGACGCGACCGAACCGGTGAACGCGATCTTGTCGATTCCCGGGTGCTGCGACAACGCCCGCCCGGTCGTGGCGCCGTCTCCGGTGATGATGTTGACCACCCCGGGCGGAAGGTCGGCCTCGGTGAACAATTCGGCCATCCGCAGACTCACCAGCGAGGCCTTCTCCGATGGTTTGAGGATGATCGTGTTGCCGCACGCCAGTGCGGGCATGATCTTCTGAGCGGTGTGTATGAGCGGGTAGTTCCACGGGATGATCGCCCCCACCACTCCCACCGGCTGACGGAGCGTGTAGACGAAGTGGCCGGGGATCGACACGGCTGGTGTGTCGCCCGAGATCTTGGTGGGCCATCCGGCGAAGTTGGCCGCCAGTCGGGTGGCGACCGGGCCGTCGATCGCCTTGGTGTGACCGATGGGCTTGCCGTTGTCGATCGACTCGATCTCGGCCAGTTGATCGGAGTTGCGTTCGATCAAATCGGTGACCCGCCGCAGCAACCGCTCGCGCTCGGCCGGCATCATCGAGCGCCAGGGGCCGTCGTACGCCCTGCGGGCGGCGGTCACCGCCGAGTCGACGTCGGCTTCGTTCGCCAGCGGAACGGCTCCGAGCTCCCGCCCGTCTGATGGGCTCATGGCTGCGATGTGGTGGCCTGAGGACGAGTCGACCGACTCTCCGTCGATCAGCATGAGGTGAACATCGGTGTCGATGAAGTCACGAACGGCCGAACTCGGCTCGTGACCCGGTGATGATGTGATGTCGTGGGTTGGCAACTCCGTATCCCTTCTCAGAGTTCGAGCACCCGCGCCACGGTGCCCATGAGAGATTCCGCGTGATGGTCGGCGAGGATCGGCAGGAGGAACTCGCTGATGCCGAAGCGGTCGACCAGGTCGGCGATCTCGGCCTGGCACTCGTCTTCGGTTCCGGTGATGACGAACGGGTGGACCCATTCATCCCGTACGAACTCGGCCGCGGCGTCGAGCCCTTCGACCATGGCCTTCCGAATAGCCCTTTCGTCATTGGGCCCGAGGCCGATCTCGGCCTTCACGTCGGCGGGGGAGTCGGCCAGCCGGTAGGTGAGGTGGGGCTTCACATCGGCCAAGGCCTGCTCGTCGGTTATCAGGACCGTCGAATAGCTGATGAGAGGACGGTTTGCGGTGGTGTTCGCGGCGCGGCGAATGTGGTCGACCGCCCACGGCAGACGAGGCTTGTAGATGAAGTCGAGCATCACCCCGTCGCAGGCCGAGCCTCCGAGTGCCAGCATTTTGGGGCCGCGTCCGGCGAGCCATATGGGGGTGTCGGCCCGGCCGTAGGGCAGGGTCGCCTGGTCGAGTGCCACCTGCTTGCCCTCGCAGGTGACGGTGTCACCGGCGAACAATCGTCGGCAGGCCTCGATGGTCTCCCTGACCGACGCCAACGGATGCTGCCAGGTGATACCGAGCGGCTCGAGAGTGAGGCTTCCTCCGGCACCGATGCCGAGCAGGGCCCGCCCTCCGGACAGTTCATCGAGACTGGCGATCGCCCCGGCCGTCGAGGCCGCATGACGGGTGTAAGGGTTCGTGATCCCGGGACCGATCGAGATCTCGGAGGTGCCGAGGGCGATGGCAGCCAGGGTGACATAGACGTCTCGCGACGCCAGCCCCTCGTCGTACACCCAGCACCGGCTGTAGCCGAGACTCTCGGCGGTGGTCGCCAGGTCGACCATTCTCGACACGGGCTGCTCGGCCATGAGGTTGACCGAACCGTCGACGATCATGACCACAACCTCAGGGCCTGTCGGCGTGAGGCGGCCCGAAGCGCCTCGGGGTCGGCTCCCACCACTTCGCCTCCGACCATCCGCCAGTCGCCATCGACCATCACGTCGTCGACATGGCCGCCGTTTCGCCAGAGAACGAGTTGATCGGCGAGGTTCTTGCCGGTGACCGGGGTCGGGAACTCCGCGTCGACCAACTGCAGGTCGGCGCGATAGCCGGGCTCGAGTCGGCCCACCCGATCGAGGCCGAGGGCCAGAGCGCCACCCTCGGTTGCCAGGTGGAGCACGAGAGGTGCAGGCATGGCCCCGGGGTCGAGGGTGCGGGCCTTGTGGAGAAGGAAGGCCCCGCGCATCACCTCGAACATGTCGTTGATGTATCCGTCGCTGCCGAGTCCCATGACCACGCCGAGGTCGAGCATTTCGGGCACCGGAGCGATACCGCCGCCCACTTCGCAGTTGGCGAGGGGCATGTGGGAGACCCTTACGCCACGATCGGCGATGATGTCGATCTCCTTCGGCGAGAGCTGCACACACTGGCTGGCGAGAAAGGCGGGCCCGGCCACCCCCAGTCGGTCGTAGAACTCGAGGGTACGACAGCCGAAATGCTCCTCACACCAGAGACCCTCGTGGATTCCCTCGTTGCAGTGGGCGTGACAGAACACATCGTGAACGCCGGCGAGTTCGAAGGCCCGACGGATGAACGACTCGTGGCAGGTGAAGGCGGTGTGGAAACACATGGCACCACTGACAATGCTGCCGGGGTCGGAGCGGCAGGCCTCGATGAAGGCCACATTCTCGTCGAGCCCGGCTTTTCCCGCGTCGGGCCCCATCCGTTCGGTGGCCTCGAAGCTCAGGATGGCACGGAGTCGGTACCGGTCGACGATCGACTTCTCGACGAGAAGTACGCCGGGCGGCGAATTGGGAGCCTCGAGGATGTCATGGAAGGTTGTCGTTCCCGACTTCACCATGTCGTGACAGACCAGATCGGTGGCGGCCGTGATCATCGGGTGGTCGAGGACGTTCTCGACCTTGGGCCACCAGAAGTCGTCGAGAAAACTCCAGAAACCCGAGGGAGCCTCCGCGGTGGCAATGCCGTGGGCGAGCACCCCGTACATGTGGACGTGGGTGTTGACGAATCCGGGGAGGAGAACCTTGCCGTGTCCGCGATGGATCGGCTCGTCGGGGAAGTCGGCCGCCAATTCGTCGGCGGGCCCCACATCGGTGATCACCCCGTCGACGATCCGGACGCCGTGGTCGGCCATCGCGGGCCGCAGGGCCGAACCGATCATCCAGTCGGCTGTGACTATCGAGCCGGATCCCACGCCGATTCAGCTATCGGCTCGGAGCGCCCGCCAGACTCGTTCGGGGGTGAACGGCAGGTCGTTGATCGCCACTCCGGTGGCGTTGAGGATGGCGTTTCGGATCGCCGGAGCGACACCGTCCTTGGGAATCTCGGCCACCGCCTTGGCCCCGAACGGACCGCTGTCCTCCATGGTCTGTACCAGGAAGACCTCGAGATCGGGCATTTCGTCGGCACGATAGATCTTGTAGGGGCCGAGCCTCGCGTTGAGCATTCGGCCTTCATCGTCGAGGGCGTATTCCTCGCAGTGGGCGTAGCCCAGCGCCTGGGCCATGCCCCCCTCGACCTGCCCGGAGGCGGTGACCGGGTTGATCGCCACCCCGCAGTCGACCGCCATGACCAGCTTCACGACGGTGACCTGGCCGGTTTCGATGTCGACCTCGATCTCCGCGAACTGCGCACCGAACGGGGCCGGGCATTCAGGCGAGACGTAGGAACCGGTGCCCATGATCTGTTCCTGATCCTCGAGATGCAGGGAATCGAGAGCCACTTCCTCGAGCGTCACCGAGCTGCCGTCGGGAGCCCAGGCGCGATTGTCGCGTAGTTCGATCGTGCACGGTTCTTCGACCCCGAGCAGCCTCGCGGCTCGTTCCTTGAGACGTTTGCGAACCGCTTCGGCCGCGATCTTGGCTGCAGTGCCGGAAATGTACGTGGTGGACGACGCGTAGGCCCCGGTGTCGAATGGTGTCATGTCGGTGTCGGACGAATAGACCTTGATGTCCTCGAGCCTGACCCCGAGCACCTCGGCGGCGATCTGGCCGATCACCGTGTCAGCGCCGGTTCCGAGATCTGTGGCCCCGATCAGCATGTTGAACGATCCGTCGTCGTTGAGCTTGATGCTGCAACCGCCCATGTCGAGGAACGGGATCGCGGTGCCGTGCATGCAGAACGCGAATCCGATGCCGCGGCGGACGGTGGGTCGGTCGGCGGGCCGGCGCCACTTCGGATCGAGGTGGCGGTGCCACTGGATGGCCCGTGAGGCCTGGGCGACGCATTCCTCGACTCCACACGACGTGACCCGCGGATACTCGTCGAGTTCGCCCTCGGCAACGGCGCGTTCGCCCAGATGCGGGGCGATGTCGAGTTCGTCGCCGAGCTTTACCCAGTTCTGTCGTTTGAACTCGATGGGATCGAGACCCATCCGATGAGCGATGTCCTCCATGTGGGATTCGAGCGCGAATTCGGCCTGCGGGGCCCCGTAGCCGCGATAGGCCCCCGGCACCGGAATGTTGGTGTAGACGACATCACAGTCGAATCGCTTGTTGGGGCAGTTGTAGGAGCTGAGTCCGCGCAGTCCGGTGACGGTCTGCACCGTGTAGCCGTGGGCGCCGTAGGGGCCGGTGTTGCCGATCACCCGAAGGCTCTGAGCGATCAGAGTACCGTCGGCATTCACGCCGCTCTTGAAGGTGAGGGTCTGGGGGTGACGGGTTCGCGATGAGATGAACTCTTCCTCGCGGGTCAGTTCGAGCTTGACCGGTCGCCGGGTCGCTATCGCCAGATGAGCGACGATGTCCTCGATGAGCATTTCCTGCTTGGCACCGAAGCCGCCACCGATGCGTGGCTTGATGATCCGGATGTCCTTCACGGCCATCCCGATCAGTGGGGCCAGCATGCGTCTGGTGTGAAACGGAACCTGGGTGGCGGTGCGCACCACCATCCGTTCGTCGGAGTCGAGCCAGGCGACCGAGATGTGGGGTTCGATGGGAGTGGACTGGACCTGGTGGACGCGGAAGGTCTGTTCGAACACGTGGTCAGCGCTGGCCAGAGCGTGGTCGATATCGCCGCGATCGGCTTCGATGTGGTGGACGATGTTGCGGTCGCGGTCGAAGATCTCGGTGGTGTCGGGCTCGTCGTGGATCACCGGTGCTCCGGGAGCGAGAGCTTCGCGTTCGTCGAAGACCGCGGGCAGTGGTTCGTAGCTTACCTCGATCAAACGGATCGCTTCTTCTGCGATGTCGGCGGTGTCGGCGGCGACGGCCGCGACCCGGTCGCCCACATGACGGACCTTGTCGTCGAAGCTCACCTGATCGTAGGGATGGGGATTGGGGTAGCTCTGGCCACCCGATGCGTATTTTACGCGCGGGGTGTTCTTGTAGTGAAGAACCGCATGGACCCCGGGGAATGCCCGGGCTGCCGAGTCGTCTATGTCGACGATGCGAGCGTGGGCGTAGGGGCTGCGGAGGACCTTGGCCACCAGTAGGTTACGCGTCTCGAAATCGTCGGTGAACGCCGGGTTGCCCTTTACGAGCTTGATGGCGTCGACCTTTATCTCGGGCTTGCCGACCACCGACATCTCGGGCACGTCGGGCGATGGCACGATCCGCGGTACCGCACGCGGTGCCTCGGGGGTGGTGTCGGTCGGGTCGACGACGGCAGGTTTGAACCCGTCGGTCATCGGCTCGAGAATCAGTGGTTCGAACGGGTCGGTGTCGTCTCCGCGGAGAACCGCGGCGGCGCGCAGGATCGCCTCGACCGGTTTCACGTAGGCGGTTTCACGGTCGAGAATTCCCGAGAGCAGATCGCGGACCTCGGACTCGGTGGGGTCGGGATTGTGTTCGAGGAGGGCATGAGCACCGAGGATCATGGCTGGTGCCGAGTAGCCGGATTGAAGCGCACCCACGGCCACGAACGCGGCCTGGATCGGGTCGAGTTCGGCGGTATTGAAGGCCTCGACCGTGGTCACTTCGTGACCGGCGGCCTGAGCGGCCAGCAGAATGTCGGTGTTCACGAGTGTCCCGTCGATCAGCACGGCCGACGAACCGGTTTCACCGGTGTCGGAGCCGAAACGCACACTCGTCATACCGAGCCCGCGAAGAACGCCGAGCAGGGTCTCGTGAGCTTCGATCGACAAGCAATGAGTGGTTCCGTTGAGGTTGAGAGAGACGTCCATTACGCCACCGCCTTCACGGCTCGCTCGGACAGGATCGCGGCCACGCTCAGCCGGTACTCGCTCGATCCGCGGAAGTCGGACGGTGGTTCGAGCCCCGAAACGGGTTCGGACGGGTCGACCTCGATGACGGTCGAGGCAACTCCGGTGAGGGCCAGACGAAATCCGTCGGTGGTCGATCGCGCCACGGCGGCAACGATCGGCTCGTCGGCGGGCGTTCGCCCGGTGACCATGATCGCACCGGCGCCGGTCGGGTCGATGTTGACGGCGACGATGATCGTGCCGCCGGATCCCTCGGCGAGAACCTGGTCGAGAGGCAGCGACCCTCCATCGTGAAACTCGACCTGGGCGTCATGAACGAGAAGTCCGGCGATGAGGACGCTGTCGGCCGAGCCGGTCGCGACCGTGCCGCCGATGGTCGCCTGATTCCTCATGGCACTCGGCAACTCGCGGCGGGCGAGATCACCCAACAATTCACCCACACGGGGGTCGGTCGAGAACTCGGCCAGCCGGACCATCGCCCCCAGTGTCACTCGTCCGTCGACCGCGGTGATCGCGTCGAGTCCGAGAGCCTGGAGGTCGACCATTTCGACTTCGCCAGTGTGGTCGGCGCGCTTTTCGGGAACGATCGCGGTGCCTCCGGCCAAGATCGATCGGTTGGACTCGGTGAGCAGTTCGGCGGCCTCGTCGAGGCTCGTTGGACGGTGATAGGCCACGATACTGGACATGGCCGGACCTCCTTGAAACGGCCCTACCGAGGATGCGCCGTCGGCCAAGCACGACTCTTGTGTGGTTGTCGTGTCGACAACATAGACGATCAGGCCGGCAGTTGGTCGATCGGATCGGCGGGACGATCGAGTCGACTGGAGATTCCGGCTCGTCGGAAGACGATACGTGCGGATTCGCCGGCCCGGGCCATCAACTCATCCTCGTCGACGACTTTCACCACCCGATCATCGATGAGGATGCGGCCGTCGACCACGACGTGTGTCACGTCGCGCGGGGTGGCGCAGAAAACCAGAGCGCTGACGACCCGGTGTACCGGCGCGGTGAACACGGAGCCGAGGTCGACCACGACCAGATCGGCCTTGCGACCCGGGGCGATGACCCCGATGTCGTCGGGTCGACCGAAGGCTGTGGCTCCGCCGTTGCAGGCCATGGCGATGGCATCCTCGGGTTGGAGGGCCATGGCATCGAGGTGGTGAATCTTCTGGAGAAGCACGGTGTCCTTGAGTACTTCGAAGAGATCCTGTCGGTTGTTGCTTCCGGGTCCGTCACTGGCGAGCGCGATCGGAATACCGCGTTCTCTCATGTCGAGAATGCGGGACACCCCCGACGCCAGATACATGTTGCTCACCGGGCAGTGCACCACGACGCAACCCCGCTCGGCCACCGTGTCGAGTTCGTCATCGGACAGCCAGATGCTGTGAGCCAGCTGGGTATCGGGTCCCAGCAGGTCCAGACTGTCGAGCCACTCGACATGACGCAGACCGCGTTCGTCGAGACTCATCTCAACCTCGGTTCGGGTCTCGGCACAGTGGATGTGGGTGCCGGCTCCCCACGATCTCGAGGCGGCGACGGTGGCGACCATGGCCTCGTCGGAGCAGCCCCACGGGATCAGCGGCGCCAACTCGACGCGGATACGGCCGGAGTCGTGTTGATTCCATTTCTCAGCCACCCGGCGGGTCCGTTGCAGGATCTGCTCACTCGACTCCATGAGCAACGGTTCATAGTTGCGATCCGACCAGCCGCGGGCGAGAACGAACCGGATACCGAGTTCATCGGCGGCGGAGCACACCCCGTCATCGATTCCCTCGTCGATGTGTATGTACTGGTGATCGATGACCGAGGTGACACCCGAGCGCAGATTCTCGACCAGCCCGACCATCGCGGCGAGACGGGCCGATTCGCGATCCAGGTGCACCGCCGCCGGCCAGATGCAGTCTCGAAGCCAGTCGAGCAGTGGCTTGTCGTCGGCGAGACCCCGGAAAAAGGTCTGAAAGAGATGAGTGTGACTGTTGACCATGCCGGGAATCACCGCGCATCCGGAGGCGTCGATCACCCTTCCGACGCCTCCGGCCAATTCGGGTGGTGGTGGGCCGGGACCCAAGTCCACAATTCGGTCTTCGATCACGTGAACCCACCCCGGATCATGGATGGTGAACTCGTCGTCGACGGTGACGACCGCGCCTCCGACGAGGAGAATCCCTCCGGTCGGCCTCGGGATCACGGCTGCCAATGGGCGAAGGCGTCGACGACCGATCTCACGTCGTCCATCATCGGATAGAGGATCGGGCAGGTGACACCGGCGTCGATGTATTCGGCAACTTTTCTTCGACAGTCCTCGGATGTTCCCACCGCCATGAGTTTCCGTACGAGATCGTCAGGGATCAGATGAGCGGCCTTGCGGTAGTCGGCTTCGGTGGCCGGCCATCCCACGATCTCCTGGACCTTGGCGACCAGATCCGGGTCGGCTCCGGAGGCCTTCATGATGTGGGGCTCGGTACCCAGGTAATAGGCCGCCAGCGACTTGCCGGTCATCATGGCCTCGTCGGGGTCGTCATCGGAGAGTGAGCAGACGAGCAATTCCGGACAGTCGATGTCGGCGATCGTGCGTCCTGACGTTGCCGCGCCTCGGCCGACCGTTTCCACGGCGTCACGTATGTAGTCGGTCGACACGACGTAGTTGAGGACCACGCCGTCGCAGATCTCGCCGGTGAGTTCCAGCATCTTCGGTCCGGTGGCACCGACGTAGATCGGGATGTCACGCGGCGACTTGTCCCCGTAGGCCACGTCGAGCCGGATCCGGTCGAGGTGGACGAACTCGCCTTCATAGGTGACTTCCTCCATGGTGAACAGTTGCCGGATCGCCTCGATGTTCTCCCGCATCGCGGTGAGCGGCTTGCGACGGTCGACCCCGACTCGGCCGGCGATCGGCTGCCACCAGGCTCCGAGACCGAGCATCACCCGGCTTTCGCCTTCGGGGGTGAGTCCACCGAGTTCCCACATCGTGCTCCAGGTGGCGGCGATCACCGCCGGATTGCGTGAGTAGATGGGAAGGACACCGCTTCCGATCCTCAGTTGGCTGGTCTCGGCGAGAAGCGCACTCATGAGCACCACACAGTCGCGGGCCAGCCTGGTGTCGGCCTGCCATATCTCGCTGAACCCCTGCTCCTCGGCGTACCCCGCCACCTCGAGTTCATAGCCGATGTCGTGTTTGTCCTGGAGATAGAGGGCCATTCGCTGTGTCATGGATCGAGACGCTAGTCGGGTCGCCGCCGCACGGTCTCAGCGTCGACGGACCCGAAATTCCCGAATCTCCGCCAGGGCGTTCGCCGGTATCTCGATCGCGCCGTCGAAGGCGACGCGTCCGGCGCCGGAGTCGGCCGTCGTGGGATCACCGATGTGGCCGTGCGGACCGAAGTCGTCAGACAGTCAGCCGAAGCTGCCGAACCCGCCGAACCTGATGAACCGGTTGGACCGCAAGTGCTCGGGAGAAGGTTGGCCGACTCCACCGACATGTCGACGGTCTCGGGGCGCAGGTGGAGCATGAGTGACGTCTCGCGGTGGCCGCCGTGGATTCCGGGTCCCCGCTCGTCGGCAGCCGATTTGCCCCCTTGGTCGGGTGGCACGAACGGGTGCAGCAGGAAGGTCGAGAGGCCATGGCGTCGCCGAAGATCGCGGCAGGCCGCGTTGAGCAGTGAGGAGTTGCCTCCGTGGGCGTTGAGGAACCCGAGGCGGGCCGCCGGCAATCGGGCCAGGCATCGGGCCAGGTCGTCGAGCATGGCCGGCATCGTTGTCGACGACATCTACACCGTGCCGTCGGACCCGGGCCGATTCGTTCGCGATCACGTAGTCGGTGTTCAACGGAAGATGAGGTCCGTGTTGCTCGATGGCCCCGACCGGTCGAATGAGGATGGCCTCGTCGCTGATCAGTTCGGATAGCTGTGGAGCCCGGAGGGAGGCAAGGTCGCGTACCGCGCGACAGTAACCTCGATGCCATGATCAACACCCGAATCGACCCTTTGGGCATCGCCGAGCAGGCACGAATGGTCTGGTCGAACGTGGCGACGATCCTCGGTGCCCCCGGAATGGGCGTCTCCGATCTGGTGTCGGCCACCACCTACGTCATCCCCGGCCGGGACATGACCGCGGTGATGGCCGAGCGGGACCGTGCTCTCGGCGGTCACCTGGCAGCCTCCACTCTGGTGATCGTCCCGGAGCCGGCCCAGCCGCCCTGGAAGATGGGGATATCGGTGGCGGCGGCGACATGAGCATGCGTGTGGTGGTGATCGATGGCTTCGACCCTGGCGACCCCGACCGCAGCACGGCCGAAGCGTGTGTCGAGGCGCTCATCGAAGGAGGCCACGAGGTTCGCAGGATTCGCCTGGTCGCCGACGACTTCACCCCATTCATGTCGACCGAGGAACGTCGCTACTACCACGACGAAGGATCCAACGTTCTCGTCGACGAGGTTCGTCGGTCCGTGGAGGCCGTCGGCTGGGCCGAGGCTCTGCTGTTCACGTATCCGACGGTCTGCTTCAACCCGCCGGCGCGGTTGAAGGCCTGGCTCGATCGGGTGCTTCTGCCCGGGGTGGCTTTCGGATTCGACGATTCGGGTCGGGTCTCTCCCGGCTTGACCAACATCCGCCGTCTCGGAGTGGTGACCGCGACCCCCCACGGTCGACTGGCTACGGCCCGCGCCCGTGACGGCGGCAGACGCATGATCATGCGGGCGTTGCGGCTCAACTGTGCCAAGACCTGCCGTCGCACCTTCATCTCGGTCGCGTCGGGTCGCGACCGGAACGGATCGGTGACCCGAAGGCTCAGCCGGTGGTGATGGCCTCGACTTCGTCGGCCGCTCTTCGGATGAATTCCTCGAGTTCATGGCGGGGCCGACGATCGAGTTTGTAGAGCGACACCCAGTCGAACGAGGCCTGCCCGGCGCACAGTGGGAGAACGCTTCGTCGGAGGAGTTGACGGGCCGGTTCCCCCTCCAACCGATTGATCAGGCGTGATGATCCGTGGGTCACGACGGCGATCAGATGCGCGATGCTCGACAGGGGCGACGGTCGGCCACGGGAGGGGGATCCATCAATCTCCGGTCCGAGCACGCGCTGCACCCAGGCGAGCAGCGGGGCCGGCATCCCACCCCACCAGATCGGGTTGATCAGAACGAGTGCCTCGTAACCGATCAGGTCGTCGGGCCCCTGGTTGGTGCCGTCACCCAAGAGGCTCACGTCGACGACGTGGCCGGCATCACGCAGGGTCTCGACGACACGGTTCCGAATGGCGGCGTTGTAACTCTGCTCGACCGGATGGGTGTGAATCACGAACACGCGCACACAGGCGACCATACATACGATGTCGGAACGGACCTACGGACCTGAATCATCTCCGATTCTGATCTAGCCGGTGAGTCCGATGAGAGTTCCGCCGGCCAGGACGAGAGTGAGGGCGACGATCAGCCGCGGCGATCGTTCGCGAGCGCCGTACACGTATGTCGACAAGGCCACCACCGAAATTATCTGAGCGGCGTTGGCCATGGGTGAGACGATTCCGACATCGCCTTCCGACAGTGCCCAGATCAGTATCGGCATCGCGAAACCGACCAGTACTCCCGACACGGCCAGGTGAGGTAGAGCCTGACGGGTGCCCCTGATCAGGTTCGCTCCACGTGACACGGCTATCACGGCGATGGTCAGCGCCCCGGACGCGAGGATCACCGTTGTCGCCCACCACACCTCGACATCGACATCGACCGTCAACTGACGGGCCGCCACGTCGCGAATCCCGAAGGCGAGGGCGGTGGCGAGCGCCAGCAGCGAACCCCGGCGCATGAAGCCGTGCAGGTCGGTGTATCCCCGTTCGAGGCTGATGATGACCCCGCCGGCCACGGTGAGCAAGGTGCCGATGATGATCGCGAACCTCCACGGTTCGCCGATGAACGCCATGGCCAGGATCACGGAGAACATCGGGGCAGCTCCGATGAACAACCCGGTACGGGCCGGACCGATCGAGTTGATGGCGGCGAGAAAGATGCCCTGCGACGCGCCGGGGGCGATGGCCCCGATCAAGGCGTAACGGCCGATCGATCCGGCGTCGAGCCCGGCGGTGTCGACGCCCGCTGTCCAGGCGGTGGCCGCGGCCACGAGGGTGGCCGTTGCGATCGCGACGAACGCTCCGATGTCGCTGCTGACCCCCGTAGCGTCGAGGCCCCATCTCGACGCCACCATGTTGAGTCCCCAGAGCACCCCCGCGGTGAGGGCGAGTACGATCGGGAGGCTCATCGTGGCCGGATCTCAGCCGAGTTGTGGGAGAACATCTTCGGCCAGGCGTGAGATCTGTTCGGCGACATCGTCGGGGCCCACGTAGCCGCGACTCCATCCGTAGGGCCCGAGGAATTTCCAGAATTCATCGTGGCCGGGCCTGACCGATCTCACCGCGTCTTCGCGGGCGTCCTCGATGCACGTGTTGAGAACGAGTATCCGCCCGTCGCCCGGTTCCAGCTCGGTGCCGTGGTACGAGGTTCAGCCTCTCGACGAACCCACCTCGGTCTGGTATCCCGGGGGCCGGACGGTCGTGGAACTCTCCGTGGAAGGAGAACGACTCGTTGTCGAGTGCCAGACGGATCACTTCCATCGATTCGTCGAACTGACGACGGTTGAAACGGTCGTCGGCCGCCAACCCCGGGTTGTCGAGCGAACCGATGCGTGTGCCCAGGGTGTTGAACAACATGCCGATACGAATCGACTCGGTTCGTTCGGCGAGTATCGAACCGAGGAGCAGTCCGTTGGGCACGACCTCGTAGCCCTCGTACTGGAAGTGGTGCTCGGTGAGCCAGAACGAGTCGAACCCGAGCCTGTCATCCCGACTCCTCCGAAAAGGAATACGCCGGTTCTCATCTCGTGTCCTACTGGTCGGGGGCCGAGAGGTGAAGCTACCGCATCAAGTTGCCGGCGCCGGATTCAACTGTTGCGGATCGCCTGGGTGTGCTGTCCGGTCGGCGGCCTCAGCCAATCACCCGCACCTGATCTTCGACCTCGAACCACCGCTAGCGGTCCTCAGCGGCTATCCCGAACATCAACAATTCGACGACCACCGCCCAAGGGTAGTACGGTCCGTCGCGACCATCGTCAGATGATCACCTCGGATAGATCGTGCGTTCGCTTTCGAGTGCCATGGTTCCGCCGAACTGTGGTAGCCCCCTGCGGCTACCGTTTCAATTACCAGCGATCGGGTAGGAGCGTGAGGCATGGCAGGTTCCGTCGTGGATGGGGGACCGACACTCTCGTTCAATTCGATCTCGATGGTGTTTCCCGATGGCACCGAGGCGCTGCGCGAGGTGAGCTTCTCTGTCGACAGCGGCGAGTTCGTCACGGTCGTCGGGCCGTCGGGATGTGGCAAGTCGACGTTGCTCAAGATCGCGTCCGGCCTGCTGCCGCCGACCGCCGGCACCGTCGACGTCGACCGGGAGAAACTCGGCTACGTGTTTCAGGACGCCACGCTTCTCCAGTGGCGAACGGTTCGACAAAACGTCGAGTTGCTGTGTGAACTGCACTCGATCGGGAAGGCCGAACGCAGAAGGATCAGTAGCGCGGCCATCGATCTGGTGGGTCTGAGAGGATTCGAGGACCACTATCCGAAGTCGCTGTCGGGCGGCATGAAGATGAGGGTCTCGCTGGCCCGGTCCCTCACCCTCAAGCCACCGGTGTTTCTCTTCGACGAGCCCTTCGCTGCGGTCGATGAGTTCACCAGAGAGCACCTCAACGACGAGACGCTGGCGCTGTTCCAGAGTGAGGGATTCGCCGGGCTGTTCATCACCCACTCGATCAGCGAGGCCGTGTTCATGTCGACTCGCGTCATGGTGATGTCGGACCGCCCGGGCCGGATCGTGGCCGAGTACGAAATCCCGTTCGGATTTCCCCGACAGGCGGGTATACGCTTCGCTGCCGATTTCGCCCGCCTCAGTGGCGAGATCTCTGCTTCTCTGCGGGAGGCTCACAAGTGATCTCCGAGGAGGCCACCCCGACCGGCGCTCTGATGGATGAGGGCGCCGCCGACGGTATCTTGAGCGCGCCAGCCGTCCCCCCGCCCGGTCGGTCCCGGCTGGCTGTGATCATCCGGACAATTCTGCCGCCGATCATATTCGGTGCGTTCATCGTCGGATTCTGGTACGCCGTCTCCTACGGGGTCCTCGACGCCGATCGACGGTTTCTGCTTGAGCCACCCCACCGGGTCTGGCTGGTGGGCTTCGCCGACTGGACCAACCTTTCGGAACAGCTCAGGGGGCTGTACTCGAGCGCCCGAGTCGCTTTCCTCGGGCTGGCGATCTCGATTGTCATCGGGATGGTCGTGGCCGTGCTCATGAGCCAGGCCAAGTCAATGGAGCGCGCCATGTTTCCCTACATGGTGACTCTTCAGGCCATCCCGATCCTGGCCATCGTGCCCCTGATCGGGTTCTGGTTCGGATTCGGTTTCAAGTCGAGGGTGGTGGTGGCGGTGCTCATCTCGTTGTTCCCGATCGTCGTCAACACACTGTTCGGGTTGCAGTCCGCGGAGCGTGGTGTCCATGACCTGTTCACGCTCCATCACGCGAGTCGCCTCACCCGGCTTCGAAAACTCACACTTCCCAATGCCCTGCCGGCGATTTTCGCCGGGTTCAGGATCTCGGCCGGCTTGTCGGTGATCGGGGCGATCGTCGGCGATTTCTTCTTCGGGCAGGGCGACGTGGGTATAGGTCAACTTCTCAGGCGCTACGCCAATTTCCTGCAAGGTGAGCAGCTGCTCTCAGCGGTGATCCTGTCGTCGCTGCTCGGGGTGGCCGTGTTCCTCGCCTTCGGTTGGCTTCAGGACAAGGTCACGGGCAAATGGTACGAACACGGCGACGAGAGCATCTGATTCGAACAGTTCCAAGCAAAGCAGACCA
>QIIW01000125.1 GCA_003231645.1 Acidimicrobiia bacterium | reverse complement strand
ATCGAGCAGATCAAGGCCCAATTGGCCGATCTGGTCGCCAACGCCCCCGACGGCACGGGCGTGACCTACTACCACGAGATCGACAGCACCCTCTACACGGCCACGTCGTCGACGTTCATCGGCGAGATCTACAGCTTGTTCGGTCTCCAGAACATCGCCGACGGGGCTGACGCCGACGGCTCGGCCTACGGGTACCCCCAGCTCAGCAACGAGTACATCATCGACGCCGACCCCGATCTGATCTTCCTCGCCGACTCGCTCTACAGCAGTCAGGACGCGGCCACCGTGGCGGCCCGACCCGGCTGGGACACCATCTCGGCGGTGATCAACGGCAACATCATCACCCTTGACGACGACATAGCGTCGCGCTGGAGCCCCCGCATCGTGCAACTCGCGGCGAGTATCGCGGCTGCTCTCGGCCGAATCGCGGTGCCGGCCTGACATGACACCCGACCTCGGATCAGCCGATGCTGAACGTTTCGTCGTTGAGACGAGGCGATTTCCGCTCGGCTGGTTCGCGGTCGCGTGGGTGGCCCTGGCGGCCGCGGTGCTCGCCGGAGTCACCATCGGTCCGGCGTCCATCGGCTGGCTCGATGCGCTGCGCGAACTCGTCGATCAGATTCCGGGTGTCCACATCGACTCCGGGTTGGGTCCGGCTCAGGCCGCGATCGTCACCAAGATCCGTCTGCCGAGGGTGGTGCTCGGCCTGCTGGTGGGCGCGATGCTCTCACTCACCGGGGCGGCCTACCAGGGAGCGTTCCGTAATCCGCTGGTCGATCCGTACCTGCTCGGCATAGCCGCCGGGGCCGGCCTCGGGGCCACGCTCGCCATCGTGTCGGGGCTGGGTACGGGAACGGGGTTGGTCGACCCGGTGCCGTTGGCGGCCTTCGCCGGAGCTCTGATTGCCGTGGTCATCTCGTATGCGGCCGGCAACATCGGCGGTCGTTCGACTGTGTCGCTGGTGCTGGCCGGTGTGGCGGTGGCGAGTTTTCTGACCGCACTGCAGACCTATGTGCTGCAACGTCACAGCGACGTCATCCGCGAGGTGTACTCGTGGATCCTCGGCCGGCTGGCGACATCGGGCTGGGGTGAGGTCGTACTCCTCGCCCCGTATTTCCTGTTCACATGCGTGGTGGTGCTTCGCTACAGCCATGCTCTCGACGTGTTGTCGGTCGGCGATGAGGAGGCCGCGAGTCTGGGGCTCGATCCCCGTCGTGTCCGCGCCATCGTGGTAGTGGTGGCGTCGTTGGGCGCAGCCGCAGCGGTGTCGGTGAGCGGCCTGATCGGGTTCGTCGGCATCATCGTTCCCCATGCTGTGCGCCTGCTGGTGGGAGTCGGACATCGAGCGGTACTACCGATGAGCATCCTCGTCGGAGGCGCGTTCATGGTGTTCGCCGACCTGTTGGCCCGTACCGTGGTCAGCCCGGCCGAACTGCCGATCGGGGTGGTCACCGCGTTCGTGGGAGCACCGTTCTTCGTTGTGGTGCTTCGCACCTCGAGTCGGAGGGCGTGGTGACCGCGGTGCTGCGGGCCGTGGGGCTGACCGTCACCTACGGCACCTCCGTCGTTCTTGACGATGTCGACGTCGAGGTCGGTGGCGGGCGATGGACGACGATCGTCGGACCCAACGGTGCCGGAAAGACCAGCCTGTTGCGGGCCATCGTCGGTGGGGTCGGGCACACCGGAAGGGTCGAGTTCGACGGGGTGGTCGACCTGTCGGTGCGGGCGCGGTCGCGCACCGTGGCGCTGGTGCCCCAGATCCCGGTGATTCCTCCGGGCATGACCGTGGTCGACTACGTGATGCTCGGTCGAACACCGCACCGCGGCGTGTTCGCAGCCGAGTCCCGTCGCGATCGCCGCGTGGTCGGCGACGTGTTGAACCGGCTCGATCTCGTACGGTTCGCCGACCGTGCCGTGGCATCGTTGTCGGGCGGCGAACGTCAGCGGGTGGTGCTGGCCCGGGCCCTGGCCCAGGAAGCCAGGCTGCTGCTGCTCGACGAACCAACCAGCGCGCTCGACCTCGGCCATCAACAGGACGTACTCGAGCTGATCGACGAACTGCGTCACGAGTCAGGCATCGCGATCCTGGCCACCCAGCACGATCTCACCTTGGCCGGCCGCTACGGCGACCATCTCGTGATGCTGTCCAACGGGACGGTGGTGGCGGCCGGCTCCGCCCGCGAGGTGCTCACCGAGGCCAACATTTCGGAACACTTCGGGGCCAAGGTGATGGTCATTGACGACGACGCCGGCCCGATCGTGGTTCCCGTTGTGCCGACCTCAACCTCCTGACACCAGCGTCTCGGCCCCCGCTTCGAGCTCGACCCGATCGTCGCGTTCGTCGAGCCAACCATCGGGAAGGTGGATCTTCCGGGGTGAGCCGTGGTGGCCTCTGACCATCCGCATGCCGTCCTTCGGGAACGGCCGAACGCGGTCGAGTCCGTCGGTCACGGCTCGCAGCGAAGCGAGGGACTCGACCTGATTGAGCCGGCGGCGAACCTGCGAGCCGACCGGGAAACCCTTGAGGTACCACCCGGTGTGCTTGCGGAAGTCACGGATGCCGTTGGCCTCGCCCATCCAGTCGCACAGCAGTTCGGCGTGTTCGATCATCTCGTCAATGACATCACCGAGGTCGGGCCGTGGCGGAAGTGGCCGACCGTCGAAGGCGTGGACCAGATCACGAAAAATCCAAGGACGACCGAGGCAACCACGTCCCACCACCACCCCGTCGGCACCGGTGGTGCGCATCATCTCCAGGGCATCGGAGGCCTCCCAGATGTCGCCGTTGCCCAGCACCGGGATGGTGGTGACGGCCCGCTTGAGCTCGGCGATGCGTGACCAGTCGGCTCGACCGCTGTAGAGCTGTTGGGCGGTTCGGGCGTGGAGCGCCACCGCCCGACAACCCTCGCCCTCGGCAATCAGACCGGCATCGACGAATGTGGTGGTGTTGTCGTCGATCCCGATCCGGAACTTCACGGTGACCGGCACCTCGCCGGCGGCTTTCACGGCGGCCCCCACGATCGACCGGTAGAGCTCGCGTTTCCAGGGAAGAGCGGCGCCACCGCCGTGGCGGGTGACCTTCCTCATGGGACATCCGAAGTTCATGTCGATGTGGTCGACACCCCGGTCGTCGATCAGGCGACGGGTGGCCTCGGCGACCGAACGGGGTTCGGTGCCGTAGAGCTGGACGCTCCTGGGTGACTCGTCGGGGGCGAACGACGCCAGTTCGAGGCTCTTTGGGTGTCCCTCGACGATGGCCCGGGCGGTGATCATCTGGTTGACGTAGAGCCCGGCACCGTGGTGGCGACAAAGGGAGCGAAATGGCGCGTTGGTGACCCCGGCCATGGGTGCCAGCACGACCGGAGGCCATACCCGCAGGTCACCGATGTCGAGGGCGCGAAACTCACCCGGTGCGGCCGGTGGTCGCGGCGGTCGGGTCGATTCGGGGGTCTGGTGCACGACGTCGAGGCTACGAAGCCCGGTCCGGCACCCCTCCCGGTCGGAAGGAGAGCAGGTCGAGGTCGAGCCGGCGGAAGAGTCGATCCACGAGTTGTATCGGCAGACCGATCACGTTGGTCACGCTGCCCGCTATCCGGTCGGCGAACAACGATCCGGCACCCTGCAGCGCGTAGGACCCGGCCTTGTCGTGCGGCTCGGCGAGTGAGCAGTACCACCGGATTCGGTCGGCGCTGATTCCGGCGAAGTCGACTTCGGTGGTCTCGGTGCCCGATGCGATGCGGACGGCGCCGTCGGCATCGGTGGCGAGTACGACCACGCCGGTGATCACCTCGTGGCGTCGGCCCGACAGCTCCGTGAGCATCTCGGCCGCGTGTCGGGTGTTGGAGGGTTTCCCGAGGATCTCCCCGTCGAGCACGACCGCGGTGTCCGCGGCGATGGTGATCGTGGCCGGTCGGCGTGACGCCTCCGCCTTGTCGGCTGCGACCCGCGAGACATAGTCGGGAGCCGACTCACCGGCCCGGGCGCTCTCATCAATGTCGGCCGGCTCGACATCGAAGTCGAGATCCAACCGTGAGAGAAGTTCGATCCTCCTTGGTGATGCCGATGCGAGCACGAGACGCTGTGGTGCCATGCCCCATGATGCCCGCTCGGGGCCGGGCGCCACGGAACGTTCCCACCCGGGGCGACACGGGACCGGCCCGTCGCCGTAATATCCTTCGCCCCATCGACTCGCTCAAGGGGCCCGACCCGACCGACCCGGACCATCCCGACTGGCACGACCGGGCCAGTTTCGACGACCCTGCCCACTCAGGCGGAGGTTTCCTGCGGGCCGAGGTCGGGTCTCGCGAGCTGCCTCGCGTCGAACCCGGGCCGGTGTGGACGGCCGAAGAGGCTGACGACAACGCACGCCGATTTCTTGATGCACTGGCCGACGGTCGCCCCACCGACCCTGCCGACGATGCGTTCGAATTCGCTCTTGTCAACAGCCTCACGATCCTGTTCGGATCGGAAGAACACGCAGCGTTCGAGACGTATCTGGCCCGCATGCCGACCGACCTCGCCGATCGCTGGATCGATCTCCTCTCCGGTGGCGCGAGATCAGAAGCCTTCGGCTCACTGACCCTGCGGGAGAAACTCGACGAGAGTCAGGTCGAGGAGGCCATCCGGTCGGGCCGCAGGCAGCGCATCATCAACGTCGCGCTGGCGCTGCTCGTAGTGGTCGGCGCAGCGGTCGGAGGCGTCGTCGGTTGGAGTTCTCTCAACAACCGCGGCCGGCGCACCGAAGGCACTCTGCGGTTCGCCACGGTCGACACCACACCGCAGGGTTGGCCGGTGGCCGGCGGGGCGCCGGCGGCAGAACCCGCGCTCACCACCGGACTGGTCCGAGCCGTTGCCGTCGCACGGGGTGACGGCCCCCCGGAGGACCGCATCGTGACTGCTCCCTTCGCCGACTATCTCTACCCGCCCGGGGCAATAACCGCCTCGTTGTTCTCCTACTCCGGCGGGGGCGAGGTCGTCTTCGTCGGACCGTCGGGGTTCCCCGAGGGCGTCTGCCTGATCGCGAGTGTCGACACTTCCGATCTCCGGCCACTCGACACGGTCTGGTACGGCAATTGCGTCGACCCGATCGGCCGCCAGGCAACCGTTCGCTGCCTGGGCGACAACGCGCTGGTCCTCGACATCGAGATTCCGGTGGGCGCGGTCGAGCTTCCGGAGGGCGGCACCGGTTTCGCCGACACCATTCGCGTCCAGTCGATATCCGACCCGGGCACCAAGTACGAGGTTCTCTCGGCTCGTGGCACGATCTCCGTGTCACCCGGCTCCGATGTGGTCATCCCGGCGTTCGGGGGGGCGCCGGGTGACCAACTGGTCTTCGATCTGGCGGAAGGACGACTGGGGCAGTGCACCCTTGGCTCGGCCCCGCTGCCCGGCTGATGTGCGGACGATTCGTATCCACGACATCGCCTGATCAGCTCGCCGATTACTTCCGGACCGGTCCACCGACCGGCCACGCGTCGGACATCGGCGCGAGATACAACGTCGCCCCCACCCAGGGTGTCCTCACGGTGTTGGACGACGGGGGACCACGCCGCCTCGACGTTTTTCGCTGGGGGCTGGTGCCATTCTGGGCCAAGGACCCGAGAATCGGTAACCGGATGATCAACGCCCGAGCCGAGACCATCACCGAGAAGAACTCGTTCAAACGTCCTTTCGCCACGAAGCGCTGCATCATTGCTGCCGACGGCTTCTACGAATGGAAGAAGACCGGCGGGGCCGCCAGGAAGCAGCCGATGTACATCACCCGGGTCGACGGAGCCCCTTTCGCGTTCGCCGGGCTGTGGGACGTCTGGGACGACCCCAACCACACCGACAGGGCCGGCGATCCGATGCAGCTCCATTCGTGCACGATCATCACCACGCAGCCGAACGAAGCGATCTCCGAGATCCATGACCGCATGCCGGTGATGCTTCCGCCTTCGTCGTGGAACGAATGGCTCGACTCCGACAACGACGACGTCGACTCGCTCGCCCGCTTCCTGGTGCCGGCCCCGTCACGGTTGATCCGGATCCATCCGGTGTCGACCGAGGTGAACAATGTCAGCAACGACCGCCCAGATCTGATCGAACCGGTGGGGGTCTCCTAGTCTCAGTCGGGTACGTGTGCGGAGTGGCCCAGGGTCCGCAGAGTGGCCCTCAGGGTCTCCGCCGTCCGGTCGAGATCGTCGGGGTCGGGGTGGCGGTCGGCGGCGTGGAAGTCGAAATGCGACAGGTTGTCGACGGGGACGACATGAAGATGAACATGGGGCACATCGAAGCCCACGATCAGCATTCCGATGCGGACCGGAGAGAATGCCTGCTGCTGGGCCCGGCCGATGGTTTGGGAGACGGTGGCGAGATGTGCGACCACATCGGGTGGTAGGTCGATCCAGTGGTCGACCTCGAGGCGTGGTACCACCAGAACATGTCCACGGTTGAGCAACTCGAGGGGCAGGAACGCCACACTCGTGTCGTCCCTCCAGACGAAACGGGCCGGAAGCTCGCCGTCGATGATCCGGGTGAAGATGCTGGGCACGCCGAGATCGTAGGCTGACCGACATGGACGAGGAGAACACGCAGCCACGACTCGGGGTGTTCGAGGATCGAATTCTCACCGTTCCCAACCTCATATCCCTGGCGCGGCTCGCCGGGGTACCCGTATTTCTGTGGTTGCTGTTCTCCCAGGATGAACGCTACGCCGCGGCGTGGTTGTGGGGTCTTCTCGGCGCGACCGACTGGGTCGATGGCTGGTGGGCCCGCAGGTTCGATGTGGTGAGCGAATTCGGCAAGCTCATCGACCCGGTCACCGACCGGGTGGTACTCATCACCGGGATCCTCGCCGTCGGAATCGACGGCTCGGTTCCCTGGTGGTTGGTCGGAGCCGCCCTGGCACGAGAAGTTCTGGTGGCCGTGGCCGGACTGGTGCTCGGAGTCCTCGGTGCTCGACGCATCGATGTCACCTGGTGGGGCAAGGTCGCAACGTTCGGGCTCTACTTCGCGTTCCCGTTCCTTCTCGCCGGAGCATCCGACGTGGGCATAGCCGATTGGTTCCGATGGGCAGGCTGGATCATCGCGGTGCCTTCGCTCGTCTACAGCTACCTCTCGGCCGCTCAGTACGTACCGCTGGCGCGCACCGCACTCGGCGAAGGCCGGGCCGAGCCGACCATCAACTAGCTAGGGTCCGGGCCATGAAGGCAGTGATCATGGCCGGCGGAGAAGGCACTCGTCTCAGACCGCTCACATCCAACGTGCCGAAGCCCATGATGCCGTTGGCCAATCGGCCGATGATGGAACACGTCGTCGACCTGCTCAAGCTCCACGGTTTCGACGACATCGTGGTCACCTTGGCGTTCATGCCCAACGTGATCCGCAACTGGTTCGGCAACGGCTCCGAATTCGGTGTGCGGATGGTCTACGCCATCGAGGAGACACCGCTCGGCACCGCCGGTTCGGTGCGCAACGCCATGGCGGAACTCGACGAACCATTCCTGGTGATCTCCGGGGATGTGCTCACCGACATCGATCTCACCAAGATCGTCGAATTCCATCAGGCCAAACAGGCGATGTCGACCATCGGCCTGTTCCGGGTCGAGAACCCGCTCGAGTTCGGCATCGTCATCACGCGTGAGGACGGCGCGGTCGAGCGTTTCCTCGAAAAACCCGGTTGGGGTCAGGTTTTCAGCGACACCATCAACACCGGTATCTTCGTGCTCGAACCCGCCATCTTCGACTACATCGAACCGGGGCGCCCGGTCGATTTCTCGGGCGAGGTGTTCCCGGCCCTGCTCGAAGACGGCAAGCCGATCTACGGAGCGATCGGCGAGGGCTACTGGGCGGACGTCGGCGACCTCGAGTCCTACGTCAGCGCTCACGCCGACATCCTCGACCGAACCGTGTCGATCCGGATCGAGGGATTCGAACAACGCGAGCACCTGTTCGTTGGTGACAACGTGGTCATCCATCCCGACGCGGTCGTGAGCGGGCCGGCCGTGATCGGCGACAACTGTCGTATAGAGCAGGGCGTCCGACTCGGCCCCTACACGGTGCTCGGAGCCAACGTGAGGGTCAGGGCCGACGCCGACCTCGAGCGGGTGGTGGTGGCGGAGAACACCTACCTCGCCGAGAGGGTGCACCTTCGCGGCACTGTCGTGGGCCGGGCCTGCGATCTGCGTCGCGGGGTCCGTACCGACGAAGGCGCGGTGATCGGCGACCAGTGCTTCGTCGGAGAGTTGGCCATGGTCGGCGCCGGTGTGAAGATCTACCCGTTCAAGACGATCGAGTCGGGAGCCATGGTCAACTCGTCGATCGTGTGGGAGTCAAAGGGTTCGCGCAGCCTGTTCGGTCGCGACGGTGTGCGGGGCCTGGCCAACGTCGACATCACCCCTGAGTTGGTTACCCGGCTGGCCATGGCCTATGGCTCCACGCTCAAGCAGGGTGAGATCGTGGTCACGAGCCGCGACTCGTCGCGGTCGTCGCGGATGCTCAAGCGCTCGTTCCAGGCCGGACTCAACGCCGCCGGCATCTCCGTCCAGGATCTCGAGGTGGCCCCCCTTCCCGTTGCCCGGTTCGTCACCCGGCGCCCGGCGATCGCCGGTGCGGTCACCTTCCGACTCGACGAAGCCGATCCCCAGTCGGTGCTGATCGGCTTCATCGACTCCGACGGTGCCGACATGTCGGAGAACGGTCACCGCCGGATCGAGCGACTGCTCAACCGTGAGGATTACCGTCGGGTGTTCCCGGCCGAGATCGGCGACATCGACTACGCACCACGGGCGCTCGAGCACTACGCAACCGCCATCGAGTCGACGGTCGACCTGCCGATGCTGCGGGCCGCCGGCATGAAGATGGTCACCGACTTCGGATTCGGCTCGGTGTCGTTCGTGATGCCCAACCTGATGTCCAAGTTCGGGGCCGAGGTCATGGCCGTCAACCCGTTCGTCTCGACCTTGGGTGTCGCCGGGTTCGACCGGATCTCCCACGCCCAGCGGGTCGCCGAGTTGGTCACCACCTCGGGGGCCGCACTCGGCGTGATCTTCAGCCCGGGCGGCGAGCAACTCACCGTGGTTGACGACCGTGGCCGTACTCTCACCGACGATCAGGCACTCATGGCGTTGATCGATCTTCGTGGCCCGGCCCTGGAGGGTGCGAGCGTCGCCCTGCCGGTATCGGCCACCGCCCGTGCCTCCGAGATGGTCGAGGCCCTCGGCGGCAGCGTCGTTCTCACCCCGACCTCGCCGGCATCGATCATGGCGGCCTCGTCCGACCCGTCGGTTTGCTTCGCCTCCGACACCCACGGCCGGTTCATAGTCCCCGGTTTCATGCCGGCGTTCGACGCCATCGCCACCTTCGCCTCGCTCGTCGATCTGCTGGCCAAGAGCTGTCGCCGGCTCTCGGAGGTGGTCGACTCGCTGCCGCCCGTCCACATGGCGAGCCGCGACGTCATCACCCCATGGGAACAAAAGGGTGCGGTGATGCGGGTGTTGGTGGAGCAGGCCAAGGACCATCGCATCGATCTCGTCGATGGTGTTCGTATCCACCATGACGACGGGTGGGCCCTTATTCTCCCCGACCCGGAGGAGCCGACCACGCTGGTTATGGCCGAGGCCCAGAGGCCCGACACGGCCAATCGGCTCGCCGCCGAATATGCCAAACGGATCGAGGAGATGGTTCGGGAATGAGTTTGTCGCCTCGGCTCCATGAGCGGGCCCGGCATCGGTTAGTTTCTGTGGGATGAACGTTCCTGAAGGACTCAAGTACTCATCCGACCACGAGTGGGTTCGTGTCGAAGGCGACACCGCGACCGTGGGAATCACCGACTACGCCCAGGATGCGCTCGGCGATGTCGTTTTCATCGATCTGCCCTCCGTCGGTACCGTGGTCGAGACGGGTGTGTCGTTCAGCGAGGTCGAGTCGACCAAATCGGTGTCCGACATCTATGCCCCTCTGAGCGGCGAGATCCTGGCGGTCAACGATCAGCTCGCCGACAACCCCGAGTTGGTCAACTCCGATCCCTACGGCGAGGGCTGGTTGTGCCGGATCGCCATGTCGTCGCCCTCCGAGCCCGACTCGCTTCTCGATGCCGCGGCGTATCAGGCCCTGATCGAGGGTTGAGCGGCGTCTTGTCCCAGGTGACCTGCCCCGAGTGTGGCCATCACAACAAGTCACAGGCGCGCTTTTGTTCATCATGTGGCGCCGAACTCGTATCGGGTGAGGTGACCACCACTCACACCTTCGTCGACACCGACGACAGTGGACCCCTGGCCGATGTCGACCTTTCGTCGTTCCGGGCCGACCAGGGCCTCTTCGTGGTGCTGGAAGGGTCGAAAACCGGAGCGCGCTACTCACTCGATTCTGACCTGGTCAGGGTCGGCCGACATCCCGAGAGCGACATCTTCCTCGACGACATCACAGTGTCACGTCGTCACGCGGAGATCGTACGTGAGGCCACCACCTATCGAGTCAAGGACGTCGGCTCACTCAACGGCACCTACCTGAACCGCCGTCGCGTGGACGATGCCGACCTGCTTGACGGCGACGAAGTCAGGATCGGCAAGTACAAGCTGATTTTCGCCCACGGCACTGGGCCGCTGTGAACCGCCCGGAGTGTGACCATGGCTGAGACCTCACATCGTTCGATCGGCGAGGTGCTCAACCTGCTCAAACAGGAACACCCCGACATAACCATTTCGAAGATCCGTTTCCTTGAGAGCCAAGGCCTGATATCGCCCGAACGAACTCCTTCCGGATATCGCAAGTTCTACGAAGCCGACGTCGATCGACTCAGGTGGATTCTTGAGCAGCAGCGCGACAATTTCCTTCCGCTCAAGGTGATCAAGCGTCGCCTCGATTCCGGTGACCCCGGGTCGGCCGTCGAGCGGGTCGGCGTTCCCGAGCATCCCCGCGAGCCCACACTGTTCTCGCGGCGTGACGACGAGCCCGCCGGGGCCACCATTACCGGGGAGGAATCGGAACCTCCGCCGTCCAAGCCCGCGACCAAGCGCCCGGCGCCCCGGTTGACGGTCGGTGAGGCAGGTTCGGTGAGTCTCACCACCCATGAGCTGGCCGATGCCACCGGCGTCGACACGATCTTCATCGACGAAATCCAGCGGCTCGGTCTGATCGAACCCATCACCTCGTCTGGTGAGGTGGTCTATGACCACGAGGCGCTCATCGTGGCCAAGGCTGCCGCCGCGTTCGGCCGTCGAGGTCTCGAACCGCGCCATCTGCGCACGTTCAAGGTCGCGGCAGAGCGCCAAGCGGGCCTGTTCGACCAACTGCTCGGTGCTCGGGCCCAACGCAACACCGACGCCGCGGCCGAGGCACGAACCGAACTCGACGAACTGGTGGCACTCGGTGAGGTGATTCAACGGTCGGTGATGCACAGGAACCTGGGACATCACCTGAGGCAGCCATGACCGGCCCGGGCCTGCGCGTGGTCCTCGACGCCGACGCCATCGATGCCACCGTCGAGCGGCTGGCGGGGGAGCTCTCGGGCCGTTTCGACGACGGTGTGGTGCTCGCGGCGGTGCTTCGCGGAAGTGTGCCGTTTCTTGCCGACCTGTCCCGGGCCATGACGATCCACTCCCTGATCGACTTTCTCGCCATCACGAAATACGAGCGAGGCACCGGACGCGTGCGGCTGCTGAAGGACCTCGACATCGACATCACCGGTCGCGATGTGGTCGTGGTCGAAGACATCGTCGACACCGGTCTCACCTCCGCCTTCCTGCGCGGGGAATTGACTCGACGATCGCCCCGTTCATTGACGTTTTGCACTTTCGTCGACCGGGTTCCGGCCCGGGTGGTGCCGGTCGAACTCGATCACGTGGGCGTGGAGATCCCCGACGAGTTCGTGATCGGATACGGCCTCGACTACCGCGGCCGTTATCGCAACGTCAAGGTTCTCGCCGCGGTCGACACCGATGTGTTGTCATCGGACCCCGATGCCTATGTGGATGAACTCTACCTGTCGTAGTCTGTCGACATGCAGGAGATGGAGCTCGTCGGGGTTCGGGTCGAGATGCCGTCCAACGTGCCGGTGCTGTTGTTGCGCGAACGATCCGCTGCCGGTCGCCTGGTGCCGATCTTCATCGGCGCGCCCGAGGCCACGGCAATCGCACTGGCTCTCGACGAGATCAAGACCCCCAGGCCGATGACCCACGATCTCATCCGCGAGATATTCGAGGAGTTGAGCATCGATGTCGAAAAGGTCGTGGTCACCGACCTGAGCGAGAAGACGTTCTTCGCCGAACTGCACCTGATCAGTGATGGCGAACACCACACCGTCTCAAGCAGGCCATCCGACGCGATCGCGATCGCGACCCGTACCGGCACTCCGATCTTCATGGAGGATCTGGTGATAGACGAGGCCGGCTATCGAGAAGGTGCCGATGAGCTGATCGAGGACGAATCCGAAGAGGTCGTCGAGCAGTTCAAGGAGTTCATAGAGTCGATCTCACCAGAGGATTTCGAGGACTGATCGCTTCGTCGTCGGGCAGAATCTGTAAGGCGTGCTTCACATCGAGCCCGATTTCTGAGAAAGTTGGGGGCGCCGACGAAGGGGGACAGCCATGAGGGTCAGCGACATCGTGAGAAACAAGGGTTCCGAAGTAGCCACTCTCGATCCGTCCGACACGATCGCGACGGCGGTGAGGAAGCTGGCCGAGCTCTCCTTCGGCGCGCTGGTGGTGTCTTCGGACGGGTCTCATCTGGAAGGCATCCTGAGCGAGCGCGACATAGTTCGAAGTCTCGATCGCGACCCCCGGACACTTGATGCGGTGGTGTCCACGCTCATGACGACCGAAGTCGTGTCGTGCGCGATGTCCGACAACATCGCGGAGCTCATGGCGCTCATGACCAGCCGCAGGATCAGGCACCTGCCGGTGGTGACCGACGGCGAACTGGCAGGCCTGGTGAGCATCGGTGACGTGGTGAAGGCCCGCCTGGCGGAACTCGAGGAGGAGCGTCGGCACCTCGAGGGCTACATAACCACCGGCCGCTGAGAGCGCCGCTCGCGCCGCGCCCGGCGCGAGTATCTGTCCGTGGATCGTTGACCTCGGCGCGTCGCCCCCGTATTGTCGGGAGCAGGTCACATCGTCGTAATTTCGTCGATGTCGAGATACCTGGGGAGACGAACCCGATGGGCGAGCAGGGCTTCAGCGGCAAGACCACATCCGAGATCGTGGGGATCACCTATCGACAACTCGACTACTGGGCCCGCACCGATCTGGTGAAGCCCTCGCTCACGCCGGCCCGTGGCAGCGGTAGTCGACGTGAGTACAGCTACCGCGACCTGCTGGAACTGAAGGTCATAAAGAGCCTGCTCGATGCCGGAATTCGCCTCGAGCAGGTCCGGCGGGTCTTTACCTATGTCCGTGACAGTCTCGGTGAGGACATCGCATCGGCCAACCTCGTCATCGACGGCTCTCGTTCGGTCCTGGTCAATACCGGGGCGGAACTGATCGACATACTGCAGAACGGCCAGGGCGTACTCAACGTGTTGCCGCTGGCGGCCGTGAAGGACGAGGTCGACGCGCGCATCGTCGAGTTGTTTGCGGAGCGGGCCGACATGGCGGCCGCCCACCTCCATCGCAGCGCCGGCGAGGCCTGACCCCGCATGGGCATGTTTGCTCACCCGTCGGAACGCGAGATTGCCGACCTGTTCGACAGCTACGGCATCAGGTGGGAGTACGAACCCACCACATTCGTGCTCGAAACCAACGAGGTGGGCGACCCCACATGTGGTTTCACCCCCGACTTCTACCTGTGCGATTTCGACACCTACGTCGAGGTGACCACCGTCCGCCAGTCGCTGGTCACCCGCAAGCATCGCAAGATTCGTTTGCTCGAAGCCCAGCGACCCGATGTTTCGGTCAGGCTCCTGTGTCGCCGTGACGTCGAACGACTCGGTCTCAAGTACGGTCTGTCCAACGCCGCCTGATCGGGCTTACGACAGCCCGGAGGTCGTCCGCCAAACCGCGCCAGAGCCGGGAGTCACCGTGTCAGAAGATCGTCGTTCGCCGCTGCACCAAGCCCACTTGGATCTCGATGCCAAGATGGTGCCGTTCGGCGGCTGGGAGATGCCGTTGTCGTATCCATCGGGAACACTGGCCGAACATGCGGCGTGTCGCGAATCAGCCGTCGCCTTCGACGTCTCCCACCTCGGCACGGTCCGTGTCACGGGTGAGGGCGCATTCGAGGCCCTCCAGTGGGCGTTCACCAACGACCTCAATCGCATCCGGCCCGGACGCGCCCAGTACACCCACCTACTCGACGAGTCCGATGCCTCGGTGCTCGACGACATCATCGTGTGGTGGATCACCCCCGACCGCTTTGACGTGATGCCGAACGCCTCCAATACCTCCCGGGTGGTGGAGGCATTGTCGCAGGGAGCGGTTGTTCCCGGGATCGTCGACGTCACATCCGACCGGGCGGTGATGGCGGTGCAGGGCCCCGAGGCTCGTTCCCGGCTCGGTGAGGTGGCGCCCGAGGCTGCTGCGGTTCCACGATTCGATGTGGCGCAACTCTCGATCGACGGCGTCGACGTGGTGGTGGCCGGCACCGGCTACACGGGCGAGGACGGTGTCGAGATCGCGGTTCCCGTCGAGTCGGCCCGACACATTTGGGATCTCGTCCTCGGCACCGGGGTCGTACCGGCCGGCCTCGGGGCGCGCGACACGTTGCGTCTCGAAGCCGGCCTCCCGCTCCACGGTCACGAACTCGGCCCCGGTATCACGTCGTTGCAGGCCGGTCTCGGTTGGGTCGTACGCTTCGACAAGGGTGATTTCCGAGGGCGCGAACCACTCATGGCCGAGGCCGAGGCCGGGCCGAAGCGAACGCTGCGAGGCCTGGTGGTCGAAGGGCGTCGTCCCCCTCGCGCCCACCAGGTGGTGAGCCTCGGCGGTCGACCCGTCGGTGAGATCAGCAGCGGGAACTTCTCACCGGTCCTGGGCCAGGGAATTGCCTTGGCGTTCCTGGAGGCCGGAGTCGACGACGGCGCCGCCGTCACCATCGACGTTCGCGGCACCGATGTGGAAGCGGTCGTGAGTTCTCCGCCCTTCCACAAGCGCTGAACCACGTTCGGTCCTGCTGCCACACCGTCGTGGTGCGGTCGGTTCGGCGAGGGTGGGGAACATTTCGTGAGGCGGTCCGGTTGACAGAGTTGGATCCACCAGCCAGGAGGCTCACGGATATGACCGATCTCCTCACGACTCCATCCACCGCACACAGTCGGCACCACAACCCATCGATCGTGCTGGCGGCGTTGCGTTCGCGTGCCACCGACCTCCGCCTCATGGCCACGAGCATCCGCACCCCGCTCTCCAACACGTACCGCCGCCGGGCATCGGAGCTGGAGCTGCAGGCGGCGGCACTGGCGGCGGCTCTGGGCTTCGCCCAACGCCCGCTCTGTCTGGCCACGGTTGTCGCGGCCTGATCCCGCAGGCTGCTTCGCCGATTGGGGTGTGCTCAGGGCAGTTCGTCCAGAGCCGGTAGCACGCCGATAGCTCTCTGGCGCATCCAATGGTCGGCCAGCACCAGGAGCACCATCGCCTCGACCATTGGGACGGCCCGCGGCAGCACACACGGGTCGTGGCGACCGTGAGCCGCGAGCGTCGTGGGCCGGGAGTCACGAGTAACCGTCTGCTGTTCACTGGAGATGGTGGCAGTCGGCTTGAACGCCACACGCGTCACGACATCGGCGCCGTTGGAGATACCTCCCTGCACCCCGCCGCTGTGGTTGGTGGTGGTGCGGACCTCGCCATCGACGATGGTGAACGGGTCATTGTGGCCGAGTCCTGTCAGGAGCGTGCCGGCGAAACCCGTGCCCACCTCGATGCCCTTGGCAGCCGGTAGTGACATGAGGGCACCGGCCAGGTCGGCATCGAGTTTGGCGAACACCGGCTCGCCCAATCCGGCCGGCACTGCGCGGGCCACGCAGGTGACGACCCCGCCGAGAGAGTCGCCATCGTGCCGGGCCTGTTCGATGGCCTCGGTCATGCGCGCCGCGGCGTCGGTATCGGGGCATCTGGTGGGGTCGGCCTCGATCGAGGCGACTTCAACCGTGTCGACGTCGACATCGGCGTGGATGTCCCTCACACTCGACACCCAGGCCAGCACCTCCACTCCACAGGTCTGGGCGAGGAGTTTCCGGGCGATCGCTCCGGCCGCGACGCGTCCGATGGTCTCGCGTGCCGAACTGCGTCCGCCACCCCGCCAATCGCGAATTCCGTACTTGGCGTCGTAGGTGAAATCGGCATGCGACGGTCGGTAGACATCGCGCAGATGGTCGTAGGCGCCGCTGTTGTGATCGAGGTTGTCGACCACGACGGCGATCGGCGTCCCGGTGGTGAAGCCGCCGAAAACCCCCGACAGGATGCGTGCGCGGTCGCTCTCGTCGCGTGAAGTGACCAGGCGGCTCTGCCCCGGTCGTCGCCGATCGAGATCGAGCTGAAGGTCGGTCTCGTCGAGCGCCAGGCGCGGAGGGCATCCGTCGACGACCACGCCGACACCGCCACCATGGGATTCCCCAAAGGTGGAGATCCGAAAGAGAGTCCCGAATGTGCTCGACATTGTCGCCGAGTGTATGTCCAGGCACCCGGGCCCGGGATGCATCCGGAAATGGGCCGGCGGGGAGTTGGTCAGCAGAGGTCGATGATCTGGGACCCGGCGAACAGGTCAGCGGGCACCTCGACCCCGAGACGCAGGTAGAGCGCGGCGGGAACGGAGATGTCGGCCAAGTGCAGCGACCCGGTGTTGGGGCTGATCGACAGCCCGGTCTTGGGAAGCGCGAGGGTGAGCGTGGCGGTGGCTGCGACGGCCGAGCCCGGGCATTCGCCGGTGGTGGAGTCGACACCACTGGGAACATCGAGCGATACCACCGGTTGGTCGGACCTGTCGATCGCATCGATCAGGCGGAGTGTCCGGCCGCGCGGCGGGCCCGTCAACGAATACCCGATCAGGGCGTCGATCATCACGTCGGTGTCGGGTGAAGGCTCGTCGACCAGCCGGGCGCGGGTCATCGACAGGGCCCATAGTTGGTGGGCCGGGACATCGACGAAATCCGCGGGAGGTGACGATGTGATGATGTCGACATCGATGCCACGGTTGGCCAGATGCCGGGCGGCGACGAGACCGCCACCGCCGTTTCCTCCTCGGCCGGCGAACACCGTGACCTTGGAGGGTCGGTGACGATCAATTATGAAACCGGCCAGGGCCCGCCCCGCGTTCTCCATCATCTGCACGAGACTGATTCCGGCCTCGTCGATCATGAGACGGTCGACCTCGATCATCTGGTCGCGGGTGAGCGAAGGCACGGGACTCATGACCGACCGCCCCCGACCATGCTCAGACCTCGATGACCCGACGGGCATCGTTCGCGGCACGTCGTGCGGCATCGGCCGAATAATCGTCGGGGGCGGCGTTGGCGGCCTGTTCGGCCTCGACACGTTCGCACCAGAGCCGCACCTCGTCGGCGGTGCGAACGGAATCCCAGCCCAACTCGACCGACATGAGCCTGGCGACATGTCCGGCGGTCGCCACTCCACGCCCCCGATTCTCGAACGAGATCCTCATCCTTCGTGCCAGGACATCGTCGAGGTGCAGAGCACCCTCGTGTCGAACGGCGTAGACCACTTCGGCGGCCAGGTATCGACCGCCGGTGAGCGTCTCGTGGAGTTCCGGGTCGGAGTCGGCGATGGCCAGGACGTCGGTGATTCCGGAGCCGTGGCGCCAGAGCAACCGCTCCACGATCGCCGGTGAGATGTTGTGATCAACGGCGATCTGTGGCGCGGATTCGCGCAGGTGCTTCCATCCGTCGGTACCGATCAGTGAGAGCTCGGCGGTGCACGATGGTGCAACGGTTCGTCCGATTCCCTCGACTGCGGTGTCGATGGTGTCTGCTGCCATCACCCGGTAGGTGGTGTACTTGCCGCCGGCAATCGAGATCAGACCCGGGATCGGCTCGGCCACAGCGTGCTCGCGACTCAGCTTCGTCGTGTCGTCGACGGTGCCCTTGATGAGCGGGCGGAGCCCGGCGAACACGCCGATGATGTCGTCGTGGCCCAGCGGCCTTGCCAGCATGGTGTTGGCCTGCTCAAGGAGGTAGTCGATGTCGGCGGATGAGGCCGCAGGATGGTTCCGGTCGAGATTCCAAGGGGTGTCGGTGGTACCCAGGAGCCACTCGTCTCCCCACGGGATGATGAACAGGACGCTCCTCTTGGTGCGCACAACCATGCCGCTGTCGCCCCTGATGCGGTCACCGGGCACCGTGATGTGGATCCCCTTGGCGGCCTCGACCTTGAGTCCGGCCGGGCCGGCCATCGCCTGTATCTGGTCGATCCAGACACCGGTGGCGTTGATCACCTTGGTGGCGCGAACATCGATTTCGTCACCGGTCTCCAGATCACGGACGTGGGCACCCACAACGGTGGCGCCCTCGATGATCAATCCGGTGACCTCAGTGCTGGTGGTGATGGCGGCACCGTGGCGGGCCGCGGTGCGTGCGACGGACACCGCGTAGCGGGCGTCGTCGACCTGGGCGTCGTGATAGAGAATCCCGCCGATCAGCGATGACGGCTTGATACCCGGCATCATTTCGAGCGCGGAACGTCGGCTCAGGTGACGATGCCGAGGGAATGACTGCTTGTTGCCGAGGGCGAGAATGTCGTAGAGCAGCACACCGGCGCCGAAGTAGACGCGCTGCCAGACCCTCGAAGTGAGCGGAATGAGAAACGAAACGGGGCGAATCATGTGGGGGGCAATCGTGTCGGCCAGCAGGCCCCTTTCGTGGAGGGCCTCACGCACCAGAGCGAAATCGAACTGCTCGAGGTAGCGCAGACCACCGTGGATCAGCTTCGAGGACCGACTCGATGTGCCCGATGCGATGTCGCGTTGCTCGACCAAGCCGACGGTCAGGCCACGGGTCACGGCATCGAGAGCACACCCGACGCCGGTGATACCGCCGCCGATCACGAGGACATCGAGATGTTCGGTGGCGAGTCGGGCCAGATCGTCGCGCCGCTGTTGCGGGCCCAGTGATCCGGCTATGTGGTCCATCCCATGGCCTTCCGTGGAATCGAATACGGCCCGCGACAGCATTTCTGGTGCCGAGCGTCACGTCGTAGGCTACGGGCCCGAACGACCGGGAGACTCGATGATCAACTTCGCCAGCATCTGGGAGGGAGTCGCCGACTCGTGCCCCGAGGCCGATGCTGCCGCCCACGGCCACGAGGTTCGGAGCTGGGCCGGGTTCGACGACCGGGCGGCGAGACTGGCCGCGGGGCTTGGGTCGTACGGCGTGGGCCACAACGACAAAGTGGCGCTGTATCTCTACAACGGCTTCGAATACCTGGAGGCCGAGTACGCGGTGTTCAAGAATCGTGCTGTTCCCTGCAACGTCAACTATCGCTATTTGGCCGACGAATTGGCCTACCTGCTGACCAATGCCGAAGCATCGGTGGTGCTGTTCGACCACACGTTGGCTGAGCGGGTGATCGAGATCCGCGAGCGCTGCCCGAATCTGAGGTTGCTGGTGCAGGTCGGCGGACAGGAACTGGTCGATGGTGCGGTCGGCTACGAGGATCTGATCTCGGCCAACGATCCGGCGGCCCGCATCCGTCGGTCAGGAGACGACCTCTGGTTCCTGTACACCGGAGGCACCACCGGAAACCCGAAGGCCGTCATGTGGCGGCACCGCGACCTGATCGCCAACATGGTCGCCCACTACAACGTGATCGACCGCGGCGTTCCCGAAACCGTCGACGAAGCGATCTCGGCGGCGGTCGAACTGCACTCACGCCACCGGGTGACCCGCCTGCTGGCTGCCGCTCCCCTGATGCACGGCACATCGGGGATGTCGGCTCTTCAGACGATAACCCAGGGTGGCATGGTCGCCACCCTCGAGAGTCGCAGCTTCGATGCCGATGAGCTCTGGACCTTGGTCTCGGACCTGCGGCTGACCATGCTCACCATCGTCGGTGACGCCTTCGCCCGGCCGATGCTCGCCGCCCTCGACGCGGCAGAAGCAGCCGGTCGACCCCACGATCTATCGAGTCTCCATCAGGTCCTGTCATCCGGGGTGATGTGGTCGAGTGAGTCGAAACAGGCCTTTCTCGCCCACCGGAACATGACTCTTCTCGACAGCCTGGGGTCGAGTGAGGCGATCGGCTTCGCGTCACAGATCTCGCGTCGCGAGATGGGCACCACTGCCACGGCACGGTTCACGCTCGGCCTCGACACCACCGTTCTGACCGACGATGGACGTGTGGTCGAGGCCGGATCGGGCGAGGTCGGGCGACTGGCCAACGGGGGAGCGATCCCGCTGGGATATTTCAAGGACCCGGTCAAGACGGCCGAGACGTTTCCGACCATTGCCGGGCGTCGCTGGTCGATCCCCGGCGATTACGCCACGGTCGAGGCCGATGGCACCGTCACCCTGCTTGGCCGGGGCTCGGTGTGCATCAACTCCGGAGGTGAGAAGATCTACCCGGAAGAGGTCGAGGAGGCGCTGAAGTCGCACCCGTCGGTCCGTGACGCCATCGTGGTCGGTCTTCCCGATGAGCGTTGGGGCCAGTCCGTTACCGCGCTGGTGAGCATCGAGGACGGCCACGACATCAGCGACGCCGATCTGGTGGCCCACAGCCGAGCCAGGATCGCCGCCTACAAGACCCCGAAGCATCTGTTCCGCGTATCCGCGGTGGTGCGCAGCCCCAACGGCAAGAGCGACTACGGGTGGGCACGCTCCATTGCCGAGAAGATGTCGGAGTCGGCCGGGACGGACTGAACGACGCTCAGAGTTGGAGTTCGAGCAGCGCCTGCTCGAGTACCTCGGGCAACGCCGGATGGATCCAGTATTGGGCCCGAGCCATCTCGTCGACGGTCTGCCCGAGCGTCATCCCCTGGATCAGCTGCTGGATGAGCGTGGATGCCTGGGGTCCGATGATGTGGACACCCAGAAGCCGGCGGGTGGCCGGGTCGGCGATGAGCTTCACGAAACTTCTGGTGTCCTCCATGGCCCAGCCGTAGGCCGCCGACCCGAACGCCTGAATGTGGGACACGTGGGGAATGTCGCGTTCGTGACATTCCCGTTCGGTGAGGCCCACACTCGCGACCTGGGGATGGCCGAAGACGGCGTGGGGAACGGGGCGGCCGTCGATCTCGATCGGGTCGTCGGGGTGGGTGATGTTGTGGGCGACCACGCGTGCTTCGTAGTTGGCGACATGCTTGAGCTGGGCGGGGTTGGTGATGTCGCCGAGCGCCCAGACGCCCGGCACGTTGGTGCGCATCCGCGAGTCGGTCCTCACGTATCCCGCGGCGTCGATCGTGACTCCGGCGGCGGCCACGTCGAGATCATCGGAGTTGGGTACCCGGCCCGTCGCGACCAGGAGCTGATCACCGCGGATCTCCTCGTGGACCCCGTTCTGCGAGATCGTCAGTACGATCTCCGAGCCCTCGCGGCGGGCGGCGAGGACCTGTGTCATGCAGCGCACGTCGAACTTGTGACGGTATTCCTCGGTGAACCTGAGGCTCACGTCGTCGTCTTCGTGGCGCAACAGGCGGCCGCTGCGAACCATGATCGTCACCTCGGATCCGAACGATCCGAAGACGTTGCCCAACTCGGTGGCGATGTAGCCCCCACCGATGACCAGGAGGTGTTCCGGCAGCCGTTCGAGCCGCATGATCGTGTCGGAGGTTTGGTAGCCGACCTCATCGAGACCGGCTATGTCGGGGATCATGGGCCTGGCACCGGCCGCCAGCACGATCTTGTCGGCGGTGATCACCTCACCGGCGACCGTCACCTGTTTCGGGCCCGTGAACCGGGCCGAGTCGCGGTAGACGGTGACGTTGGGCAGGCTTTCGCGATATTCGGCACCGGCCTCGGCGATCGGATCGATTCGCCCGAAGACCCGGTCGCGGATCGCGGGCCAGTCGGCGCCCTCGAAGCGAGTATCGACCCCGAGCGCCGGACCGTGGGTGGCGAGTTCGGCCAACAGTGCGCTGTAGACGAACATCTTCGACGGTATGCAACCCACGTTCATGCAGGTGCCACCGAAACGCCCCCTCTCGATCATCGCGATGTCCCAGTCGTCGTGTTGCGGGCCGATGATCGAGTTTCCCGACCCGGCCCCGATGATCATCAGGTCGTATTCTCGCACGGGCGCAGGGTAGCGTCGCCGAATGCGTCGACCGGGCATCACTCTCGCGGCAGTCGTGGCGGTGGTCGCGCTCGCGGCCTCCGCGTGTGGTTCGCCGGCCAACGTGGACAACGCCCGCCGGGATCCGACTTCGGGGGTGATCACCGAACGCGGCGATGTCGGCACACAACGTCTGAGGGCGGGTGACTGCTTCCTTCAACCGGACGGGCGTTCGACCCAGGTCGTGCGGGCTGTCCCGTGCCGCGACAGTCACGACTCACAGGTGGTGGCTCTCGTCGAAGTGCCCGATGGGCCGTCGGCGCGGTGGCCCGGAGTCGAAGAGCTCGCCGAACGTTCACGGTCGTTGTGTTTCGACTCGGCTGTTGATGCTCTCAACGGTGATCTCATTGGTCTCACCATCGGCTTGTCGGCGTACGTACCCGATCGGAGATCCTGGCAGGCCGGGGACCGGCGCATCGTGTGCACGCTGGGGCGATTCGACGGATCACCGATGACCGGATCGCTACTCGGCCGCTTCACCTGAGAGACTCCCGGCATGCAGAGACCGATCACCGGACGCTGGTTCGAGGACCTGACCCCCGGTACCGTCATCCAACACGCCGTTCGCCGCACCATCACCGAGGCCGACAATGTCGGATTCACCACCATGACCATGAACCCGGCATGGCTCCACCTCGACGCCGACTACGCCGAGAACGAGACCGAGTTCGGCCGGCCGTTGGTCAATTCGTTGCTCACCCTCGGCCTGGTCGTGGGGATATCGGTCCACGACACGACCCTGGGTACCACAGTCGCCAATCTCGGTTTCGCCGAGGTCGTATTCCCCGCTCCGATGTTCCACGGAGACACTCTTCGGGTCGAGACCGAGGTGGTCGCGTCCCGTCCCTCGCGTTCACGTCCCGGCCAGGGAATCACCACCTTCGAGCACCGCGGCTTCAACCAGGCCGATGTCCTGGTGTGCCGGGCAATCCGCAACGCCCTGATGCTCGGTCGCCCGAGTGTCGGAGGGTGAGGCGGGGTCAGTCGACGATCGAGTCGAGCACGCGTCGGGCCTGATTGGCCACCGGTTCGTCGACCATGCGCCCTTCGAAGTCGATCGCCGCCACACCGCCGGCGGATGCGGTTTCGTAGGCGGCAATGAGTCGACGGGCCCGGTCGATCTCATCGTCGGACGGTGTGAATGCCGTGTTGGCGACAGCCACCTGAGAGGGATGGATGCACAACTTGCCCGTGTATCCGAGGGCGCGTGCCTCGCCACATTCACGACGGCAGCGTTCGTCGTCACGGAAGTCGGCGACGATCTGATCGATCACCGGTACCGAGGCGAGACGTCCGGCCAGCGCCACGGCCGAACGCGCGTATTGAACCTCGAGGTTGCCGGAAGTGCGGACGCCACCCATGTCGGCGACGAAATCCTCGGCTCCGAAGTAGGCGGCGGACACCAACGGATGTGACAGGATGAGCCGGGCCTCGGCCACACCGAGTGCCGTCTCCAATCCGACCACGACGCAGACATCGTCGAGCCCGCGGTGCCGCAGCGCGTCGGCCAGGACGTCGAGGCCCGCCGTCGAGTGGGCCTTGGGAAGAACGATCCCGGCGACGCCTGCCGGCAGGGAGGCAACATCGTCGACGAACCAGGCGGTGCCGATGTCGTTGATCCGAATGAGAGCGGCAATGTCGCCTCCGATTTCGGTGACGAGTTCTGCGGCGTTGATCCTGGCCTGCTCCTTGGCGGCGACGGGTGTCGCGTCCTCGCAGTCGATCACGACCGCGTCGGCACCGGTGGCCGGAAGCTTGCGAACCAGGTCGGCTCGCACGGCCGGGGCGAAGAGCAGAGACCGGATACGGCGAGGAATCGGGCGAGTCATGAGCCGAGCCGCTTGGCCACCTCTTCGAGCATGACCTCGGTGGCGCCGCCTCCAATCGGCAGGATGCGGGCGTCGCGGCTCATGCGCTCGATTGCCGACTCGCGCATGTAACCCATTCCGCCGTGGAACTGCACACAGTCGTACATGACCCGGTTGGTGACTTCGCATGCCCAGGCCTTGAGACCCGACACCTCGCGCGCCGTGTCGCGGCCCTGTTCGGTGAGCCAGGCGCAGTGGTAGAGCGACGCCCGCATGGCATCGACCTCGGCCTGATGCATCGCCAAGCGCTGCCTGATCGCACCGAGGTCGAACAGCCGACCGCCGAACGCCTTTCGCTCCGTGGTGTAGTCGACCGTCATGTCGATTGCGGCCTGAGAAGCGCCTACGCCCATACCGACCAGCACCATCCGCTCGTTCTGGAAATTGCGCATCGTCTCGTAGAAGCCGCGGTGGAGGGTGCCGAGAAGCTGCGAGTCGGGCAGCCACACGTCGTCGAAATGGAGTTCGGCGGTATCGGATGATCGCCAGCCCGTCTTGTCGAGTTTCTTCGCCACCGAGAAACCTTCCGTGCCCGCCTCCATCAGGAACATCGAGATTCCGTAGCGGTCCTCGGGTTTGGTACGGGCCGCCACGATGGTCATGTCGCCGTATACGGCGTTGGTGATGAACATCTTGGAACCGTTGATGCGCCAGCCGTCACCGTCGCGCATTGCTGCAGTCCGGATCCCGGCGACATCGGATCCGGCGTCCGGCTCGGTGACCCCGATCGACAGGATGCGCTCACCCGACAGCACGCCGGGCAGGTATCGCTCTATCTGTTCGTCGCTGCCGACGTTGACGAGGTGGGGCATCGCCATGTCGGTGTGAACCAGAACGGTGACGTCGAACCCCGCGAACGTCGACGATGCCAGGGCCTCGGCGAACGTCGCCGATGCCAGTGGGCCGAGCCCGAGGCCGCCCCATTTCTCGGGTACCCGGAGCGAGAACATGCCGAGTGCTCCCATCGAACGAAGGACCTCCCGTGGCACCTTGCCGTCGGCCTCCCATCGGTCGCCGTTCGGCATCACCTCGTTCCTGACGAAACCGATGGTCTGGTCGCGGATCGCTTCGAGTTCCTCGTTGGTCTGGGCGTTTCTGAGCTCCACGGCGGGCCTCTCGGTGAAGGGCGGGATCTGCTTGGTCTATCCGACCGCGGGGCCGGCTACGGGGTCGGCCGACAGTTCGGCGAGCCGTTGGCGGAAGACCTCGACGTTGCGGAGCTTGAGGTCCTCGAATCCTCGAACCAGGTCGGGTGACACGGCGAGTTCGATGGCCCGATCGAGACTCGATACATCGAGTCGGCCGAGCACCCGGTCGAGGGCCGCACCGTATTCGTCCGGCAGGCCCCGCTCGAGACGCCGCACCGGATTGCGGGAGAACGGGTCGAGGCGCGTGCCGCGGAGACGTTTGCCGCGGGCAAGCATGGCGAATGCCGGGTGCCAACGCATCGACACCGAGATCTTGCGGCTGAGCCCCATGGCCTTGAGAGTGGGCGGATGCAGGCGCCACGAGACCCTGTCGCCGTGTCGGGCGATGAGGCCGAGGGCGGCGTTTGCATCGTCGTCGAGCATCAGGCGGGCGACTTCGTATTCGTCCTTGTACGCGAGGAGCTTGTGGAGCCCCACCGCCACGGCCCCGGTGAGCCGGTGGCTCCCCGACACGACCACGTTCTCGGCCCGAGCGACTTCCTCAACCCGGGTGAGGTACCTCTCGGCGAGGGCCCGGTTCTGGAAACCGATCAGGTCGTCGACCCGAAAGGTGAGAATACCGGCCAGGTGGTCGTCGCCACCGGACAGGATGTGGACTCGATCGGCGAGGTCAGCGGGCAGCTCGGCGGGGCCGGCGGCGACCACGGTCCGTTCCCCGATCTCGGCGTCGACCATGGCGGGGTCGGCTATCTGCCAGCGCCCCCAACGAAACGCAGCGGTGTTGGCCTCCACCGCCACACCGTTGAGGGCGATCGCTTCCTCAATGAGAGCAGGGACGACCGGTAGCAGGCCCGACTGCACCGCCATGCCGACCACGAACACATTGGCCGTGACGGTGTTCCCGAAAAGGGCCGTGGTGATCTCCCCGGCTTCGGCCCAGTGACGCCGATCGGGAAGGGTCACCGTCTCGACCCTGGCCAGAAGCTCGGAGACGGTGGGCATTTCGGTTTCGGGATGGGCGATCTGCTCGCCGGGGGGTATCACGGAGGTGGACCCGACCACCGCCGTACGGGACGGGTCCGAAGCCGCCAGCCCGGTCCACGACGCCGCCACCAGGAGATCGAAAGCAAGCAGCAGATCGGCCTGCCCGCTTCCCACCCGACTGCTGTCGGCCGGGCCGCCGTGGGTGATACGGATGTCGCTCACCACCGGCCCGGCCTTCTGCGACATCCCGATCTGGTCGAGGCCGTGGGTGTGAGCCCCCTCCAGCATCGCCGCGGTGCCGATCAGTTGGGCGACGGTGACCACGCCGGTGCCGCCGATACCGGTGATGTGGACACTCACGTCACGAGGCCCCCGTGGGGGACCCGGAAGGTCGTCGGGTGGCGTGGCCACCGATGGCGTCGCCGCTTCGGGAAGTCCGACGCCCCCACGTCTGCGACCGAAGCGGGGACGGGTGATCGACACAAACGCCGGACAGTCCCCCTCGAGGCACGACAGATCGAGGTTGCAGCTCGTCTGGTCGATGGTGGTCTTGCGTCCGAGAGCGGTGTCGAAGGGCTGGACCGACAGGCAGTTCGACACGCGGGCACAGTCGCCGCAACCCTCGCAGATCCGATGATTGATCATCACTCGTGTTCGGGGGGCGGCGACCTTGCCACGCCTGCGGTCGCGTCGGGCCTGGGCGGCACACCGCTGGTCGTGGATCATCACGGTGACGCCCGGGGTGGATCGCAGCGTCTCCTGCGCCTCGAGTATGCGACGGCGGTGCCACACTTCGACTGCCGCGGGCAATCGGTCGTGACGGTGCTTGCCCGGGTCATCGGTGGTGAGAATGATGCGGGTCACACCCTGGCCGAGCAGTTGGGCGGTCACATCGGCGAGTTCGAGACGACCGGCCGGGTCCTGGCCGCCGGTCATGGCCACGACATCGTTCCAGAGCAGCTTGTAGGTGATGTGTGATCCCGCGGCGATGGCGGCCTGGATGGCCAGTTGGCCAGAATGGAAGTAGGTGCCGTCGCCCAGGTTCTGGGTCATGTGATCGGTGTCGACGAAATGCTCCATGCCGATCCACTGGGTGCCCTCGTTGCCCATGCAGGTGAGCCCGGCGATGTCGCCGACCCGGTCGGGGTCGGCCAGCATCACCATGGCGTGACAGCCGATTCCCACACCCACGAGGGTGCCGTCGGGGACCACCGTGGACCGGTTGTGTGGGCACCCCGAGCAGAAGAACGGGGAGCGCGTGACGGCCAGCGGGATGCGCTCGCGAACCGGCAGGGGTGGAGTGAGTCGGTGTCCGAGGCGGGCGGTGAGGCGACGGCGCAGGGCGGGCATGATCTGATCGGCGCTGAGCGCGCCATGACCCGGGAGGAGTGTCGCCCCGTCCTCATCGAACTTTCCGACCACGAGGGGATGTTCGACGTGGTTGTAGAGGGCGTTCTTGATCAGGTTCTCGACGTTGGGGTGCTTCTCCTCGATCACGAAAATCTGTTCAAGCCCGGTGGCGAATGACCGGATGGTCGAGGCATTGAACGGGATCGGCATGCCCAGCTTGAGCAACCGGATACCGGCGTCGGAGATGTCGGTGTCGGCTTGCAATCCGAGTCGGGAGAGGGCCTCTCTGACCTCTTGGTAGGTGATGCCCGAGGACACGACCCCCAGCCAGGCATCGGACGGGTTGACCGTGGTGTGGTTGAGTCGGTTGAGCGCGGCGTACTCAAGTGCCAGCGCATATCTCACCTCGTAGATCTCCCGCTCGATCTCGACGGTGTGCGGTGTGAGCAGCCGGCCGTCGGGTAGGTGTCGGTAGGGCCCACCGTCGATCAGAGGGACCACCGGGTCGACTCGGCTGGGGTCGAGGTCGACGGTGGCGGTGCCGTCGGCGACATCGGCGACGATCTTGAGGCTGGTCCACAATCCCGTGGCTCGACTCATGGCTATGGCATGACGACCGAGGTCGAGGGCCTCGGCCGGGTCGCCGGGGTACAGGACGGGGATGTGCATATCGGCCAGGGAGGCGGCAGATGACGACGGAACCGTCGACGATTTTGCACTCGGGTCGTCTCCGACCAGTGCCACCGCTCCGCCGTGTGGGTCGGTGCCCGCGAACACGGCATGACGAAGGGCATCGCTGGCCCGGTCGACACCGGGTGCCTTGCCGTACCAGAGACCGACCACGCCGTCGTACTTCGAGTCGGGTCGTGAGGCGGCCAACTGGCTGCCCATCACCGCGGTGGCGGCGTATTCCTCGTTGACCGAGGGGCGCAGGACGATGGGCAGGCCCCCGGCGAGCTTCGCGGCCGACGCCATGGCCGAATCGACCCCACCCAGCGGCGATCCCGGGTAGCCGGCCACGAAGGCCGCGGTGGTGAGGCCGTTGGTGCGGTCGACCCTGAGCTGCTCGATTGGCAGCCGGGCCAGCGCCTGCACGCCGGTCATGAACACGGTGCCGTGGTCGCGTGTGTATCGGTCCGAGAGTCGATACGTGTCGGTCATCGCAACACCCCATTTCGCGTGGATCGAGCATCGGACATGGCAGGCCCCTGAAACCGTCGGCGTTGTTGGGTACCTCTGCACGATGGGTTCAATCGGAAATCCAATCGGACATCGGGGGACAGCTGCACACCAGGTGGCGGTCGCCGTAGGCGTTGTCGATGCGGCTGACCGGAGGCCAGTACTTGTCGCCGAGCGCCCAGCCCGAGGGGTGGGCGGCCTCGGTACGCGAATAGGGGTGGTTCCATGCGTCGGCCGCGACCTCGACCACCGAATGGGGGGCGTTGACGAGGGGGTTGTCGTCGGCCGGCCATGTGCCTGCCTGTACCGCCTTGGCCTCGTCATGAATGGCGATCATCGCATCGCAGAATCGGTCGAGTTCGGCCCGGCTCTCCGACTCGGTTGGTTCGACCATGAGTGTGTCGTGAACGGGAAACGACATGGTGGGGGCGTGGAAGCCGTAGTCGATGAGGCGTTTGGCGATGTCGTCGACGGAGATTCCGGCTTCGTGTTGGATGACCCGGGTGTCGAGGATGCATTCATGGGCGACGAATCCCTCGGCGCCCGAGTAGAGCACCGGGTAGCGAGACGACAGGCGGGCCGCGATGTAGTTGGCGTTGAGGATTGCCGCCTTCGTGGCCTCGGCGAGCCCTTTCGACCCCATCATCCTGATGTACATCCACGAGATGGCGAGAATGCCGGCCGACCCCCAAGGGGCGGCGGCGATCGGCCCCGGGCCGGTGGGGGGTCCGGCCACCGGATTGAGCGGATGGCTGGGCAGGAAGGGTGCCAGATGGGCACCGACACCGATCGGACCGACGCCGGGGCCACCACCACCATGGGGAATGCAGAACGTCTTGTGAAGATTGAGGTGCGACACGTCGGCACCGAAGCGGCCGGGTCGAGCCAGACCCACCATGGCGTTGAGGTTGGCTCCGTCGAGATACACCTGAGCGCCGGCGTCGTGGACCGAGGCACAGATACGGCGGATCTCGGTCTCGAACACGCCGTGGGTGGACGGGTAGGTGATCATCAACACGGCCAGGTTGTCGCGGTGGGCCGCGATCTTGGCGTCGAGGTCGTCGAGGTCGACGTTGCCTCTGTCGTCGCAGGCCACAACCACCACCTCGAAGCCGGCCATGGCCGAGCTGGCGGGGTTGGTACCATGCGCCGACGAGGGAATGAGGCTGATGTTGCGATTGGTGTCACCCCGACTGCGGTGATACTCCCGCACCGCCAGGAGCCCGGCGAGTTCGCCCTGGGCCCCGGAGTTGGGCTGGAGCGAGACCGCGGCGTAGCCGGTGATCTCGACCAGCCAGTGTTCGAGCTGGTCGATGATGCGCTGGTAGCCAATGGTCTGATCGACCGGTACGAACGGGTGGATCGACGCCAACTCGGGCCACGAGATCGGCTCCATCTCGGTGGCGGCGTTGAGCTTCATGGTGCACGAACCCAGCGGGATCATGGCCCGGTCGAGGGCGATGTCACGGTTGACGAGGCGTCGCATGTAGCGGACGAGTTCGGTCTCGGAGTGGTAGGCGGAGAAAATCTTGTGGGTGAGGGCCGGGGTGGTACGGATGTAGGCCTCGGGTCGGGGATCATCGACCGTCAGGTCGAGGGCCGAAACCTCGGCCGTGACCCCGAACGAATGCCAGACCTTCTCGATCACCGGGCTGGTGGTGGTCTCGTCGAAGGAGATCGTGACCGTGTCGGCGTCGAGCCGTCGGAGGTTGAGCCCCTCGGACAACGCCACCGCCATCACCTTGTCGGCCCGGCCGGGCACGCGCGCACAGACGGTGTCGAAGAAGGCATCGTGGACGATCTCGATGCCGCCCCGGCGTAGTCCTTCGGCCAGCACCGCGGCCATGCGGGTGATGCGCCGGGCGATTCTCCGGAGCCCCGTCGGTCCGTGATGTATGGCGTACATCGAAGCCATCACCGCGAGCAGAACCTGCGAGGTGCAGATGTTGGAGGTGGCCTTCTCACGGCGGATGTGTTGCTCGCGTGTCTGCAGCGCCAGGCGCAACGCCGGCCGGCCCTCGGTGTCGACCGACACACCCACGAGGCGGCCGGGCATGGTTCGCTGATACTTCTCGAGGGTGGCGAAGTAGGCGGCGTGAGGGCCGCCGAAACCCATCGGCACACCGAAGCGCTGGGTCGAGCCGACCACGACATCGGCGCCGAGTTGGCCCGGAGGAGTGAGCACCGTGAGGGCGAGCGGGTCGGCGGCCACCGCCACCATCGTGTCGGCGTCGTGTGCCCTGGTGATCGCGGTGGCGAGGTCCGGGATCGCGCCGGTCGTGCCCGGGTACTGCACGAGCATCCCGTAGACCCCGTCGAGGTCGACGCTGAAGGGATCGGCCACCTCGACCTCGAGTCCCATCGGCGTCGCTCGGGTCTCGATCACCGCGATGGTCTGGGGGTGGCACGAAACGTCGACCACGAATCGGTTTCCGTTCCTGCCGCGGTCGATGCGGTGCAGCATGGTCATGGCCTCGGCCGCGGCGGTGCCCTCGTCGAGAAGCGAGGCGTTGGAGATCTCCATCCCGGTGAGTTCGATCACCATGGTCTGGTAGTTGAGCAGCGCCTCGAGGCGGCCCTGGGAGATCTCCGGCTGGTAGGGGGTGTAGGCGGTGTACCAGCCCGGGTTTTCCATGATGTTGCGGCGAATGACCGGGGGGGTGACCGTGTCGCTGTAGCCCATTCCGATGAGCGAGACGAGCTGGCGGTTGGCCGATGCCATGGCCCGCAGTTCGTCCTGGGCGCCCTTCTGGCCCACCGGTGCCGGCAGATCGAGATCGTCGACCAGTCTGATGTCGTCGGGCACGGTGCGGTCGATCAGCTCGTCGAGAGAGGCCACACCGATCACCCCGAGCATCCCGTCGAGGTCGTCCTCGGTCGGTCCGATGTGACGGCGTACGAAGGCGTCACGGCCTTCGAGCTCCTCCATCGTGGGCCGCAGCCCGTGGTCGTCGGCAGACGAGAATGCTGACATCGAGTTCCTCCGAAACGGTTGCGTGCATCCTCGCAGATCGTGGAGGGATTGCGACGCTGGAATCGCTCGTTTCGGAGTCGATCGTCGCCTGGCCGCCAGGGCTAGGGGCAGCCGGGGACGGTCGTGGTGGGTCCCGACCGACCGCCGGTTCCGGTCGGGCAGCCCTCGGGCGTCGGCGAGGTGAGGAGTGTCGTTGTCGGCACCGGAGGCATCCCTGGCCCGACGCCGTAGATCTCCCGCCACTGTGCTTCGTCGACGAACGTGACGGCTCTCGCCAGATCGATGGTCTCGTCGACCGAGAGCTCAAACGTGCCCAGCCCGGCGGTCAGGTTGTCGCCGACCGTCCACACCACGTGGCTACCCCTGCCGTCGGTCATGACGAGTGCGGTGGCGCCGTTGATGTCGATCAGATCGATCGTGCCTGTTGCCCCCGGTGCTCCGACCGCGTCGGCGATACCGCCTGAGGAGACCTCGACGCTCACCATTCTGCCTTGTGGGTTGCCCGGGCTGGGATCTTCGACGGCAAGGACCATCGGAGAGGGTGTGGTGGACAGATCGGTGGCGCCGGCCAGGACACTGAAGCCGGGCGGGAGACCTTCGAAACCCAATCGCGGAGGTCCGCTCTCTGGATCGGCTTCGACTCGTACGGCAAGCATCAGCCCGCCCGGATCTGCTGCCCGGGTGGTCACGGTCACCCACACTCCGTTGTCCTGCCATGAGTAATGAGCGGACCCGTCGTCGTTGATGAGGCGAGCTGCGGTGATGCCCCCCAGAGTCACCGCGTCGGTTTCGTCGGTGACACCTGCGGGCTTCTCGGCCATGGCCGAGACCCGTGAGACCGCTGTCCAACGGTCCGGGCCGGACCTGCCGACGAGTGCCGCGACCGCCGGTGGATTGGTGGGGTCGGGCACGGCGAACGACGCATCCGGCGATGCCACGAAACCGGGTGGAAGCTCCCCCAGGACGGGGTAGATCGCCGATTCTGCCGCCGGTTCGACTCCTCCGGCGGCCGTTCTCGTGGCCGGGTCGCCCTGGCGGAGGAACACGAGTCCGATCAAGGC
>QIIW01000035.1 GCA_003231645.1 Acidimicrobiia bacterium | reverse complement strand
GTCCCGCTCACTCCGACCGCGGCGTCGTGAGCCGCGAGGACCTATCCGCACACACTGTGCACTCGTCTGTCGTTCTTGGTCTTCTCGGTGGGTAGGTAGTTGGGAGATGCACGGCCGTGACCTTCGGTGGGCTCAGCTGGTGGAGCGCAGCGGTGGATGCGCTCCAGGGCTGCGTGTGGTGGCGAGGCGCTCGGAGGACTCGCTTGGCGTGCGGGGTCGCCCTCGATCGAGACCGTTCGGACTCGACGCGACGGAGCCGGCCGCGGCTGCCGGTGACGTCACAGGTCGTCCATCTCGGTAGAGGCGAGCCAGGCGTCGATGCGGTCTGGGTCGAACCGGATGAACTTGCCGATCTTGTAGAACGGCACCCGACGCTCGGCGACGAGCCGACGCACGAAGCGCTCGGTCACGCCGAGCCGATGGGCGAGGCCCGCGACGTCCCACAGCGCCGGTGCGGCGGCCGTGTCAGCTGCTGGTCGAGGATTCATACCTCTACCTGTGGGCCGTCGAATCCGGAGATTGGGACAAATCCGGCGAACCTGTCACGCGACCGCAATCTGGCCGCCGCGGGCGCTCACGCCTCATCGGGGCTGCGTCAAGGGACTGCAGCGCCTCGGATGCTGACTACGAGGAGCCGATTCCGAGGAAAGGTGGGTTGAAGTTCGGCCCCCGATAGCCGATACTTAGATTGCTGAGGGCACTAGCCCGAGGAAGTAAACCCGGCTCCTCTCCGGACGGTGAGCGGCCGGGTTTTGCGCGTTCAGGGCATTTCGATTCTCATGACCGACTGAACCAGTTCCAGAGTCTCAAGCCGCTTTCGCCAGTGGCCTCCTCGGCCCCAAGCCCAAGCAACGGCATCTGGAATCCAGAGTAGAGGTTCCGTTGCGGAGGGCTGATGGAGATACTCAAAGGCTGGCTGTGGCCGCGACCCGATCACTTCGTGGATCGCTGATCGATCATTGTGGTCCTGCCCCTCGCGTGAATCGAGCACGAGGCGCCTGACACCGTCCTCTCGGAGCTGGACGACCATCCTCTGCAGAATCGCCTTTCGAGCCTGTGTCTGTCGAGGGTACGACGCAACGAAAAGCCTCGTCGAAGCGTCCAGATCACCCATGGCACTGAGGATGCGCTTTCGCCGAGGATCGCCCTCGCTGGCGAAGTGAAGGCGGCGTTGTCCACTGAGCCTGAGCTTGCGTAGTTCGGTCCGCGTACGCGTGAGATCGCTACTGGCGATCGTGGCGGCGCAGATCATGTATTCGCTACGCCGATGCGATTCGTCCGCGAAGGCTTGTAGCGAACTACTCATGCCTAGTTCGTCTGCCCGTGTCCGAGGGCGAGAGCCTGCTGCGCAGGTCGTCGGAGACACATCACGATGGTCCCCCTGCATGCAGCAAGTCCTCGGCGGCGGTGATCCCGGGTGGCAAGAGGATGACGGACCTCAGGTCCGAGTCGTACTCGATCAGCCGGCTCTTGTGGAGGGGCCGAAGAATCTTGTGGCGGAAGTCGCCTGGAGACGGGTGTTCAAGCCAGCGCAACAGGTTCTCTTCGGTGGTTCCGGAGATTGTAGACAACAGGAGAATCAGCGTCTGTTCTCTCCACGTCAGGCCAGCTCGTAGAACGCGCTTTAGGTGTCCGTCTCCCCAGACCCACGGCGCCTCTCGCTCGATCAGCTGATCGACGATGCTGGTGGCCTCCTCAGTGGTCACTTTGTGAAGAAGCCGTACCAACTCGGCGACGAGCCACTTGCTGGTGCTCACGACGACCGTGGCGTCCATGTGGTTGGGATCGACGTCTGCCCCAACATGCCCAACTCCTCGGTTGTTTCGGATGTCGTAGAGACCGACCATCATCCGAGGAATGAGGATTCGCGGCGACCGACTGTCCGGCACGGCCTGGAAGCGCTGTTCAAGGGCGAGGCATGCCTGGGGGAACCGTGAGGGTTTTGATGCTCGATCGGGGTAGGCCCCGCCTTCGAGGAAACCGACAATGACCGTGTAGACGGCTTCGCATAGCTTGCCACCGTTCAACTCGGACGGTTCCCATCGGCGCTCGCGGTAGTTCCGGAGGATCTCGTCGAGCGCATGGAGGACGTCCTCCTTGAGCCCGTCCGGAAGGATCGATAAAGCGTCCTCCGGTGTCGTGCTCACTCCGCCGTAGCGCCGCTGATCAGCGCCTCCACATGCTTCTGGCCCTCACGGGTGAGCTTGTATGATTTTCGAGCTTGTTTCGAAGTTCCTGACTTGGCGATCTGCAACACTCGCGCTGGCTTCTTCTTGATGTTGGCCGTCATCGCCTCCGTGATATTCGGTACAGCGTGCCCGAGGTGCTTCAGCTCGGTCTGCAGCTCGGTCGACTTGAACTTGTCCTGGTTTCGCACGACCTGGAACCAGTACCCAGCGACCAAGGCCTTGTCGGCGCTTGTGTCCGGGCCCGCCGCATCGAAGAGTTCAGCGAAGTGCCCGTAGTCCGATCCGCTCTCGTTGGCATCTGTTTTCTCCAAGCCCTCGGGTTCATCGCCGGCGCCGCCGCGATCTGTTCGCTGTTCAGTGGTTGCTCCGAGCTGCACGCCAAACCGCTCAGCGCTCCACCGCAGGATTCGGCTGCGTTCTTCCTCAGTAAGTGGCTTCAAGGCGTCGGCAACGGCTGACATTGCTTGTAGCTCAGGATCTGGCATCGAATAAGCCTCCGAATGTCGGTTCTCGGAAAGCCTAGTGGTCTATGAGGTATATGCAGACATGGTATTCGACAAACATTGGAGTGTCCTAGGCACGCGGGTCCGCCAAGTCCCCGCGGATGCGCTGGCCGATTCTGTCAGCAATCTCGCTGTCTCGGCGCTCCGAGGCCTTGAGGTAGCGGAGGGACGCGTCGGAAGAGGCGTGGCCCATCCTCGCCATGACCTCGCGGAGCGAGGCCCCAGCCGTTGCGGCCGATGTGCCGGCCAGGTGGCGGAGGTCGTGAAAGCGGACGCCATCGTCGAGCTGGGCGGTCGACAACGCCTTCTTCCAGTACGGCGCGAAGTAGCGGTTGAGGAGCGGGCTGCCCTTGACCGAGGTGAAGATGAAGGCGTCTGAACCGTCATCGACGAAAGTCTCGATGTGTCCAGCGAGGTGTTCCGCGGTGCTGGCGGGGATGGTCACGGTGCGGTGAGCGGCGGCCGACTTCGGCGGGCCGAGCGTCGGGCCTTGGCCTCGGATGAACGTGAGCGCCTGCTCAACCCGCAGCGTTCGCTCCGTCAGATCAATGTGGCGACGGGTGAGCCCGCTCAGCTCACCGAACCGCAGGCCCGATGTTGCACCGACCCAGACCAGCGCGCGGAACCGGGGATGGATCGCCTCGGCGATCCGGCTCACGTCATCCCAATCGAGGGCCGGGCGTTCGACCGATCGCTCGACGGCGGCGCCCTTGATGTGGACCGGGTTCGTCCGCAAGAGCCCGTCGTCGACCGCGGTGTCCATCATCGTGCGGACCAGTCGGTAGACCTTGGCCACCGTGTTGGCATGGAGGCCGGACTTCGCCAGCCGGCCGTGCCAGGCCCGCACCGCGGATGGCGTGATCTTCCGAAGCTCCACCGATTCGAACTCGGCCAGGATGTGAGCGAGCTGCGAGGCGTAGGTGTCACGCGTCCGGGGCCGTAGATCGCGCGTCTCCAGCCAGCGGGCGGCGTATGCGCCGAACAGCTCGCGGCCGCTCGATGGATCGACGTGACGGCCACTGAGGATGTCGGTCTCCATCGTCGCCAACCAGCCTCGCGCCTCGGCCTTTGTGGCAAACGTCGTGTCGGCCGGAACCTGCTTCCCGAGGTTGTAGTAGCGCGCCTGATAGCGCCCGCTCTTGAGCTTGCGGATGTTGCCGAACGGCCTGCTGCTGCCCATACGTGCCTACTGTTGCCCGATATTCTAGGCACACTCTAGGCACGAAGCCCGGTGGCGATCCAGCGCCAGGAGCCGAAGAGGCCCGCTGAGCTGGGTATTTGCAGAGAGCGGGTGACGAGAATCGAACTCGCGTATTCAGCTTGGGAAGCTGATGTTCTACCATTGAACTACACCCGCGGGCGGCGCCGATCGTAGCGGTGTCAGCCGCCGATCGTGGTGAGAAGCGGTCTGATCGGGTCAGGGATTGTCGTGATTTGGGGGCCGCCGCACCAAGCCTCGGGTCTACCCCGATGGTGTCACCTTGCGAGTCGTGAGGATGAATCGCCGTCGGGGAACGATTGATCTGATCCGTGTACAGTCCGGCCGATGGCCGAACTTCGTTTCACATTCGGAACCATGGGCTCGGGTAAGTCGACTCAGGTCCTCCAGATCCACTACAACCTGCGGGCGCGGGGGCTCACGACGATCCTCACGACCCAACTCGACCGAAGTGAGGGGCAGGTATCGAGCCGTCTCGGGGTGTCGGCCGACGCCGAGATCGTCGATTCGACCACCAACCTGTTCGACCTGGTCCGCCAGCGGATTCGGGCCGATGGTCATGTCGATGCCGTCATTTGCGACGAAGCCCAGTTCTACGACCCGGTGCAGTGTGAGCAGCTGGCTACGGTCGTTGACGATCTCGGAGTCGACGTCTACGCCTTCGGATTGCTCACCAGTTTCCAAGGTGAGCTGTTTCCGGGCACCACCCGACTGCTCGAGTTGGCTGACATCCGAATCGAGATCCAAGTCGAAGCCCGCTGCTGGTGCGGAGAAAGGGCCACCCACAACGCCCGGTTCATCGACGGACACCAGGTCGTGTCCGGTCAACTCAAGGTCATGGGCGACACCACGGGACCGGCCGCAGGCGAGGTCAGCTACGACCTGTTGTGCCGCCGCCACTGGACGCAAGGTGCCCGTGCTGCCACCGGCGACCAACTCGAACTGCTCGGCAACGATATCGCGCGCCCCCCAGGGCATCCTGATCGCAGCGGACCCGTTGAGGTCCACCCCCAGGACGTCCCCACTCCACTCCACGCAACCCAGACGGGAGAATACTCGTGATCCTCTCTGACCGCTCGATACGAGAGCAGATCGAAGCCGGCCGCATCGTGATCGAACCGTTCGACCCCGATGGCCTTCAGCCGTCGTCGGTCGATCTGCGTATCGACCGTTGGTTCCGCGTGTTCCGCAACCACACCCTGGGCCACATCGATGTGAAGCAGAACCTGGAGGAACTCACTCAGCTCATCGAGGCCGATGACGACGATCCGTTCATGCTCCACCCGGGGGAGTTCGTGCTCGGGTCGACGCTCGAGCGGGTCGAGGTGCCCGACGACCTCGTGGCCCGTCTCGAGGGCAAGTCGAGTCTCGGCCGACTCGGTTTGCTGATCCACTCCACGGCGGGGTTCGTCGACGCCGGCTTCGCCGGGCAGCTCACGCTCGAATTGTCGAACGTCTCGAGCCTGCCGATCACCCTCTATCCCGGCATGAAGATCGGTCAGATCTCGTTCCAGCAGATGACCACACCGGCGGATCGTCCCTACGGTTCGGGTGAGCTCGGCTCGAAGTACCTCAACCAGCGGGGTCCGATGCCCAGCCGTTACTGGGAGAACTTCGACTGAGAGGCCGCGCCGGCAGGTGACCATCCACCGGGCGGTTCAGGGGCCGGTTGCCCTAGCGGTACTGGGTAGCGGTGACGATACCGCCGAGGATCATGGCCAAACCGATCAGAAGGATGCCGTTGTTGGTCGTCCACAACGAACCGACGTAGTTGACCAGGATCAGCGCGATACCGAGGCCCATCAGTCCGAACATCAGCACGGGAACCCACCGTGGGCTCGGCTTCTGCATGTTGTAGCCGGTGTGAGACACCGAACTCGGGGTGTAGCCGTCGGGATGGGTTCCCTTCGCGGTGACCCTTCCGCTCTGCACTCTGCGCTTGGTCGGCTTCTCAGTCATGGCGACGAGGATAGAGGATCAGTCGGGTGTCGGCCATGCGCAGCCGGCGAGACACCCCGGCCGGTCACTCGACCGGGGTGATCAGATCCATGTCTTCGAGACAGTGCCGGGGAGCCTGCGGGTCCTCGTCGGGGGCGATCGTCATACGCACCTCGGAACCGCAGATGCTGCACCGGTACGAGATCTTGACCTTGCGCAACTCGCCGGCCGGTGGCGGCTCGGGTATCGGGTGAGCGAGTCCCCTCAACATGGTGAGGCCGAGCTTGATCATCGCCAGCGCGGCGATCGTGGCGATGATCACGTTGAAGACGTTCACCTGCAGTCTCCCATGATGCGATCAGCCTAGGACCCGCCCGGTTGATCAAGAACGCGCACCCCGGGTCGCAGAACGGTGGCCGCCGCGGCGGTCGGTCCGCTCACCAGGGTTACGATCGGGCCGGCCGTGTGTATCGCGTCGAGGCAGCCGATGCAGTCGACCGTGAGGCGGATCTCCTCGGCCGCCGCACTGTCGCCGGTGGCGAGAGTTCCACCCCACGGGTTGACCACCGCCGGGTCGAGCCCGAGGCGGGCGCAGATGCACAACAACGCGGCCGCGCTCGACTCGACGATCTCCCATCGGACAATGTCGGAACGGGTCAACCCGGCCCGGTCGAGAGCAGCGTTGACCGCGGCGGTCGCGCCCTCGCTGGGTGATCGAGGATCTCCGGCGGCACGACCGGTGGCAACTACCCGACCGAGCGACGGTCCTCCGGACGGCCCAAGCAACAGGCCGCAGCAGCCATCGGCCGGCGGGGCGAACGACGCGGCGGTGACCGTGCCGTCGGGCTCGAACGCGGCAGTGAGCCGACCGAGCTCGTCGGGCAGGTCGCGCAGAACATCGGCGGTCACCGTCGTGCCCCGGATCGCGGCCGATCCGGCCCGGAACCTCGCGGTGACCCCGACAACACCATCGTGTCGAGCGTGGGTGACGCGACGATCAAGACTCCGTCGCACCACCAAGTCCTGATCGGCCCGATCGAAACCGGCCGCCTCGGCCGCCAGCTCAGCGGCGCGATGGGGCGCGAGCAACCCGCCGCCGGCCTCGAACCTCACGGCCGGACCATCGGACCAGGGCCGCCCGTAGGTGCGGCTCAGCGCGGACGCCCCCGGCGGGACCATCGACGAATTCGATATCCCGAGTACGGCCGCGTGGCTGACCTGACCCGACCCGATGGCGGCCACGGCGGCATGCAGAGCGAGTGTTCCGCTGCACTCGGCTGCATCGACGACCACGCCCGTAACCCTGGCCGGCAGGTCGGCCGTGAGCACCGCGGCGCGTGCCATGTCGGCTCCCTGGGCGCCGACCGGTTCGGCACAACCCACCCACACCTCGTCGATGGCGTCGCCCCCCACCGGTCCGTCGTCGACGAGGTGCCTCAGCACAAGTGCCGCCATCTCGACCGGGTGGAGCCCGGAGAGCGCGCCGTCGACCGAGCACACTGGCAACCGAACAGCGGCTAATACGGACGTCATCGTCTCAGCCTCCTACTATTCGCGACAACCGGGAGAGACCTCATGCTTGTAGCACAAATCGCCGGCGACACGTTCCAGCTTCCATCGGATGTCATCAGCGCAGCTCTGCTGACCATCCGGGTTGTCGTCGGCGTCACGATCGCCGCTCACGGATACGGCAAGTTCTTCCTCGGCGGAAAGATTCCGGGCACCGCCGGATGGTTTGATTCGATGGGCATGAAACCGGGCAGGCTCCACGCCTACATGGCCGCGTCGACCGAGGTCGGCGGAGGTCTCATCTTCGCGGCCGGGCTGCTGACGCCACTGGCGGCCGCCTCCATAGTGGCGTTGATGTTCGTTGCCACCTGGACCGTGCACAGGCACAGCGGCTTCTTCATCGTGGGCGGCGGCTGGGAATACAACTTCATCCTCGCGGCCATGGCGGTGGCGGTGGCCGTGGCGGGTCCCGGTCGTTACTCCGTCGACAACAAGCTCGACATCATCGATTCGCTCGACGGATGGACCGGTCTCATCATTGCCGGCGGGATCGGCCTCGGTTCGGCGATCGGTCAGCTCGCGATTTTCTACCATCCACCGCCCGCCGGGGAATCCGATTCCGCCGACTGAGCACCGCATGGCTGAGCAAGGCATGCGTGATCACAGCCACAACCAACGGAGACGGCTGATGCCGCATGAGACAGTGACCCTCACCCCGGCGTCACGCGCCGGCCTGCTCGACCGACTCGACTCGGACCGCTTCGATGTGGTCGTGATCGGCGGTGGCATCACCGGCGCCGGAGTGGCGCGTGATGCGTCGGCCCGCGGCCTCAGCGTGGCCGTTCTCGAGATCGACGACTTCGCTGCCGGCACCTCGTCGAGGTCGTCGAAGCTGATCCACGGCGGCCTGCGTTACCTGGCCATGGGTGAGGTCGGCCTGGTTCGTCAGACCGCGCTGGAACGCAAGGCCGTCCACGCCATGGCGCCGCATCTGTCCGAACCATGCTGGATGGTCGTGCCGGTCAAGGGTCGGGCTTCGTTGGCCAAGTTCCGCACCGGGATCGGCACCTACGAGAAGCTCGGGGCGGTCGAAGGTGAGGACCGTCACACCACCTGGGGGGTCGACGAAATAGCCGTCAAGGAACCTCTCCTGCGTACCGATCCCTACCGGTGGGCCATCGCCTATCGCGAGTACCTCACCGACGATGCCCGCCTCGTGTTCGCGGTGCTGCGTGCCGCGGTCGCCACCGGAACGGTCGCCGCCAACATGGTGGGCGTCACCGATCTGATCCACGATGGCGACCGCATCGACGGTGTCGTCGCCACCTGTGGCATCACCGGGCGTGGCATCGAGGTGCGCGGCGAAGTGGTGGTCAACGCGGCCGGGCCGTGGGTCGAGAACCTGGCCCGCAAGGAGGTCGATCCGCCGCGCACCCGGTTGCATCTCTCGAAGGGTGTTCACATCGTGGTGCCCCGCGGTCGCTTGCCGGTCAACAACCTCGTGATCCTCAACACCACTGACAAACGTTCGATTTTTGCCATTCCCCGCGGCGGTATCGTCTACGTGGGTACCACCGACACCAGCTACCACGGTGATCATCCGCTGTGGCCCGAGATCGAACCCGACGACGTGAACTACCTGCTCAAGCCGCTCACCCGATACTTCGACATCGAGCCGATCGAACCAGGTGAGGTGATCGCCGCCTGGTCGGGGGTACGCCCACTCGTCGCCCAGGACAAGAAGGACCCCAAGGAGATCTCCCGCAAGGACGAGGTGTGGATCGGGCCGGGCGGGATGGTCAACGTCGCCGGCGGAAAGCTCACCGGGTTTCGTCACATGGCCGAAGAGGTGGTCGAGCTGGTGGGCGACCGGCTGGGCCGTGACCTGCCCGATGGCCCCGGCACAACCCCCGTTCCCGGGGCGGGCACGGGCCGCGACCTGAACGCCTACGCGGCAGGGATCGTCTCCCGCACCGGCGTGAGTCATCCGGTGGCACAGCGGCTTGTACGGCTCTACGGTTCCGAGAGCGACGAGGTGGTGGCGATGGGTACCGAACCGTGTGTCACCGGAGGGCGGGTCCTCGACGGCGAGATCGACTGGGCGGTTGATGTCGAGGCGGCCACGAGGCTCCAGGATGTGATCTACCGACGAACCCGAGCCGCCTGGTACGTGCCGGAAGAACGCGACGACCTCACGATTGCGGCCGCCGACCGGATGGCGACGAAACTCGGATGGGACGATGATCGGCGCGACGCCGAGGTTGCCGACGTGCGACAACACCTCGCCGACGAGATGGCCTTCAAGACTGGAGACGACAGGTGAGCGATCTGATCAGCGAACTCGGGGCCGTGCTGGGTGATGGCCTCATACGCGACGACGCGGGCCGGGCCGAGCGGGCCCGCGACACCTGGATGCGTTCAGAGATGCGCCGCGAGGAAGGACATCTCGAACTTCCGATGGTCGTCGCCGCGCCCGCCGACACTGCGCAGATGTCGGAGGTCGTGAAGATCTGTCGAGCACACGGCGTGAAGATGATCCCTCGCGGAGGCGGCTCGGGCGTGGTGGGGGGCGTGCTGGCGTCGCCCGATTCGGTGGTAATCAGCACCGAGCGCGTGTCGGGACTCCGGTCGCTCGACGCCTACAACCTGCTGGCCACGTTCGGGGCCGGCACCAACGGTTACGAGGCCGAGATGCTGGTCCAGGAGGAGGGGCTGACGATCGGGAACTGGCCCCAGTCGATCGAGGTGTCGACGGTCGGCGGCTGGGTTGCCACCCGGGCATCCGGACAGTATTCGACGGCCTACGGCAACATCGAGGACGTCGTCCACTCGCTCGAGGCGGTGCTGCCCGACGGGTCGATCTACCGGAGTCGTGACACCCCCAGGGCCTCGGCCGGCCCCGATCTCCGTCAGCTGTTCCTCGGTGGAGAGGGCACCATGGGGGTGGTCACCGAGGTCACGTTCTCCTTGCGTCCGCTGCCCGAGCCGGGAGTGCGCCAGGCGTTCCATTTCGATGACTTCGAGACCGGTCTGGCCGCCATCCGCGAGGTCATACGACCCGGTTGGCGACCGCCAGTGGTGAGGCTCTACGACGGCCGCGAGTCGTGGCGCCACTTCAAGGACAAGCTGCCACAGGGCAACTGCATGCTGGTGTTCCTCCACGAAGGTCCACCGGGGGTGGCGCCGCTACAGGCCGCCGCAGCCACCGAGGTATGTATGGCCCATGGTGGGACCGAAGCGGCCACCGACGTGGTCGACACCTGGTTCGACAGCCGCAACACGGTGCCGTCATGGGAGGAACTGCTCGCCCAGGGTGTGCTGGCCGACACCATCGAGGTCGCCACCGACTGGTCCCGTCTCCCGGCTCTCTACACGGCGGTCACCGATGCCATCTCGACGGTGCCGGGGGTGGTCGCCGCCACCGCTCACACCTCGCACTCTTATCGTTCCGGAGCGAATCTCTACTTCACGTTCGCAGCCATCCCCGCCGAGCGGTCCGAGTTCGTCGCCACTTATGATGCCTGCTGGCAGGCCGCCATGTCGGCGGCCTCAGCGCTGGGGGCCGGGCTGGCGCACCATCACGGCATCGGCAGGGTCAGGCGCAAGTGGTTGGCCGAGGAACTGGGGGAGTCGGGCCTGACCGTGCTCAGCGCGGTGAAGGACGCGCTTGACCCCGATCGGTTGATGAACCCCGGTGTGTTGATCGGGGGTGATCCGTCATGAGTGTGGTCGCCGGGATCGATGTCGGCACCACCAGCGTGAGGGTGGGTCTCTTCGATGAAGGCGGTGAGAGGGTCGCCATGGTCGCCCGGCGGCTTTCGATCGCCCATCCCTTCCCGGGGGCGGTGGAACAGGACCCGGGTGAGATCCGCGACACCTGTGTAGGTCTGCTGGCGGAGTCGCTGGGCGCGAGCGGGCTCGACATCGCCGACGTGTCGTCGTTGGGGATCGCCAATCAGCGTTCCACGGTGGTGGCATGGGACTCGCGTAGCGGCGAGCCGCTGAGGTCGGCGCTGGGATGGCAGGACACCCGCACTGCGGCCCGGGTCGCCGAGTTGCGAGCAGCGGGAATCCCGCTCAACACATCGGCGTCGTGTTCGAAGATCGAGTGGTTGTTGGCCAACGACACCGCCGTGGTCGAGGCCCGCCGGTCCGGCACCCTGCGGATCGGCACCATCGATTCGTGGATGACGAGCTGCCTCACCGGCGGCGCTCTGTTCGTCACCGACCCCTCCAATGCCGGTGCCACGGGTTTCTACGACGCATCGTCGGGTGACTGGAGCGACTTCGTGGTGGAGATGTTCGGGGCGGACAGGTCGCTTCTCGCCGCGGTGGTGGCCACCGACGAGGTGGTGGGCACCAGCCCGGTTTCGTTGGTGGGGGCAGAGGTGCCGGTGGCGGCGCGTGCCGGTGACCAGCAAGCGGCGTGTTTCGCCCATGCCGTGGGCCCGGGTGACGCCAAGCTCACGTTGGGAACCTCGGCCATGCTGGACGTTTGCACCGGGACCGAGATCGCCACGGCCCCGGTCGGCACCTACTCCCTTCCTCTGTGGCGCCTGGTCGACAGTCACGATCCCGACTGGTTCTGCGTGGAGGGTTCGGTCAACACTGCCGGTGCGGTCATCGAGTGGTTGGTCTCGATGGGGTTGCTCGACCGGGTCGAATCGCTTGACGAGGTGGTGGTTCGGGCTCGCCGACCGGTCGGGTTCGTACCGGCCCTCGCCGGGTCGGGTTCGCCTGATCTCGATCCCGACGCTCGGGGTGTGATCACCGGAGTGGGACTCGACACCACGGTGCCCGATCTGGTCGCCGGCGCGGTTGTGGGCATTGCGGAACGGATAGCCGCGATCGCGGATCTGCTGGGCGTGGGCGACGTGATCATCGTGGACGGTGGTTTGAGTCGAAGCACGCAGATGGTGCAGGCCATCGCCGATCTGACCGCACGAACAGTACGAAGATCAGTCGACGTCGAGACTACCTTGAGGGGAGCGGCGGCGCTGGCGGCGCGAACCCAGGATGGTCGTGATGCCGTGCGTCGTGGTCTGGGCCGTGTCGATCATTTGCCCAGGTCGCGCGAGTAGAGCCCGACTCGAGGGCATGCTCGGATCGAAGGCCGGGTCGTCGCAAATGCCGGTCATAACGGGGACTGTGCCATCATCGGCAACCTATGCGACTCGATGCTCCCCGTGTTCCGCCCGTTTCCGATGCCGACGCCGACCCGGCCCAACAGCAGTTGTTCGATCGTATGAGAGGGGTCGACGGCGAGGTCCTCGGGATCTTCCGCACGCTGGCCAATCACGCCGATCTGGCTCGCCGTTGGATGGTCTTCGGCACTCACGTGCTGGTCAAGTCCACGCTCACACCTCGGGTTCGCGAGCTGGCGATCCTTCGCGTCGGTTGGGTGTGCCGGGCCGAATACGAATGGGGGCAGCACGTGGAGATCGCCCGCGACGTGGGTATCACCGACGACGAGATCCGACGGGTTCAGGCCGGCCCGGAGGCGGCTGGGTGGGACGAGGCCGACCGGGCGGTTCTGCGGGCAGTCGACGAGTTGTTGCGCGACTCGTTCATCTCCGACGAGGTCTGGTCGGCGCTCAATTCGGAGTTCGACACGGAACAGGTGTTCGATCTGATCTTCACCGTCGGTCAGTACAACCTGGTCTCGATGGCCCTCAACTCGCTCGGTGTGCAACTAGAACCTGGCGCGCCGACATTCCGGATCTGATCGCTGCGATTCGGTACCGGTGGTCGGCCGGCCCGGTCCCGGGTGAACACCCGGGCGGCGAAACGTTCGAAGCTCATGTCGGGTCGCCACGGTTTCGGGACGAGGCCGGCCTTGCGTTGGAGATGATCGAGGAAGTCATCGGGGTCGGGTAGTTGGTCCCACACCGCCGGCAGGAAGAGGCTGTGGCGGCCACGCGTGTTGAGCACCAGGCCATCGACGCCGGGTCGAATACGGTCGAAGAGTTCGGATCTCGAACCGGCCGACACCGGTTCGAGGGGCGACAGCACAGACACCTCGATGGTGGCCCGGTCGAACTCGCCGGGCCGTAGAGCCGGCAACCTGGGGTCGGAGAATGCGGCCGAACGGGCTAGCCACTGGACCTCGCGTGCCAACGGTCCACTGGAACCCAGCGAGCCGATGCAGCCGTTGAGCCGACCGTCGACGTGAATGCTGACGAACGCGCCGCCGGGTTCCCGTAGCGACTCCGACAGCGACCTGATTTCAAGCGGGGGAACGGGCCGACCGGCCAGGCCGCTCGATATGGAGGCATCGGCCAGGTCGAGCAGCACCTCGCCGTCGCCGGGGGTCACCGCGGGTGGGACCGGCTCAGAAGATCGCGAAAGCGCCATATCCGACCACCCTCTCCATGTCGCCGGCGGTGTCGCCGGAGTTTCGCAGGTCGATCCGCTGCACATCGAGGCCGCGTCGGTCGGCAGCCGCCAGGAGACCCCGGAGCCCACGGTTGCCGCAGGCGTCCTCACCGGCGATCTCGGTCGGCCGTTTGGCTACGATCGCGTCAGCGGTCCGGGAGTCCCTACGCGTGGCCTCGTCGTGAGGCAGATAATGGGACAGGTCGGTGCTCACCACCACCACGGTGTCGGGCCTGTCCCAGACGGCATCGATGGTGTCGGCGACCTGGGAGTCGGTCGCGTCTCCGACGACGAGAGGCAGCAACACGAAATCGTCGAGCACCGTTTGCAGGAACGGCACCTCGACCTCGAGGCTGTGCTCGGGGGCGTGGGCGCGGTCGTCGATCCGCACCCAAGCTGCGGTGAGCACCCTGGAGCGGCCCGGGTCGTCGATGTCGACGCGGCCGAGTGGCGTGTCCCAGGCGTCGGCCGACGTAACCCCGATCCCGTCGAGGAAAACACGATGGCTCGGCCCGAGCAGCACGATTCGACGGATGGTGTGTCGGTGGGGTGAGAGCAACGAGAAGGCTGATGCCGCCACCGGTCCGGAATAGACGTAGCCGGCGTGGGGAACGATCAGGGCCCTGGGTGGCGGACCGACGACGCCGGGCGCGGCCGTCTTCCATACGGGGCGAACCGAATCGGCGAAGGCACGGTCGATCTCGGCGAGCAGGGCGTCGCGGTCTCCGGGGTAGAAGGCACCGGCAACGGCCGGTTGGCGTACACGCAATCCGGATCCGGTCATGTTCGTCCTCTCGAGTCGGTTGTGGTCGACAGGCGTACCGGCCGACGGCGTGCACCCCAATTGCCGGGCGGCCCGTCGATGACGCCGGCCAGCCTGGCTCCGCAGTGGTTGCAGTTGCCGGTACCGTCGAGGTCCCACCGTCCGAGGGTGTATCCGCGGCGACCGATGACGATCTTGCCGCAGCTGCTGCATCGGGTGCTCTGCCCGTCGGGGTCGTGGACGTTGCCCGTGTAGGCGTGGTGCACACCGTTGCCGATGGCGATGCCTCGCGCCCGGGTGAGGGTGCAAGGCGCGGTGGCGGGGCGGTCGAGCAGACGGAAGTCGGGGTGGAAGGCGGTGAAGTGCATGGGCACATCGGGGCCGAGCCGATCGACGACCCACGTGGTCATATTGTGGAGTTCGGTGTCGCTGTCGTTGAGCCCCGGGATCAACAGGGTGGTGAGCTCGACCCACACGTCCGTTTCGTGAACCAGATACTCGATGGTGTCGAGCACCGGCCGGAGAGCACCGCCACAGACCCGGTGGTAGAAGTCGTCGGTGAAGGCCTTCAGGTCGACATTGGCCGCGTCGAGAACGGATGCCATCTCGGCAAGAGGGCCGGGTTCGATGTATCCGGCGGTGACCGCCACGGTGCGGATGCCATGGCGGCGACAGGCCTCCCCGATGTCGATCGCGTATTCGAGAAAGATCGTCGGGTCGTTGTAGGTGAGAGCCACGCTTCGACAGCCCAGTTGCTCGGCTGCCGCCGCGATCTGATCGGGCATGGCCTCGTCAGCGAGTGTGGCCATTTCCTTTGACTTGGAGATGTCCCAGTTCTGGCAGAACCGGCAGGCGAGATTGCACCCGGCCGTGCCCAGCGAGAGGATCGGGGTGCCGGGCAGGAAGTGGTTGAGGGGCTTCTTCTCGATCGGGTCCACACAGAAGCCGCTCGAGCGGCCGTAGGTGTCGAGCACGATCATGTCGTCGTGACGCCTGCGCACGAAACAGAGGCCACGCTGCCCATGGTGGAGCTTGCAGGCCCGCGGGCACACGTCGCACTGGATGCGTCCGTCGTCGATTCGATGCCACCACTTGGTTGGAACGGTGAAACGGTCCATGTGATCGGCCGCCCGGTTGGTCGCGGTGCTCGGAATGCCGCGGACTCGCTGAGTTGATTGTACGCCTCGTTTCCACGGCTCGCCGAGCGGGCGGGCGCACGGAGTTCGAGTGTCTCACTCCGGTGGGCTAGAACTGTCGGATGGGAGAACGACTTGCCGGAAAGGTGGCGATCGTGGCCGGAGCGGGCCAGACGCCGGGGGACACGATGGGCAACGGGCGGGCGTGTGCGCTGCGGTTCGCCGAGGAGGGGGCGAAGGTGCTGTGCATCGACCGCCGGATCGAGTCGGCCGAGGAAACGGTCGAACAGATCCGCGCCGCGGGTGGCGAGGCGGTGGCCCGGGCGGCCGACGTCACCGTCGAGGCCGAGTGCGCGGCGTTCGTGACCGACTGCGTCGATCTCTATGGCACCGTCGACATCCTCCACAACAACGTGGGTATCGGGACCCACGACACGAGTCCGTCACGTATGACCGCAGAGGTGTGGGACGGGATCATGAACACCAACCTCAAGGGCGCGGTGTTCGCCACCAAACACGTGTTGCCGGTGATGCGCCCCCAGGGAAGCGGTTCGATCATCAGCATCTCGTCGGTCGCCGCGGTCTGTTCGGTCGGCATCGTCGCCTACAAGGCGTCGAAGGCCGCACTCAACGCCTTCTCCCACAGCGTTGCCATGGGCAACGCCAAGTACGGCATCAGAGCCAACGTCATCATGCCGGGGCTGATGGAGACGCCGATGGCCATCGAGGGTTACGTCGCGGCGGGTCGCGACCGCGAGGAGTTGATCGCGACCCGCAACTCGGCGGTGCCCCTCAAGGGTGGCATGGGTACCGCCTGGGACATCGCCAACGCGGCCGTGTTCCTGGCATCCGACGAGGCCAAGTTCATCACCGGAGTGAACCTGGCGGTGGACGGCGGCCAGTCGGCCCGAATCGGCTGACCCGTTCCCCGCCACTCCGCGACTCTGCCACTCTGAAATCCCGGTGCCCGGACCGCGGGTAATCGTGGATCCACCCACCCGGATTCCCGACAGCGGCGAGAGAGGGGTCAGGCGGGGTAGAAGCGTCGACGGGCCGCCAAAGCCACGTAGACGAGCCCGATCAGCACGGGCACCTCGATGAGGGGACCGACCACCCCGGCGAGTGCCTGTCCGGAGGTCACGCCGAACACGCCGATCGCCACGGCGATGGCGAGTTCGAAGTTGTTGCCGGCGGCGGTGAAGGCAAGGGTCGTGTTCTTCTCGTATGACAAGCCGAGCCTGAGCCCGAGGGCGAACGAACCGGTCCACATGACGGCGAAGTAGACGACGAGTGGCAGAGCGATACGGACCACGTCCCACGGCTCCCCGATGATCTTGTCGCCCTGCAACGCGAACAGTACGACCACGGTAAACAGCAGGCCGTAGAGCGCGACCGGTTGGATCTTCGGGAGGAACTTCTGCTCGTACCACTCGACCCCCTTGGCGCGTTCACCCCACCAGCGGGTGAGGAATCCGGCGAGCAACGGGATGCCGAGAAACACGAGGACGATCTTGGCGATGTCCCACATCGACACGTTGAGATTGGTCGACTCGAGCCCGAGCCAGCCGGGGAGCAGTTCGAGGTAGAAGTAACCGAGAACGGCGTAGGCCAGGACTTGGAATACCGAGTTGATGGCCACCAACACGGCAGCGGCTTCACGGTCGCCGCAGGCCAGGTCGTTCCAGATCAGCACCATGGCTATGCAGCGGGCCAGGCCGACGATGATGAGCCCCGTGCGGTATTCGGGCAGGTCGAAGAGGAACAGCCATGCGAGTCCGAACATCAGCGCTGGACCGATGAGCCAGTTGAGAACCAGCGACGACACCATGAGCCGGCGGTCGGCGGCCACCGCGCCGACACGGGAGTAACGCACCTTGGCGAGTACCGGATACATCATCGCCAGCAGCCCGATGGCGATCGGTAGCGACACCGTGCCGACCTCGACCCTCCCGAGGGCGTCGTTGAGGTCGGGGATGAGTCGGCCGAGCAGGATGCCGGCCAGCATGGCCAGGCCGATCCAGACGGGTAGGTAGCGGTCGAGCAGTGACAGGCGGTGGAGGAGGTCGACATCGCGACTGTCGGCGGCGGTCTTTGTGGCGGTCACTGAGCTCCCGGATCGGCTTTGTTCGTCAATCGACGATGAACGAACCGTACCGCTGATTGTCAGCGGATGAAACCAACGAGCCCATTAATCTCAGAGAGATCCGATGGCCTTCTTCACGGCGGCCAACCCCGCGGCATCGAGACAATAGGAAGTGCGCGGCCCTTCGATCTCGCCCGTCACCAGCCCGGCCTCACGCAGGATGCGCAGATGCTCCGACGCCGTCGACTGGGCCACCGGCAATTCGGCCACGAGGTCGCCGGTAATGCAGGCCTTACGATCGGCCAGGATACGCAGGATCCGGAGTCTCACCGGATGACCAAGCGCCTTGGCCATGGTCGCCAACTCGATGTCATCGAGATCGGCGACCTCGGTTGGCTCTTCGACCGGGTCGCAGCACTCGCGGGCGGCTTCGGGTGACCCGGTGTGGGCTGAGGCCGTGTCCATGTTGGCGAGCGTATATCCCCCCGGGGTCGTAGCAGGCGAAGGGCCTATTGGACGGACGGGTCAGAAGAAGACGCCGGGGTTGAGGATCCCGCCCGGATCGAGGCGGTTCTTCACGGCGGTGAGGCCGGCACGGAACAGTTCGGGTGACTGGGCCTCCCAACCCTCGCGGTGGAGGCGACCGACGCCGTGGTGGTGGGTGATGGTGCCGCCGGCCTCGATCACCGCCTGGCTGGCCGCGGCCTTGATGATCTGCCACTGTTCGACCTCACCGCCCGTGGTCCCGAGCCCGGCGAAGGTGTAGTACGGCGCCGGCCCGTCGAGGTAGCTGTAGGCGAACCGGCAGCTCAACCAACTGGCGGTGAGCGTCGAGTCGAGAGCGCGGCCGACCTTGGCACGGATGTGGGCGTCGAAGTCGGGCCAGCGGTCCCAGGTGATTGCGGTCTCGAAGGTGTCGGTGACGAACCCGAGCCCGTGGATCAGTCCGACGTTGACCCCGGTGAACGACTTGCGCCACGCAGCGGCCGCGGCACCGTCTTCACTGATCGCGTCCGACTCGTCGGTGACCTTCACCGAGTCGGAGGCGATCGTGCCGCCGAGCCGCTCGACCATCTCGATCACCGTCCGCAGATTGTGTCCCTGCGGAACCTCGGAGCTCTCGAAGGCGATGATCAGCAGGGCGTGAACACCATCGCCGCCGGCCGCTTTCTGCGCCTCGACCGGGTCGAGAAGGCGCAGGTTTGACGGCCAGAGTTTGGTCTGCACGATCCGGCGCACGGCATCGGCGGCGATCTCCATCGAGTCGAACTCGGCCGAGGCCTTGGCCCTGAACACCGGGCGCTTCTGGATGCGTACCCACGCCTCGGTGATCAGCCCGAGTGTGCCCTCAGAGCCGAGAACGAGACGGTCGGGGCTCGGCCCGGCCCCGCTTCCGGGTAGACGCCGCGACTCCATCCACCCCGAGGGCGTGAGCATCCGGGTCGACTCGATGAAATCGTCGATGTGGGTGGGTCCGGTGGCGTAGTGCCCCCCGGCGCGGGTGGCGATCCAGCCGCCGAGGGTCGACCACGGGAAGCTTTGCGGGAAGAACCGCATGGTGTGCCCCGACGGTCGCAGCTGATCTTCGAGGTCGGGGCCGCTGACTCCGGCCTGTATGCGCGCCGCCCGTGAGGTTTCGTCGATCTCGAGCACCCGGTTCAGCCCTCCCATGACGATGGTGACGATCGAGTCCGAATCGGGCGGGGTCACCCCGTGGACCACCGACGTGCCGCCGCCGTAGGGGACGGTGGCGTGGCCCTCGTCGGCGCACCACTCAAGGATCCGTTCGACGTCATCCTCGCCGCGCGGCTGCGCCACGACGTCGGGCGGGTTGGCGAACTCGCCCCGAAACCCCTGCAGTAACTCCATCGGGTGTCCGCCGATGCTGTAGGCGGCCCGACTGTGGTTGTCGGTCCTGCAGATGCTGCGCAAACGCTCGGGCACGACCACCCGTGGTGCCCGCAGTTCGATCGAATCGGGGGACGGCACCGGCGGGGCCGTCACCTCGGCGCCGACCATCGCCGAGACCGCCTCGGCCGCCTGCCGGCGTTGCTCGTCGGTGGGTTCGTTCTCGGTCGTGCCCCACGTCCAGAGACTCTTGCGTATGGGTTCACGGGTCACGGTCGGACCTCCCGGGTCGGGTGCGCGCTGGCGACGCGGGCCAACCTAGTGTCGCGGGCAGGATCGGCCGAATCGTCACCAGGGCGTCGACCGTGGGTCGCTCGCGACCTTGGCCCGGGAGAGACGGTCGCCACCGACCACCGCCGGTTACGTTGGGCGGGTGACAATCGAGTCTGGTCGGCAGGCCGGGGTATCTCCGGCGAGCAACACGGCACGTGCCGGATTCCCGTGGCAGACGTTGGGAATCGCCCTGGTCGTGGTCCTCACGTTGGTATTCGTGGCGGGGAACAGATCCCAGATTCCTGCGGCGTGGAATGTGATGCGGGCGGCGTCGGTGCCGTGGCTCGTGCTCGCTCTGGTTTGCTCCGTTGCCGGCGTGCTCAACATGGGACTGCTCTACGGTGCGGGGCAGCGCGCCGCCGGACTGGATGTCGACATTGCTGTCACGCTCCGGTTGGGGGCGGCGGCCCACTTCCTGAATCTGGTCTCCAAGAGCGGAGGACTGGCCGGGCTGACGGTCTTCCTCGCGGATGCGCGCCGCCGCGATCGGCGCGGCGGCCTCACCACCGCGGCGTATGTGTTGGCGGTCACCTTCGGTGAGGTGGCGTTCGCGGTCCTGTTGGCCGCGGCTGTCGTCCTCATTGCCGTCGACGGTCATCTGACGACCGCCGAGATCATCGCCGGTTCGCTGTTCATCGCCTTGGCCGTCGCCAGGATCACGGTTGTTGTGGTGGCCTTTCGTAGCCGATCGATGCTGCGACGTCTTCTCGCCATGCCGGGGGTTCTGCGGTCGGTGTTCACGCGGCGGCCCAGATTCGTGCCCGACCACCGGACAGCAGATGATCTGTTCGACGCGGTGGGTCTTCTGCTGGCGCGGCCGATGGCCGCGCTCCCGGCGGTTGTGCACGCGCTGGCAACCGAGGCGATAGGTGTCACGATGCTGTGGGCGGTGCTGGGAGCGGTCCACGCTGGTCACACCTTGAGTGAGGCCTTCATCGCCTATGCGATCTCGGTGTTGTTCGAGATCATCGGCTTTCTCCCCGGAGGGCTCGGCACCGTCGAGGTGTCGCTGGGTGCGTTGTTGGTGTCATTCGGCTCGCCCATTGCCCAGGCGGCCGCCGTGGTTGCGGTCTACCGCATCGGTGAGCTCTGGTTGCCGATGGCGCTGGGTGCTCTGGCTGCACAGAACCTCCGACTCGGCGGGAGCCGGGCGTGAGGTCGGTCGGCCTCGGCGGTCACCGATGTAAGAACCGGGCTGAGGTCGAGGAGCAGGCAAGGTGGGATACGGGTCGCTGGAGTCGACGGTTCGCGGCCGCCGGAGCCCTCTTGGTCGGCGCGGTGGATCTACTCCTGGCGGCAGGTCCGTCAACGCCGATCCGTATCGGTTCGTTGGATTTCGATCTGTCCCTCGACTACGTGTTCGGAGCGCGCTACGGGCTGCTCCTGACGGGTCTGGCAATGGTGTCGCTCGCCCGGGGGCTCCTGCACGGCAAACGCAACGCCTGGATCCTGGCGGTGGTGTCGGCCTCGGCGTCGATCGTCTTCTACCAGATCAAGCATGCAGATCTGGTCGGTATGCTATTGGCGACGGGACTGGTGGTCGGCTTGGTCGTCTGCCGGCGGGCATTCCAGGCCCGCAGTGACCCGGATCTCGTGCGCCGGGGTTGGCAGTTCCTGATCATCGGTGAGGTCGCGACCTTCGTCTACGGCATCGCCGGGACCTGGCGCCTGGATGCCGAGTTCCGTGAGCGCACCTCGCTGGGCAAGTCGATCACTTCGGCGCTTCGGCTGTTGTTCCTGCTGCCGGGGAGGATCGAACCGCTGACCCGTCACGGCCGCTGGTTCATCGGATCGGTACACATCGCCGCCCTGACGGTGGCCATGCTCGCGCTGGCCCGCCTCGTTGCCACTGTGGTGTTCCGTCCGGCGGGACGCGGTGCCGAACGAGCCGTCGTCGAGCGCCTGCTGGAGGGTTGGGCGACCACGTCACTCGCCTATTTCAACCTGTTGGACGACAAGTCGTGGATCTTTGCTCCGGACGGGCAGGCGTTCGTCGGCTACAAGGTGGTCGGTACGACCGCGGTCGCCCTGGGCGGTCCGGTCGGCGCGCCGAGCTCACGCTCCGCCGCGGCGCGAGAATTCGTCGAGCACGCATCGCTCAACGGTTGGACGCCGGTCTTTCACCAGGTCACCGAGCCCGAGGCTCGAGAGTTGTCTCGGCTCGGCTTGCACCCGTTGAAAGTCGGTGAAGAAGCGATCATCGATCTCGAGTCGTGGACCCTCGAGGGACGTGGCCGGAAGTCGATTCGCTCGAGCGTGCGACGCGTGCAACGCGCCGGCTATCGGGTCGTTGAACTGTCGACGCCTCTGGATGACGACATGCTCGAGGAACTTCGGGAGGTGTCCGATGACTGGCTCGTGGCCGGAGGACACCGCGAGCGGACGTTCACGCTGGGTCGATTCGACCCCGAGTACCTGAGGCGGACCCCGGTGATGGCGGTGGTGGTCGACGCCGGGACCGTCTCCGGTCGCATCGTCGCTTTTGCGAACGTACTGCCCAGCTATCAGTCGGGGGATGGGAACTTCGACATGATGCGTCGACGCTCCGACGCCCCCAACGGGGCGATGGAACTCCTGTTCGTCGGCCTCATCGAACGCTTCCGCTCGCAGGGACTCGATGGCATGAACCTCGGATTGGCTCCGCTCAGCGGACTCGACGGAGATGCACCGTCGGACCGCGCGCTGCGTCTCATACATGAGCACGGCAGGCGCTCGTTCAACTTCGAAGGACTTCGAACATTCAAGGACAAGTGGTCACCTCGATGGGAGCCGCGCTTCATCATGTATCGCCGCGAGACGGATCTTCCCCGCGTGGCGACCGCTATCGCCAGAGCAGGTGAACTGCCGGATCCACGATCGCCGGGGGCCCGGATTGCTTCTGTCGGCCGAAGATTCGCGGTGAGTGCCGCCATCATCACCCTGATCACCTGGTTGATGGCCGCGACCGCCATCAACCAGACCAGCTTCGAGACATTCCAGCGCCACTTCGCCCTCGGCTGGTCCGATCTCCTCCGGTTTCAGATCTGGCGCCTGCCCACCTCCCAGTTCCTCCAGACCCGGCCGGGCTGGGTTCTCTCGAACCTCGCCCTCGTGGCGGCCTTTCTCCCGTTGGCCGAATGGCGACTGAAATCCCGATGGACCGTGACGGTTTTTTTCCTTGCCGACTGGATGTCCACCCTGACGGTGCTGGTCGGCGTTCGGATCGTCGCCGCGATCGGCAACCAGGCCGCCGAACGAATCATCGCCAGTCGTGACAGTGGTGTGTCGTCGGGGGTATGGGGTCTCGTGGGCGCCCTCGCCTGGCGACTTCCCTCCCGTTGGCGACCGTGGGGACTCGGTGCACTGTTCGTGGTGCTCGGACATGCGCTCGTCCGGTATCAGCGGTTGTTCGACATCCAGCATCTGTTCGCTGCCGCGTCCGGCGTGGCCCTCGTCATGATGCTCGAGGACCACGACGAAGAATCGACCTCCGGAGTCACCTGACGGGGGCCGGTCGCCATCGCCTCCGAACCGCGTTGATCAGCACGATCAGGGCGAGGGCCGAACCGATCGCCACGACCAGTCGGCGGCGGCGGGCGTCACCGTAGTAGGACGGCGGGACCGACACGACGAAGCTCGCGGCCGCCGCCGCGAGGGGCCGGTGGCCGGGTGACACCTTCAGGTCGCCGTCGGCCAGGGCCCGGGGCGGCGAGATCTGACCGGAGCACAGCTTGGCCATTGTCAACCATGGGGCCTTGATGGTCGCCGCACCGGCGGCTGTGCCGTCTCTGACCTCGATCCGGTCGCCCAGGAACGTGATGGTGACCGACATGTCGCGATCAGTCGCTGTGAACGCCACGTCGCCGCGGGCGATGCGGGCGACCCAGGCTCGGGTCGGGAAGTCGCCGAGGTTGTCGTCGAGCAGGTCGGCCAGCATGGTGGCCATCCCGGAGGCATCATCACCGTCGGGGAGGCCAACCGTGGGTGCCGACATGACGGTCAGATCACCCGCCACCATGGGTCGATGTCGAGGTCGTCGGCCATGATCTGGAGAGCGTTGTAGCCGGGGCCGAAGGTTATGAAACCGTGAGGGTGCTGAGTGGAACCGGCCAGATACAACCTGTCGATGGGGGTGCGGTATTCGCCGAGCTCGGGAAGCGGCCGCTGGTCGAGCAGGTTGTCGAGGGAGATTTCACCCATCATCCAGTCGCCTCGAACCATGTTGACCAGTTTGCGTGAAATGTCGAGCGGGGTGAACGGTGCCCAGTCGATGAACGTGTTGGCCTCGAGGTTCGGGGCGTGGCGACGCCAGACGTCGAGGCAGCGCTGGGCGTACCAACGTCCCATGCCCTCCCATTGTCCGGCACCGCCGCCGTGGAGATCGTAGGGAGCGAACTGCCGCAGAAGCCCGGTGTAGCAGCCGTCGGGAGCGTCGGTGGGGTCGTAGAGAGAGTTGACGGCGGCGTTGGGCCGAGGGTCGGGAAGCCCGCCCTTGCGGATCAGTCGCCAATCGTCATCAAGGTCGTCGGTCGACGCGTACCCGAGGTTCACCACCCACGCCCGATTCACGTCGGGATCAAATTCGGCGGCTGTGTATTCGGGCAATTCCGACATGGCGGCATGCACCGAGAACAACGACCAGTCCTTGTGAACGACATCGTTGGCGACCCGGGTTCGCAGTTCAGGCGATAGGTCGGTGGGGTCGACGAACTCGAGCAGTGTCTGTTCCACGTCGACCGTTGATGCCACGGCCCGGCGGGCTGATATCTCCTCGCCGGTGGTGAGTCGCACGCCCACCGCCCGACCGTCCTCCACTTGGATCGACGCCACCTCGGCATCACTGATCAGCGTGCCGCCGTGGTGGGCGAGGTCGCGCCACAGGGCGTGGGCCAACCGGTGAGAGCCGCCCAGGCACAAGTGCCAGTTGTCGATCTTGCCGATCAGCAGCGGGAACCCGATGGCCAGGCCGGCAACGTCGTTGGTGTAGCCGCAGACCGCCCCGTGAAAAGCCAGGTGGGCCTTGATCCTGTCGTTCGTGAAGTGCTGATCCAGGAATTGGTTGATGGTCTCGCGTCGCAACCTGACGGACAGGAACTCGGTGCGCTCCTCGACCCCGAAGGCCGCCAGGGCACGAGTCAGTTCCTTGACCGACATCGGCGGCTGGTACATGAGCGTGCCGAGCAGCAGGTCGACGAAGCCGTGGGCCTCGGTGTGGAGCCGGCGGAACGTCTCGGCGTCGGTCTCGGAGAACCGGGCCATCGACTCACACGTCTTGTCGAGATCGGTGTGGATGGTGAGGGCCGTGCCGTCATCGAAGATCGACGCCATCTGCACCTCGGGCCGGACGTACTCGACCCCGTTTTCGCGCACCTCCAGATCGGTGATGGCCGGGGCCATGTCGACGAACGTGTGATAGTTGGCGTGGACGTTGTGGAGGAACCCGGGTCGGGTCAGTTCCTCGGTGCAGAGCCCCCCGCCCTCCTCGTGTCGGCGTTCGAGCACCACGACGTCGAGCCCGCTGCGAGCCAGGTAGGCGCCGAGGGTCAGCCCATTGTGGCCGGCACCGATGATGACCACGTCGCAGACCTGTTTCATGCCGATTCTCCGTCGTAGGGGGGCCGGCCGTCGGGCCAGAGCGTCTCGACCCCGTCGGTGTAGGCCTCGAGTAGAACCTGCACATGCTCGGCTTGGCGCATCAGGAACCGCATGTCGCCCCTGGCCTTGATCGTGCCTCTCAGGGCGGCGTCGATCGGGTCGAGCAGGCCGGCAGCAATGCGGTCGAATTCCTCGGCCGGGCCGCGGAACCGGAAATCGAGTCTGACCCCCGGGTCGGCACCATCGACCTCCCGATACCAGGCGCATCGACCGTCCTCGATGCGTACCACGAAGTTTCGTTCGGCACCCTGGTTCACGTAGGGCGATCGTCCGTCTCCGACGATGTCGATGGCCACGTGCCAGGTGCCCTCGGGCACCCCCTGCATCTCGGCCACCTTCACGTTGATCGAGTCCCTCACCGCCTCGTACCAGTCCGAGGTGTAGATGTCGGGCACGGTCGTCCCCTTTCGACAGGTTTGCTTCAGTAGCCCCGCTCGGTGACGACCGGGCTGGGGAGGCCGAGATCCTCGGCTATTGCCTTGTATGCGTTGTAACCGCACGCCGCGTGCACGCCGCCGCCCGGAAAAGCGGACGGGCCGCAGAAGTAGAGCCCGTCGATCTCGGTGCGGTAACTCGACGCCTCGGGGAACGGCCGGTTGGTGCCGAGCTGGTCGGGGGCGAACTCGCCGTTGGAGAAGTCGCCCTCGAACATCCGGTTCTTGTGCTCCATCTGATCGGGCGTGTAGAGCCGGTGGGCGATGATGTTGTCGCGGGTCATGTTGGGCGCCGCCGCGTGCCAGACGTCGATGAACCGCTCGTTGAAGGTGCTGCGTACGTCTTCCCACTCCGCCCCGGTGAGCGCGCTGGCGGGCGGCAGGAAGTACCAGCCGGTGGCGGTGTGTCGGCCGGCCGGGGCCTGGGCACGGTCCCAGAGGCTGTTGACCCACAACCCGGCGGCCGGCATGGGTATCCGGCCCGAGTAGGCGTCGCGGATGTAGCGAATGGTGTCGTCGGGTCCGTCGAATCCGACCATGGTGTAGAAGCACCGGTTGACGTCGGGGTCCCACTTTGCCGACTTGTAGTCGGGCGCTTCGTGGAGGCAGAACATGGGGGTGCCGAGTACGTGACTGGGCCCGTAGCGGAAGGCGTGAGCACGTTTGGCCCACAGTGGCGAGAGGTGATCCTCGCCTACCAGGTCGAGCAGGGTCTGGCGCACGTCGGCGTTGGAGGCCACACACTTCTCGGCCCGGATTTCACGGCCCCGGGTCACGACCCCCACCGCCCGGCCGTCCTTGATGATCACCTTCTCGACATCGGAGTTCTCGATCAGGTCGACACCCTCGCGGTAGCACGCCTGGGTCATGGTCTTGGCCAGCGCGTGGGTGCCGCCCCGGACCATCTTCCAATTGCCGAGCGTCCACATGATGAACGTGAGGAAGGCCACACCGCTGCCGGCCTGGTCGACGGGATAACCCCACTCGACCGTTGCCCGGTAGAGAAGAGCGCGCAGTTCCGGTGTCTCGAACAGTTCGTCGATCACCACCTTGATCGACTTGGTGGCGAAATCGGGCGTGATCCCCAGGTCGCCGAATACCCCTTCGAGTAGCGCAGTCAAGTCGGCCATCGTCGCCTCTGTCGGGAGGTTGTAGAGGCCGGTAGCCAGTAGGTCCTGCAGGCCGATGGCCCGCTTCTTGAGTTCGACCCAGAGGTCGGCGTCGGTACCGGAGTAGCGGGCGATGCTGGCGTGGGTGCGGTCGAGCAGGTCGGGCCGGTGCAACACGACCGGTGGCCGCCCGTCGGCGAAGGTGATCGCGGCCTGCGCCTCGGGCATCACGGTGCGCAGGCCGAGGGCCTCCAGGCCGAAGTCGCGGATCATCGGCATGATGTCGAAGAACTCCATGTACTGCGCGTGGAGGTTGAAGCGATATCCGGGAAGCAGCGGCTCTTCGGTGTTGACGCCGCCGCCCTCCTCGTGACGGCGTTCGACGATGGCAGTGCGCAGTCCAGGCAGAGTCCGTTGTGGCCCGCACCGATCACCACGGCGTCGTAGGTGGATGAGGTCATGTCGACACCCCCTGCTGGAAAGAACGGCCCTCAGCCGGCCCGACTCCGAATCCCGGGAGACCGTACATGTACGCCGATCATCACCCCGCACCGGGCGTCCGCGGCGCCGGGTGGGATCGATCGGATCGACTGTTCACGACCCGGCGACCTCCTCGAAACCTGAGATCGCCTACCAATCTTCTAGCCCACGCGCCCGGGTCTTGGGACGGGAGGCGGTGTCGTGGTGGAGCTGATGGGAATCGAACCCACGACCCCCTGCTTGCAAAGCACACTGGAGCCAAGCCGATGAGCAGGCATTTCAGCTATTGGCGCTGGTCAGAGGGCGTTCTTGTGGGGACGCTGTTCGCTCCGACGAGCCGCTGTTGACCGCTGCTACGCGCGCATATCGGCGCGGCGGGAGTTCAGCCGCCGTTGTCCGAGAGTGCGGCGATGAGTTCTGGGACGTCGGTCGTGGCGATCACCCAGACCTGTTCGGGGTCAATCCGGTGGTAGCGGTGTGTGCAGGACGAGCAGACGGCTGATAGCCCGCCAGGGCACTTGGCGTAGTCGGCGCATCCAGCAGTTCCAGAAGAGCGAGTTGACTTCGTTGAAGGGTCGAACAGTGGATTTCAGCCGGGCCGGTGCGATAGCGAACTGACCGAGTTCAGACGGATGTGGATGTGGCATCGGGCTTCTTTGTCGAGAAGATCAACGCCGCCTCAGACTCGGCGCCCGTCAACCGGGGGGCCTCCAGCGTCTGTCAACCATGTCCGGAGCCGGTCGCGTGCCGCGACCAGCTTTGCTTGCGCCGATTGCTGACTGTCAAAGCCGGTGATGAGAACTCTCAGCAGCCGGTGGGTGGTCCCATCGGCATCGACAGCCAGAACGTGGAGCCGCTCCGGCCCAGATTGGAGTTGACCCCGTTCGGTGGGCACCTGATCCTGGATGTTTGTCCAGGGGAAGGAGGCCCGGATGGGTCGTCCATCGAAGTATCCCGAGGAGTTCCGGCGTGAGGCGGTCGAGTTGTACCGCAGCTCGGATCGGCCTCGGTGTCAGTAAGCGAAATCGTTGGGGATCTCGGATGGGTCGTTGGCGGCGTGGGTCAAAGAGATCGACGCGGCCGATGAGCCCGGGGCGCTCGATGCGAACGAGCGGGCGGAGCTGGCTCGGCTTCGCAAGGAGAATCAGGATCTGCGGATGGACCGCGAGATTCTGCGCAAGGCGGCCGCCTATTTCGCCAGGGAGACGATCCGGTGACCCGCTTCCGGTTCGTCCAAGACCACAGTGCCGAGCATCCGGTGAAGCGGTTGTGCGAGCTCGTTGAGTGCTCGAGGTCGGGTTTCTACGCCTGGCGGTCTCGCCCCTTGTCAGACCGCTACGTGACCGACGCGGAGTTGGCGAACGGGATCTACGACATTCACATCGCGTCACAGCGCACCTACGGCGCTCCGAGGGTGCTCGGACAGCTCCAGCACCACAACCGCCGGGTGGGTCGCAAACGGGTGGCGCGGATCATGGCCGAGTGCGGCCTCGTCGGCGTGCACGGCCGCAAGAAACGGCGCCGTGGCCGCAAGTCCTCGACAGCGCCAGGGCCGGATCTTATCGGCCGCGACTTCACCGCCGAGGCCTCGAACCAGCGCTGGGTCGCCGACATCACCGAGTTCCAGGGGAGGCGTGACCGAGGCAGGCCATGGCTTCCCTGATCGTGGCGCCGGCCGCGGCGTTGAGCGTGCCCGCGACGTGGCGCAGATCATGGCTTGGCCGCGGCGCGACCCGGCGGGTGTTTGAAGATTCTTGCCGGTGGTCCTTGCTTTTCGAGAGAGAGAGAGAGAGAGAGTCTGTTTCGGCCGGTGTTGTCCGCGGGGTTTGTGGGCGGCGGCGGAAAGTCCAATCCGATCCGAATGAAGCGGGAGTACCAATGATGAAGATTGTGGGGTTGCGTTCAACGCGTGGCAAGGCAGTGGTTGTTGTGGCTGTGGTCGCAATGTTGTCGACGGTCATGGCTGTTCCGGCGTCAGCCGACGGTCCACATGGCCGGGACGCCGAGGTAGAGGTGGATGTGGCAGCATCCAAGGTTCCGGGCCTGGCCGTTCTGCTTGATGCCACCGACGCCACGGTCGCTGATGGCGTTGATGTTCACGCCAATGGCGATACAGCGGTGGTGTTCGATTCCGGTGACGGCCGAGTGGAGATTCCTGATGACCCGACGGTTGGGGTGACGCTCGCATCGTCTACCGGCGGGTCGATCAATGTTGGTGTGCCCGGTAGTCCTGACAGGGCGCTGGTTGCATCGGATGGCACTGTGGTCTACAACAATGCGTACCGTGACACGTCGATTGTTGTTCAACCCCAAATCGATGGCGGAGCACGAATGATCACCGTCCTCGACTCGCCAACGGCACCGGACAGTTTCGACTACCAGGTCGCCCTCAACACGGGACAATCGATGAGCCTCACCGCTGACGGCGGGGCGGCAGTCACCGGACAAGCCGGAGACACGATCTTGGCTGTTCCGGCTCCGTGGGCATTCGACGCCAACGGCGCCCCAGTCTCAGCCGACTACACACTCAGCGGTACGACGCTCACCCTCAACGTTCACCCCACCGAGACCACCTCCTACCCGGTCATCACCGACCCCTATTTCCACTGGGGCTGGGTCACGGGAACGCTGTACTTCAACAAGGCGGAGACCCGGATGATCTGTACGGGCGGGCTCAGCTCACTGGCGTGGCTGGTCGGGACTGGATTCTGGTATCCAATTCTTGCCGGAATCGGTTGGTACCTGACCGTTGTCTCCTGCGCTGCGGGAGTCGTGGGTAGGTGTACAAAGGTCAAGTCATACGGCAAGGCCTCCATCTACAGTGGCAATCACTGCTACTGAGAGATCGGCTCCGATGGAAGCGAGAACAAGCCCTCGAGTGAAACGTTCGGTCGCCTTCCTTCCGTTCTGGGCGCTTGCCATCGTTGCAGCGCAACAATTTCAACTTGGTGGCATTGCCTTCTTGGCTGTAGCGATTCTCGGAGCGGTGATTCCAGGGTACGTCTTGATGAGAATATGGCCGGATGACCGGGATGCCCCACGCTGGCCGAGAGGCGTCATCAGTCGAGAAATAGTCACCAAACGTATTCTGCCCTTCCTTGTCATCACTGTCTTTGCCCTCATCACGGCGTTCTATGAAGGCCTCTGGGCGCCCATGGTGGCCGCTTTGGTGGGGGGCTACCTGATCGTCCGCTGGGTCCGAAATGGTTCGCACAAGTCGGACTGACGTCGTTGTGCCATTCATGTGAACTCAGCCGCCGGGCCGGATGACCCCCCGCCCGCAATCACGGCATCACGGGCCGCGACGGCGTGCTGGTATCGCAGCGCCGCCACGGGGGAGGCGTGGCCGAGCCGGGCCATGGCTTCTTTGATGGTGGCGCCGGCCGCGGCGTTGAGCGTGCCCGCGACGTGGCGCAGATCATGGAACGTGCACGACACGTCGGCCTCGGTGCAGGCGGTGGTCCAGGCTCGGCGCCAGACGTTTCGTAGCGGTGTGTCGCCGGAGCGGGCTGCGGTGAACACCAGAGCCTCGGGTCCGGGGCCGGTGAACTCGTCGAGATGTGTTCGCAGAGCATCGGCAACCAGGGCGGGAAGCGCGAGTTCCCGCCGGCCCGCAGCAGTCTTGGGTTCCTGAAAGATCAGCACACCGGACCGTGTTTCGATCCGGCCCCGGCGCACATGCAGCACGGCCGGGCCGGCCTCGAGATCGATATCGCCTCGTGTCAGCCCGAAACACTCGCCTTTGCGCAGCCCGGCGAACGCGGCCACCAATACCATCGACCGGTAGCGGGGAGCGATCGCGTCGGCCAGGCGCGTCACCTCGTCGACTGTCGGGATCGAGCGCTCCTTGCTGTGTTCGACAGCAGCGCCTTTGATCCGGCACGGGTTCTCACGAATCAACCGGTCATCGACCGCGGCCTGCATGATCTGAC
>QIIW01000105.1 GCA_003231645.1 Acidimicrobiia bacterium | reverse complement strand
CGGGTCGATGAGCACGGTGATCCGGCCGACCTCCGTGGCCGGTCGGTGTCGGAACGCTCGGTGCGGCCCGAACAGCTCGGCCATTTCCTCAGCGGCGTGTTCGACGAATGGGTCCACCACGATGTCGGTGAGGTATTCGTACAGACCTTCGAGGCGGCGGCTGCCAGTTGGATGGGCCTGCCTTCCACCGGGATCTGTGTCTTCGACGAGACCTGCGGTTTGGGGCTGGCCCTGGAACACAACGGTGATCTCTATTCCTGTGACCACTACGTCGATCCCGCCCACCTGTTGGGCAACATCTCCGACTCGACGATCGAAGCCCTGGTCACGAGCCGCCGGCAGTACGAATTCGGCCGAGACAAGCTCGACGCACTCCCCGGTTACTGCCTGGACTGTGACGTGCGATTCGCCTGCCACGGGGAATGCCCCAAGAATCGTTTCGTCACCACTCCCGACGGCGAGCCGGGCCTCAACTACCTGTGTGCCGGCTACAAGCAGTTCTTCCACCACATCGAACACCCCATGCGGGTCATGGTCGAACTGCTGCGCAGCAACCGGACCGCAGCCGACGTCACCGAGATCCTCCGCCGTGAGCAGAATCCGTTCCTCGACGAACTCCGATACGCCGGACGCAACAGTCTGTGCCCGTGTGGCAGCGGCCTCAAGACCAAGAAGTGCCACGGGCGTTCGACACCCGAAGCCCCGCTCCTCCCGATGCCGGTCACCGTCGGTGTCTCGCGCCCGCCGGTCACCGAACGAGGACGTCGGGCCGATTCAGTCGGTACCCGAATCGCTTCGCTCGATCGAGGCGGCGAAGGTCTTCATCGCCTTGGGAGTCAGCCTGGTGAAGGGAAGTGAGATCAACCAGATCAGGGGCCGGGCCACCAAGAACCGCGAGGTCGGTCTCACCGTCAGGGTGACCATCGTCGATCCGTCCTCGTTGGCCTCGAAATCGAACCGGGGCCGATCCATCCAGAAGCCCCCGAGACCCTGTTCGTCCCACTCGATGAAGACACCCCGCTCATGTCGGACCACCGTCTGGCGCAGGCGCATCGTCAGCGGTCCCGCCAGGCTGTACCGAAGCACGATCGTGGAACCCTTCTGCGGCCAATTGTCATCGACGGCGTCGATGCCCCGATAAGCCGGATAGAAGGCAAACCAACGGTCGGCCGCCAGGCCACGCTCGTAGATCTCGTCCACGCCGGCGTCGACTCGGAACCTATGCGTCCACACCACGGAGATCTGCCTCCACTTCTCGTCGTTGACGACCGTTGGCTCTGGCGGCCCCGAGCCTATTCGACGGGCGATCACCATGGTGGCCGAGTCGATGGCGGTGTCAATTCCAAGTCGACAGACGGCCGAACCCGGCACACTGGGGTATGAACGATCCCCAGACTCCCGGCGGCGAACACCTCGGGTTCGCCGACCTGGGGCTGCGAGAAGAACTTCTTCGGTCGCTCACCGCTCTCGGCTACGAGGACCCAACTCCGATCCAGCGCCAAGCGATACCTCACCTGCTCGAAGGCGCCGATCTTCTGGGCCAGGCCGCCACCGGCACCGGCAAGACCGCGGCGTTCGCGCTCCCGGTCATCAACGGCATCGACGCCGACGCCCCCGGTGAGCCGGTTGCGCTGGTGATAGTGCCGACTCGCGAGTTGGCCGTACAGGTGAGCGAGGCCGTGTTCAAGTACGGCAGGGAGCAGCACATCAAGGTCCTGCCGATCTACGGCGGACAACCGATCGTTCGACAACTCAAGGCACTGTCACGGGGCGTGCATGTGGTGGTGGCCACACCCGGTCGGGCCATCGACCACATCCACCGGGGATCGTTGTCGCTCGATTCGATCCGCACCGTGATCCTCGACGAAGCCGACGAGATGCTCGACATGGGGTTCACCGAAGACATCGAGACGATTCTTCGTTCCACCCCGACTGATCGCCAGACCGTCATGTTCTCGGCAACGATACCCCCGCGCATCACCGCCATCGCCAAGCGCCACCAGCGCAACCCGGTCAACATTCACATCGGCGCCGGAGAGGTCTCGGAGGCCACCGCGCTCATCCGCCAGACCGTCTACTTCGTCGACCGCTTCCACAAGCCCTCGGCCCTCGGCCGGGTGCTCGACATCGAGGCACCGACCGCGGCACTGGTGTTCTGTCGCACCCGAACCGAGGTCGACGAGTTGACGGTGACCATGAGCGGCCGCGGCTACCGGGCCGAAGCTCTCCACGGCGGCATGGACCAGGCCCAGCGCGACAGAGTGATGGGCCGGCTGCGTGACGGCACGGCCGAGCTGCTCATCGCCACCGATGTCGCGGCCCGCGGGCTCGACGTCGATACTCTCACCCATGTCGTCAACTATGAAGTGCCGTCGGCTCCCGAGAGCTACGTCCACCGCATCGGACGGGTCGGTCGGGCCGGCCGCTCCGGTGTGGCGATAACACTCGCCGAACCCCGCCGGCGTCGCCTCCTGTCCAACATCGAACGGCTGACCAGGCAGACAATCACGGTCGAGAAGGTGCCCAGCGTGGCCGACCTGCGGGCCCGTCAGATCGAGGTCACCGTCGCCGCCGTTCGTGAGGCGTTGAGCGACGGCGACCTCAACGACTACAACCCCGTGCTTCACGGCCTCGCCGGCGACGGCAGCGACCGCGACATCGCCCTCGCCGCCATCAAGCTGTATCACGAGGCACGCGGCGCCACCGTCGACAACGTCGAAATCCCCGACGCATCCACCCGTGGCCACAAGCCTCGCGACCGTGACCGTGATCGCAGCCGGGCCCCGAACAAGGGTTTGGGCAAGAGCCCACGACCGGCCTCACAACCGGGTACCGGCTCGGTGTTCGTCAGCCTGGGCAAGAGGGCCGGAATTCGTCCCGGTGACCTGGTCGGCGCCATCGCCAACGAAACCGATCTCTCCGGACGGGACATCGGCCCCATACGCATCTCCGACAACTTCTCGGTCGTCGGCGTGCCCGAGGCCTCAGTGGACACCGTGGTCGCCGCACTCCAGGCCACCACCGTGCGGGGCAAGAAGACCCGCGCCCGCCGCTTCGTCGACTGAAGGGGCACCGGACCCGGCCGACGCACCCGTGAGCCTCGATTTCATCCGGGTCGGGAGGATCAACGACGCCGGCCCGGTAGCCTCTCCAGCGCTCCGGCCGGGTCATCCGGTCGGTGGGTTCGCAGACGGGCGTTGGTTCTTCCGGTCATCGTGAACCACCCCCAGAGAATCCCGACCGCGTGGAAACCACGCGGCGTCCCGAACCCAGACCAGCGCGCCGGACGGCGCGCCAGGAGCATGATGTCCCCCACCTTCGCCCAACTGGGCGTCCCCGATGCGATCCGCGATGCGCTCGCCCAACGGGGAATCACCGATCCCTTCGAGATCCAGGCCGCCACGCTGACCGACGCCCTGTCGGGCCGCGACATCTGCGGACGCGCCCCAACCGGATCAGGCAAGACCCTCGCCTTCGGCATTCCACTCGTGGTCGGCGTCGAGCGGGCCGAACCGAAACGCCCCCGAGCTCTCGTGCTCGCCCCCACCCGCGAACTCGCCGAGCAAATCACCCGCGAAATCGAGACCTTCGCCGGGCCCGTACGGGCCCACTCGGTCTACGGCGGTGTCGGCTACGAGGGCCAGATTCGTGCGCTACGGCGTGGCGTCGAGATTCTCGTCGCCTGCCCTGGTCGCCTCGAGGACCTCGTCGGTTCCCGCCACGTCGACCTGTCAGGGGTCGACCGTGTCGTGATCGACGAAGCCGACCGTATGGCCGACATGGGCTTCATGCCCGCGGTCCGACGCCTTCTCGATCAGACCTCATCCGAGCGCCAGACCCTACTGTTCTCCGCCACTCTCGACGGCGACATCGCCAAGCTCACGCGCGACTACCAGACCAACCCCGTGCGTCACGAGGTCGGCGACGAGACCCCCGACATCACCTCCGCCCACCACGCCTTCTGGAAGGTCGACAAGGCCGATCGAGCCGGCGTCACCTCGCACGCGGTCGACGCCGTGTGGCCGGCGATCATCTTCTGCCGCACCCGCCACGGCTCCGACCGACTGGCCAAGCAACTCGGACGCAACGGTGTCAGGGCCGAGACGATCCACGGTGGCCGCAGCCAGCGTCAGAGGGCCCGAGCCCTCAACGATTTCGCCAAGGGTCGCGTGCAGGCACTGGTCGCCACCGATGTTGCGGCTCGTGGCATTCACGTCGACGGGGTGGCCCTCGTCGTCCACTACGACCCGCCCGAAGACCACAAGGCGTACGTCCACCGTTCGGGCCGCACCGCCCGGGCCGGCGACAGCGGCATCGTCCTGTCGCTCATCCAGCCGGATCAGGTCAAGGACACGCGCCGGATGCAACGCCAGGTCGGCCTCGACGTCGCGATCACCGAACCCGACTCGGCTGCGCTCCGTCGCCTCGCGCTGAATCCCAACCCGGAACTGGTCCAGGCCAGGGAGCCGGAGCACGCACCGTCACCCCGACCCCAGCGCTCCCGCAACAGCGCTCGCCCCCGCACCCGGACCACCGGCGGCAAAGGTCGCTCACGCTCCAAGGACAAGAAGACCTACGACGGCGAACGTGCCGGCGCATCGAGGTCGCGCCACGGTTCCGGGACACGCGGCGAATCCGACCGTGCCGGTGCTGCCAGGTCCCCCAAGCCCGCCAAGAAGTCGTCGAGCAGGTCGCGCACCGGTTCGAAGGCCAGGCACTCCGCCCAGCAGTCGACCAAGGCCAACAACGGTGGACCCAACCGCAAGGCCCGTCGAGCCCATCTGCAGCCCGGTCACTCCGAACGGCGCACCGCCTAGTCGAGACGCTCCAGGAACTTTCTGCGTCCGCGTTCGCCGACCCGGTTGAGGGCCGGTATCAGCGGCCTGATCGCCCAGGGCAACCCGGCAGCCAACCGGGCCGAAAGGCTCTCGCTGTAGGGCACGTAAATCTCGAGTCGACCGGTGTCGAGCGCTTTTTCGAAGGCGTCGGCCACCTCGTCGACGTCGTGGACCTTGCTCAGGAAGTTGAGGGCACTTCCCCCGCTGGTGGCTTCGTAGCGAAGCATCTTCGTGTCGATCGCCCCCGGATAGATTCCGCTCACCTTCACGCCGGCTCCATGGGTCTCGACGTTGAGAGCACACAGCAATCCACGGAGCCCGAATTTCGAGGCCGAGTACATGGCGCTGCCCGGCATGGGCATGATGCCCCCGAGCGAGGCAATGGCAACCAGATGGCCTCGGCCCCTGGCCACGCATACCCCGGCCGCGGCCCGTAGCAGGTGAGCCGGCGCACGCAGGTTGACATCGAGGTGGACGTCGATCTGCTCGGGAGTGAGTGACGTGAGATCGCCGGGGACGATCACGCCGGCGTTGCAGACGAGTACCTCGAGCCGATGTGCCCACTCACCCGCGATCCGATCCGCGAGCTCAGCCACCTGCGCCCGGTCGGAGTGGTCGCAGGCCACGGGGATCGACCCCGGGAACAGCTCGGCGGTGTGTTCAGCCGACGGCTCGTTGCGCGCCACCACCGCAAGTTGGCAGCCGCGATTGGCGAGACGCTCGCAGAGGGCCATTCCGATGTCCCCGGCTGCTCCGGTCACCACGGCAAGCGGGGTTTCGTCGGTCATCGTGCCTCCAACAGATGGTTGCCGCCGTGGCCATCACAGCACAAGCCGTCCTGGGGTACAACGTCGGGCGTGTCAGCCGTCAGGCCACATCATCGCCGCGTCGACGGGCCATCAACCGGATGAGGCGATCGACTCGGCCGCGAGGTCGCCGCTCGGCCAGATGGTCACCTCGAGTCGTTCCCCCGCCGCAAACTCCAGCGCCGAGATGAAGGCAGCCACGTCTTCGTAACCAAAGGGGCGACGGGCGGCCCGGGCCATGAGTCGAGCTCGCCGCACCAGTTCCATGTCGCCCGACACGACACCATCGTCCCAGACGACCTCGACTGGATCTCCTCTTATGCAACCGTCGATCAGCACACGCATCAAACCACGACCCTGTGATCACATGCTTGGATTGTACAAGATCTCGGGTGTGGAATACCAGACGCCCTGGCGGTGGATAACCTGTGGACAACCGCAAAACGGTGGGCGCAGAGTGCCCGGGCGGTCACGCAGACCGGCGGTCGCCTACAGCTTGGTCAGCCGATCGCCCGTCGTGATGGTGCCCGGTTCGATCACCTTGGCGTTGAGCCCACGCAGCCGAAGCCGACGACCCACTCGCGAGTTCACGAACCGCAGGGCGTCCACCCCGAAGCGGGCGTTGAACTTCTTGCAACCGGTGTGAGGCTCGGCTGTCACCTCCAGGGTTGCGTCGCCAACCGAGAGACGTGTGCCGGCCGGGAGGTTGTCCACGCCGAGATCGAGATCGGCGGTCAGCTGGTCGCCGGCCAGTACGAGGCGATCGGGATCCACCGCTATCAGCCGCAGCAATCGTGCGTTGATGATGGTGATCTGCTTGTCGGGGTGAGGACCGGCATTGACATCGGTACGCGAACCCGGGCGGTTGACCCAGTCATCGCCCACCAGACCCTCGTCGAGCGACAGGGAACCGACATCGAGAACCTCGCGCTCATCCGGTCTCGGTCGCCGCAGGATCATCTCCAAGGGCCCACCGTCGGCCGGGGACTCCCGAATGTGGTCGAGACCAGCTTCGAGTTCCTCGGTGCTCAGGTGTCGCATCGGGGCATTCTTGCCGATGCCGTCGATGCTGTCGAAGGGCTTGTGCCGGGACCGACTCAGCCGGTGACCGAGTCGAGGTCGGCGATCCATTCGGCGACCAGGTCGGCGGCCGCGAAACTCTCCGCGAGAGAGTTTCGAGCGAGCATAGTCAGACCCCGCCGATCGAGGTCGCACAGGTTCCACGCGTTCTCGTATTCGTCGAGCAACGTGGTGTGAAACAACGGCGGGTCATCGGATCCGAGCGTCACGACCACGCCCGCATCGAGCATCAGCGGCAGCGGATGACTCGCCATGTCGGGCACCGCGGCGAGTGCCACGTTGCTGGCGGGGCACACGTCGCATGCCACACCCGACTCGACCACCTGGGCCAGCACGTCGGGCTCGGCCGCCGCGGCTATTCCGTGCTGGATTCGCTGCGCACCGAACTCGTCGAGGGCATGACGCACCTCCCACGCCCCGCCGTGCTCGCCGGCATGGCTCACCGTGTGGAGACCGGCCTCGCGCGCCCGGCGGAACACCGCACCGAAGTCCTCCGTCGCCCAGTTGTCGGCCGGTCCACCCATCCCCAGCCCGACGACCCGCGGATGAGGTTCCGACAACACGACATCGAGAGCCCGCTCGGCCGCCGCGGCGCCAAGGTGAGGTGAGATGTCGGGCAGCAGCAACGACGAGATCCCCAGGTCCCGCTCGGCCCGTTCACAACCGTCGACCACCCCGCCGAGAACTTCGCCCCAGTCGGCCCCACGCTCCACGATGTGGTAGCTCGACGACACGTGAAACTCGACGTGCACCACTCCCTGCTGGTGGGCCGTACGCAGATACGCCTCGGCGACCCGGGCAAGATCCTCGGCGTCCCTCAACAGGTCGCACACGAAGAAGTAGCGCTCCAGAAAGCTCGCGAAACCGTCGAAGCGCAACCACTCGCGGATACCGGCCTCGTCGGGGGCCGGCGGCTCGACACCGTGGCGCTCGGCCAGGACAAGCAGCGTCGCCGGATCGACGCTGCCCTCGAGGTGGACGTGAAGCTCGGCCTTGGGTAGGGCACGAACGAAATCGGACGGAAACTCGGGCATCAGTACAACCCCAATAGACGACCGGCCAGAACGACTACCGCCACGACCAGCACCGGCCTCACGACCTTCTCACCGCCGGCGACGGTTATGTGAGCCCCCGTAAACGACCCGACGGCCAGACCCCCCGCCAGCACGAGAGCCGGCGCCCACCGAACCTGGTGGTTCAGGATGAACACCGGCAGCGCGAACGCCGTGAACACGAAGACGGTGATCACCTTGATGTGATTGGCCAACACGAGGTCGACCCCGGACCGCGAGAGGGCGACGATGAGCATCAGCCCCACACCGGCCTGGAACGCGCCGCCGTAGACGCCGATCCCGAAGAAAACGAGCGTGGTGACCCACGGGGCCCACGGCGGACGCTGGGCCAGCTTCGCGGTGTCGGGCCGCTTGAGCGACAGGAAAAGGATCGGGATCATCACGATCCCGAAGGCACGCTCGAACGTCGAGTCGGCCAGACTGCTCACGGCGATCGAGCCGACGACGGATCCCGCCACGGCCGGACCCAGTATTCGACCCACGCCGGCGAATCCGGCCACGCCGAGGCGACGAAACGTGGTCGCCGCGCTGAAAGTCCCCGTGAGCACACCCACCCGATTGGAGCCGTTGGCGACATTGCCCGGAGCGCCGGCCAACACCAGCAGCGGTACGGTCAGCAACGACCCCCCGCCGGCCATCGTGTTGATGATGCCGGCGAGAAACCCTCCTCCCAGCAACAGCACGACGTCGAGACCACTCACGACGTGCGACGCTATCGTGGCGGTGTCCACCACCTACCCGCCGGGCGGGCTACCGTCGGGCCCGCATGCATGTGGTGAAGAAGCGCCGACTGTCCATCCTGCTCACACTCGTCGTCGTGGTGGCCACCGCAGGGGCGGCGGCCTTGGGAGCTTCGGCCGGCGATACCGAACGCATCTCCTCGATGTGGATCTCGGCCCGTCTGCAGCCCAACGGGCTCGCCGTCACCGAGGTGATCGACTACGACTTCGGAACCCAGCAGCGCCACGGCATCTACCGCGACATCCCCGATCTCGCACCCGGTTCCAAGGTTGAGGTCGTCTCGCCGACCGCGCCCGACAATTTCGAGGTGATCCCCCAGATCAACGGTTCCCGGATCAAGATCGGCAATCCCAACCGGACCATCTCGGGCCGGCACCGATACCGAATCGAATTCACCCTCGACCGGGCCGCCGTGCTCAACGGCGACAACTTCGCCTGGGATGCCATCGGCAACGAGTGGACAGTGGGAATGTCGAACATCGACATCCGCGTCGACCTCGGTTCGGGGGCACGGTCGCTGCGATGCGTGCAGGGTGCGGCGTGGTCCGACCAGCCGTGCGTGACGACCACCGGACCCGGCAATGTTGCACTCGTTCACCTCGAGCGCCTCAGCGCGGGCGACGGGGTCACCATCTACGGCGTGGCGGGCGGCACCACCGGTAACCTGCCCGCACCCCCGAGTGGTCGGGCCCACGACCCCGGCACCGGTATCTGGGTGACCGCCTGGATGACGGCGCTCGCCGCCGCGGTCGCGGCCGCGGTCGCGATCGTGTCGGTCCGTAGGGCCGGCCGCGAACAGGTCTGGGCCGGTGGTGCCACCGTTGCCGCGTTCGGGCCCGACAATCCCGATGCCGCCATCGAACGCATCGACGAGAAGCGTCTCGGCGAACTGGCCACCACCGAGTTCGAGGCGCCGCGGGGGATGAGCGCGGTCGAAGGCGCCGTACTGCTCGACGAATCGGTGAAGGACCATCACCTCGCGGCCTGGCTTCTCGAGTCCGCTGTACGCGGTGAGATCGAGATCGAGGGCCGGATGGACGACCCGACACTCGTACGAACTGGCGTTACCGCCCACCCGACGGCCGAACCGGTACTGAGCCGCATGTTCCACGGCCGGGAGCGGATCAGTCTCGGGAAATACGATTCCTACTTCGCGGCGGGCTGGCAACTGATGAAGACAGACATCACGCGCTGGCAACGCGGCGCCTCCTACTGGGACCGCACGGGCCACCGCCGCCGGAACACCGTTCGGGTGCTGGGCGTGATCGGAGCGCTGGTCGGGCTGGCCGTCACCGCGATCGGTGCCGCGATGGCCAACCGGAGCGGTGGCGGCTGGCTCACGTTGCTGGTGATCGGTGGTGCCCTCGCCGGGCTGTCAGCGACATCGGTCGTCCACTCGTGGGAACTCCTGATCCGAAGCCCCGACGGCACGGCGCGGTGGTTGCAGGTCGAGTCGTTCCGACGGTTCCTTCACGACTCCGAGGCTCGACACGTCGCCGAAGCCGCGGAGCGGGGACTACTCAGGGAATACACGGCGTGGGCGGTGGCCCTCGACGAAGCCGACCGGTGGACGCTCGCCGTCGCCGCCGCCAACCGCGCCGACCCGGCGTTGCAGGCGAGGATGGGCAACGACCTCACGTTCATCGTCCTGGGCGCATCGCTCAACCGCTCGTTCGGGACCGCCCACACCAAGCCGTCGAGTTCGGGGGGCGGCGGTGGCGGCTTCAGCGTCGGGGGCGGAGGTGGCGGGGGTGGTGGCGGCTCCTGGTAGATGCCAAGCCGAGGCCCGGGCACCGACCCGTTCCCCCGGATTGGTCTCTCTCAGGTGCCGGTCAGGGCGGCCACCACAGGAGCCATCTCGACCATGAACTCGCCGCCGAAACTCACATAGGAGATTCCCCAGCGTTCACGCCACGACCGGACCCGTTCTATGCATTCGTCGACCGTGCCGAGCAGCACGTGGGGTGACTCGAGCATCTGCTCGGCGGTGGCACCAATCGACGCCGCTATGAACTCGGCGGCCCCACGCGCGTCGTCGGTGATCGACCCGAAGAAAACCGATGTCTGCAGCTCGATGTCACCGAAACGGGCGCCGGCCGCCTCACGGACCCAGGCCAGCTTCTGGTCGGTGGCCTCGGCGTGGGCGCTGGGTGCGATTCGAGCGTCGACCACTCCGGCCGCCAGGCCGGGATTGAAGCCCACGATGTCGGCCTCCCGCGCGGCCAGGGACAGGATCCGGCGGCCACCACCGGCGATCAGGAACGGTGGACGCGGGCGGCGAACCGGTGTGGGCATGCCGGTCATGCCGGTGATCCTGTAGTGGTCACCATCGAAACTGAAGGGCTCACCGGAGAACAGGCCCTTGAGGATCTTCACCGATTCCTCCAGCCGGGCGATGCGAACGCCGGGCCGGTCGTAGACCATGCCGGTCTGGTCGTAGTCGGTGCGCATCCAGCCCGCACCGACCGCCATGACGAATCGGCCCCCCGACAACACGTCGAGCGTGGCGGCCTCCTTGGCCAGCACCGCCGGATGGCGGTAGTCGTTGGCGAGCACCAGCGGCTGGAGTTCGATCGTGTCGGTGGCCTGAGCCACCGCGGCCAAGGCGACCATCGGGGCGTACTGATCGCCAAAGTGATCGGGTGGTCCGAATGCCGCGTAACCGAGGTCCTCGGCCTTGCGGGCCGACTCGATGAGTTCGTCGGCGCCCGGCAGACCGGATACCTGGACGCTGAATCTGAAAGGTCTGGTCATGGCGTGACCGTAGCCGAGGCGATCGTGCCGGTCGTACCGTCAACGATGAGGACCTCCCCCCTGGCGACGCGAACATCGCCGATCATCACATGGTCGGTCGCGATTGTGAGGCCCCGGACGGATACCACCGCGGGCACTCCCGCCGCTCTGGCGATCACCGCTGCGTGACACTCGGGGCTGCCTACCACGGTGATCACCCCAGCCGCCTTCGTCATCGCTTCGACCTCCGATGGCGACGTGGTGTCGAGGGCCAGGATCACTCGACGCCCGATGTCGATGGCGTCGAGCGCCTCGTCGATGTCGGTCATGAGTTCTCCGGCCGCCATACCGGGCGACGCCGCCCGACCGATGCCGACCACAACCGAGCCTTCGGGCCGAAGCCCACGATCCGGGCGCGTCGACCCACGAACCCGGCGGACCTGCAGATACCAGAGTCTCCCCGACTCAACGGCGAACTCGACCTCAACCGGACCGTCCAGGTCGGATTCGAGACTCCGCAGGTCCGCGACGAGGCGATCCAGCACATCGGGGCAACGGCGCCCCAGCGCGACGAGGGACTCGACGGGAACCGTGCCCGCCATGATCGCATCACCCCTGGTGCGCCACGCAAACGAACCGACCGGACCGGTGTCACCGCTGAACAGGTCGCGGCTCGTGGCCGCGCCGGCCCCCGAGTATCGGTCCGCGGTGGCGTCGACCTGACGCTGCACGATCACCGCGGTCGGGGGTACCGACTCGAGTCCGAGCGCGTTGGCAATGGCCGACGCCCGAGGACTCCGGGTGGACACCACGACGGTCCTCACCGCCTCCTGTACGCCATCGGGATGGACGTCGAACAGCGTCCTGAAGGCACCCGGCAACGACACCACGGCCCCGGACCTGACCGCCAGACGCGGCTCGCCCACATCATGCACCAACCGTTCGACGGCGTCGTCCAACTCGCGGAGCGAGTCTCCTGATGCGATTCGATCGGCAGCCTCGACCCCGATGACGAACGCCGGGGGCACATCGAACCCGGCACGCAACAAGTCCTGCAACCCGCGGGCCTTGGCCCCATGCCGACGCGGCGAGAGTTCAGGACCCTGGGCGCTGATGAAGACGATCGTGCGGTTCACACCCAGATGATGCCGCACCGTGGCGGTGGGGTGTGACAATCGGCCGAACCCCGGATCCGCTAGTTCTTGGGAAGGTCCCGGAAGGGCGTGTTCTTGTCGTAGCCGGGCTCCTTGGGCAGACCCAGAATCCGCTCTCCGATGATGTTGCGCTGAATCTGGTCGGTTCCGCCGTAGATAGAGGGACCGGGTGAGAACAGGGCGATCTCCGCCACGAGGCCGCCCGACGACTTGTCATCGGATCCCTTGAGCATTCCGTCGGCACCGATCACGTCAAGGCCGACCTCGCGGAACCGGCGGAACAACTCGCTCATGGTGAGCTTGGCAATATTGCCCTCGGCGCCTGACCGCTGCTTGGGGTCCTTGGCCCGCTGCATCGAATAGCGGTTGATCTCGATGAGGCTGTAGAGGTGAACGAGTCGCTGACGCAGAACCGGATCGGAGATCCGGCCCGACTTGCGGGCCATGTCGACCAGGTTCTCCCAGAGCTTGATGCCGAGCCCGGGCACACCGCCCTCGCTGTGGGTCTTGGCCGCGAACTCGCCGGCCGGCCGATCGAGCGCACCACCCTTGGCGCCGGGAGTCGCCGTGTTGGGTTTCTTGCCGGCCGAGCCGAGCGAGGCGCGCTCGAACATGAGCGTGGAGTTGGCGACCGCCCAGCCGTTGTTGACGCCTCCGACGATGTTGGCATCGGCGACCCGCGCCTCGTCGATGAACACCTCGTTGAAGAGAGCCCGCCCGGTCATCTCGGTGAGGGGCCGGACCGTGACTCCGGGCTGGTTCATGTCAAAGGCGAACCAGGATATGCCCTTGTGCTTGGGGGCGTCGGGGTTGGTACGGGCGATGAGCATCCCCCAGTCGGAAACCTGACCGCCGGAGGTCCAGACCTTTTGCCCGGTGATGATCCACTCGTCACCATCCTTGTCGGCCTTGCAGCCGAGACTGGCGAGATCGGAACCGGCACCGGGTTCCGAGAAGAGCTGACACCAGCCGACGGTGCCGTCGAGGATCTCCGGGATGAACTGGTCGATCTGTTCCTGGCTGCCGTGGGCGGCGATCGTCGGGGCGGCAAGCATGTAGCCGAGGCCCGAGGACGGCGGACCCATGACCCCGCGGTCGGCCATGGTGACCATTACCGCGGCGGCCAGATCACGCCCCCAACCCTTGCCGTAGGCGTTGACCGGCAGCATCGGGTGGGTGTATCCGGTGGGCGACAGTCGGGCCCACCACTCGCGCACGGTCAAATCGGGATCCCAGTTGTCGTCGAGCCACGCCTCGACCTCGGCGCGGACCTCATCAGCCGTTGGGGTGCTCATCTCCGGTACTCCTGGGTTCGTGATGGTGACCGCATGTTAGCGACCGTTCACTTCATCGGCGACCGGGGGGACGCGGTCGTGGCCGGCCCTGAGCCCCGCCTGCCACCCGACCCGCGCTACGCTCGTCGCCATGCCGAGCGTCGCGGAGCTGCAAGCCCGTCCCCTGAAACGCGGCGAGAAGGTCCGCTTGGTCAAAGACATCCCCGGACACCCAGCCGGGTCGTCCGGAAAGGTGGCCGTCGCCAACGGCATCACCTGGCTCCGCTACTGGGTCAGGTTCTCGGATGGCTCGAGTGTCGGCCATATCGACCACTCGGCACTGGTGAGAGCCAAGGACTACGACGCCTTTCGCCGCTTGCGTGAACTCGAGGCCACCGCGGGGCGCGAGGCCGAGGCAGCCGAACACGCGGCCGAACAAGCCGGATCGTCGGGTTCCGGTGGGGGCGCGTCGGGTGGAGCCTCCGTAGTCGACGGTGTGGCCATACCGCAGCGGCTACTCGACCGTGCAAAGGCGGCCAAGGCGCGCCACGGCGCCTGAACCACCGACTCGACCCCACCTCTTCTCCGGGGATGCACATCAGGTCGGTTCGCGCTTTCTGCCCCGACGTTGCCACCGGGGTGGGCCGCTTTACACCACCCAACCTGTCGCCTACAATCCTCTCTACGTGGTGTTGACACCACTCTTGGTGGCAGGTGAGAGGGACGAGAGAATGCAGGCCGACGACGACATCGACGAGACCGGAATACTCCACGACGAGATACCGAACCTCGAGGACGTGTCCGAACGCTCCCGACTGAGTCTCGACGAAGCAGTCCGGGCGCTCTGGGACACGTACTCGGCCGCCGAGTCGGCAGCCCGGCAGACCCTCTCGGACGCCGAATCGGAGCTGGCAAAACGCAAGGCCAGACTCACACAACGTGACCGCGAACTGCAGAAGCGTTCGGAGCATCTCGAAGCAACCTTCGGCGAGGCCGACCGCCTGCTCGACTCCGCCGACCACCAGCACCGAGTCGCCGACGGCCGGGCACGCGAGGCCGAATTGGCCAACGAACGCGCCTCCAGCGCCCTGGCCGCGGCCATGGAACAGGCCGACAGACTCGTGGCCCAGGCCGAGGCCCGGGCGGCCGAACTCGAGCGGTCCGCAACCGAGGCCAACGAGAACCGTTTGAGCGGGTCCGAATCGATTATCGCTGAGGCCGAGGACGATGCGAGAGCAATCGTCGCCCAGTCGCAGCAACGCGCCGACAAGATCGTGCAGGATGCCGAGACCAAGGCTACCCAGACCATGGAGGGCGCCCTGGCCTTCAAACGACTCCAGCTCGCTGAGTTGGAGAGCAAGGAGAAGGCCTCGCGCCAGCGGATGCGCGAGCTTCTACAGTCGATCGAATCGGCCCTCGTGCCCGCTTCGGGAGAAGCTGCCATCGACCTCCGCGACGACGGTCCAACCGACTCGGAGCCCGAGACCGAACCCGAAGCCTCGACCGAGACCGAAGCCTCGACCGAGCCGTCGCGCATCGTCGTGGACGACGCGGTGCGGCGAGCCTTCGGTCAGTGGGCTTCCGGCCAGGCCTCCCGCTGACCGACCCGCCGGCAGTGAACACCGAGATCAGCAGAGCTATGATTTCGGCCCGTGAGGGTGAAGGTGTGTGGAATCTGTGGAGGATCGGGGGCCGGTAAGACCACCCTCACCCGACAGCTGTTGGATTTGCTCGGCACCCGCTTTGTGTCGGTGCTGGCGTTCGACTCCTACTATCGAGACCTGTCGGCGATGCCGATGTCGGAGCGGGTCGTGCGCAACTACGACCATCCCGATTCTCTCGACAGCGAGTTGTTCGTGACTCATCTCGACCTGCTGCGCTCCGGTCGGTCGATCGACGTTCCGGTCTACGATTTCGCCACCCACACCCGCCGCCCCGTGACCGAACGGGTCGAGGCTCACCCCTTGGTCGTGGTCGAAGGCATCCTGCTTGCCAGCTTTCCCGAAGTTGCCGCCCGGATCGACCTCCTCGTCTTCATCGACGTGCCCGAAGACATCCGGCTGGCGCGACGCATCAGGCGCGACGTCGCCGAACGCGGCCGCCGGTCCGACGACATCCGCCGCCAGTTCATCGAGACGGTCGCGCCGATGCACGACCTCTACGTGGAGCCCAACAAGGGTTCGGCCGACCGGGTGGTCGAAATACGCGAGGACTACGCCGACGTGGCTCTCGAACTCTCGACGGCGATGCTCGTGGACAATGCGGCCTGAGATACGGAATCAGGCCGCCACAAAGGCGGCCACCGTCTCCACGTGGGAGGTTCGCGGAAAGATGTCGACCACGGTCCAACGATCGAGCCGGAATCCCTCCTCCAACAAGAACTTGGCATCCTTCGCGAACGACGAAGGATTGCAGCTCACCAGGACGAGCACCTCGGGACGACACTGGACGAGGGTACGCACGCCCGGCCGGCCCAGACCCTCACGGGCGGGATCGGCCACGACCAGTGACGCCGGCGACGGCCGCCACCTCTCGACTCCGACCCTCACGACCTTGGCGTCGTCGTCGGACAGGTTGATGCGGGCGTCGGCCACCGAATCTCGGCTTCTCTCGACGGCCGTAACCGATCGGTCGCGCCCCACGGTGCCTGCGAACAGACCCACTCCGGCATACGCGTCGACCATCGGGCCGTCGGGACACAGCAGTCCGACCATCTCGGCGACCTCGTCGACGAGGGCATCGGCCCCGGCCGGCCGGTTCTGGAAGAACGAACGAGCCGACACCCGCCAGGTGCGGCCCGCGGCCTCCTCATGGATCCACGCCCGTCGCCCCTTGGCCAGATCATCGGCGCCGATCACCCGCACGTCATCGGGAACCGACACATCGGTGGTGGACTTGCCGACGACGACGAGTCGCTCGCCGGTGCGTGCGCCGACCCTTATCGTGACCGAATCGGCGTGGGGGAATCTCCCCTCGAGCAGGATCTCCTCGGCCAGGGGATCCACCGCATCACAGTCGTCGGGGACCACGACATCGTGGGAAGAACGCACGCGGAATCCCGCCCTGCCGTCGTGCACCGCGGCCCGCACGGTAGTGCGTCCACCGTCATTGTCGAGAGACCGCAGCGCCGGCGCCGACACGTCGACACTGACCCGGGTGAGTTGGTCGATCACCATCGATGTCTTAAGACGTAGTTGCGCCGCCTTGGCGACGTGAAGCAGGTCGCATCCCCCACAGCCCTCGAGCTGGTGCGCACAACTCACCGGAACTCTGTCGGACACGGCCTCGACCACATGGACGACCTTGGCCCTCGACCACCGTCGGTCGACGTGGGAGAACTCGACCACCACCGTTTCGCCCGGGAGTGCCCCGTCGATGAACACCACGCGGCCGTCGGGGCCACGAGCCACGCCCGCCCCGTCTCTCGCCGTCGCCGTCACACGGAGTTCCACACCGAAACGGTATCGGCGCTCGACCCGGATGGCTTCCGACACACTCCCGGCGCCGCTAGGTTGGCGAACCGAAGGCACCGGAGGACGAATTGCAGCGCACCATCGAGATCGCCCCGTCGATACTTGCTTCCGACTTCTCCAAGCTCGGCGCCGAGTGTGTCGAACTCGGTGCGGCCGGCGCCGATCGGCTCCACTGGGATGTGATGGACGGGGTATTCGTCCCCAATCTCACCATCGGACCCGACGTGATCGCGGCCTGCCGCCCCCACTCGGAACTCCCGTTCGAAGCCCACCTGATGGTGGTCGACCCCGATCAGCTCGTCCCTCGCTACATCGAAGCCGGATGCTCGACCGTGATGGTCCACGTCGAGGCGTGCATCCACCTCCACCGGTCGCTGTCCCGAATTCGCGATCTCGGGGCCCGCTCCGGAGTGGCTCTCAATCCTCATACCCCGGCCGAGATGATCAGCCATGTTCTCGAAGTGGTCGATCAGGTGCTGGTGATGAGCGTCAATCCCGGGTTCGGGGGACAGTCCTACATTGCGGCGGTCGAACCGAAGATCGTCGAGATCAAGACGATGATCGACACCGGCGGCCATGACATCGACATCGAGGTCGACGGTGGGATCGGAGCGGGCACCATCGCTGCGGCCACGGCCGCGGGAGTCAACGTCTTCGTGAGCGGTTCGGCGCTCTTCGAATGCGCCGAAGGCCGAGCGAAGGCAATCGCCGAGTTCAGACGCCTGGCAGCCGCAGCCCGCTGAGTCGGCCTCAGCGCATCTCGCCACGCCTGACGATCACCTTGTCGATGATGCGGTAGTCCTTGGCTTCCTCCGCGGTGAACCAGCAGTCACGATCGGAGTCGGCTTCGATCTGTTCGAGGGTGTGGCCGGTGTGGTCGGCGATGAGTTGCTGCAGGACCCGCTTGGTGGAGGCCATCTGCTCGGCTTGGATGGCAATGTCGGTGGCCTGGCCCTGAACCCCACCGAGGGGCTGATGCATCATGATTCGGGCATGGGGGAGGGCATAGCGCTTTCCCGGCGCACCCGCGCAGAGCAGGAACTGCCCCATCGACGCCCCGAGGCCCATGCAGATCGTGCCCACCTCCGGCTCGACGAACTGCATCGTGTCGTAGATCGCCATGCCGGCGGTGACCGAACCGCCCGGCGAGTTGATGTAGAGCCAGATCGGACGTTCCTTGTCCTGGCCCTCGAGAAACAGAAGCTGAGCGGTGATGTAGTTGGCGATCTCGTCGTCGACCTCCGCCCCCAGGACGATGATACGGTCCTGGAGAAGGCGATTGAAGATCTCCATCTGAGGATTGCCGTTCAATTGGGTCACATTCGTCGGCGGGTTCGTCGTCATGGGGCGAAGGGTATCTTCCCGCCACGGCTCAACGGCGCACGTGTGGTCACCTGGCCGGTTACGTCCGGCCGCCGACTGGCTAGCCTGACCCGACGCCAGCGGACGTGGCGGAATTGGCATACGCGCCAGGTTTAGGTCCTGGTGCCCGAAAGGGCATGGGGGTTCAAATCCCCCCGTCCGCACCATCGAAGCGACGCACGCCGGGGCTCACCCCCGTGAGCCGGCAGCCAGTTTCTCGGCCAGCGCTCGAAGCGCCCGACCCCGATGACTGATCGAGTGCTTCGCATCGCGACCCATCTCCGCGAAGGTGAGACCGTCACCTTCGTCGGGCTGGAACACACAGTCGTACCCGAACCCACCCGCGCCGCGGCGCTCGGTCGTGATACGGCCCCGCACCACTCCCTCGGCGCTGATCGCCGAACCGTCGGGCCGAACGACCATCGCCACGGTGCGGAAACACGCCGTTCTCACCGACGGCTCAACCCCATCGAGTTCGGCCAGCAACCGGGTCACGTTTTCGTCGTAGGTGGCGTCCGGACCGGCAAAACGGGCCGACAAGACTCCCGGCGCCCCATCAAGGGCATCGACCTCGAGACCGGTGTCGTCGGCCAGCGCCGACACTCCGGCGTGCCGAGCCACCGCGCCGGCCTTGAGACGGGCGTTGCCGGCCAGATCCGGGGCGTCCTCCACCACTTCCGGAAGTTCCGGTGGCCGGGGCAGGAGCACCACGATCCCGTCGAGTACCGCAACCATCTCCGCGACCTTGTCGGGGTTGGCGCTGGCGCAGACCAACTCCGGGATCCGACGAGTGGCAGAGTTCATCGACCGACGTCTCGGGGAGCGGGCGACTCGGCCAACACCGCGCGCTGGGCGTCGGTGATCGTGGCGATACCGCCGGCCGCCAGCTCGAGCAGTTCATCGAGCTGAGACCGACTGAACGCCGCGCCCTCGGCCGTGCCCTGAACCTCGATGAACCGCCCCGAGCCGGTCATCACCACATTGAAGTCGACCTCGGCCGTCGAATCCTCAGGGTACGGAAGGTCGAGCACCGCGTTTCCCCCGACGATTCCCACCGACACCGCAGAACACTCGTCGGTCAACGGATGCGATGCCAGCGCGCCAGCCTGCACCAGCCGGCTGCAGGCATCGTGCAGAGCGATGTAGCCACCACAGATCGAGGCGGTGCGCGTGCCGCCATCGGCCTGAAGGACGTCGCAGTCAACGATGATCTGACGCTCCCCCAGGGCTTCCATGTCGACGACTGCCCGCAGCGAGCGACCTATCAGACGCTGGATCTCCTGGCTGCGACCCGACGTTCGACGGCGAATCCGTTCCGGGGAGGAGCCGGGGAGCATCGAGTATTCGGCCGTCACCCAACCCTTGCCGGTGTTGCGCAGCCAGCGGGGGGTGCCCTCCTCGATCGACGCGGTGCAGAGCACCCGGGTGTTGCCGAACACGGCGAGGGACGATCCGGCGGCCATCGTCGTGTAGTCACGCTCAAACTCGAAAGGACGCAGCTCATCGGGGCGACGGCCGTCGAAACGTGGGTTCATGGTGTCTCCGGGGTTGAAAGGTCGGTTGAGAACGTCGCTGCTGATCAATCAGATCCCGAACGTCGTGCCGGGCTCGGCCAGACTGACGGCCCGACCGAAGGTCTTGGCGGCCTCGGCCAGATGCGCGGCGGGGTCGGACCCCGGCATCAGATGGGTCAGTACCAGTCGTGCGACACCGGCCGACCTGGCGGCCTCGCCGGCCTGACGGGCGCTGGAGTGGGGTATGCCGCGCCCCTCCTGCGAACTCAGGTGGCTGGCCTCGCAGAAGGCCAGATCGATTCCGGCGCCGAGTTCGCCGACGCTCCATCCGGGGCCGGTGTCGGAGGTGAACGCGAACGAAGCCGAGCCGACATCGACCCTCACCGCGAGCGTCTCCACCGGATGGTCGGTTCGACTGAAGGCCCAATGTTGGTCGCCGATCCGGAGCGTGGAGGAGGAATCGATGACAGTCCAGTCGATGGGATCGGTCTGTTGGGGAGACATGACGGTAACGGCCTCGTCCATCTCGCGGGTGCGGGCGGTGCCGTAGACAGGCATGCGCTCGACCGGGTGAAAGAACATGAAAACGTTGCGCAGCACCGGCAACTCGATCCAGTGATCCGGATGACAGTGGGTGATCACCACCGCAGTGAGCGCCGCCGGATCGATAACCCGCTGGAGCGGGCCCAAGACGCCGGGCCCGCAGTCGAGCAGCACTGCGGCCCCGGAACTCCTCAGGAGATAGCCCGTGCACGGATTGTCGATCGAGGCGAAGGACCCGGACGATCCCAGCACGGTGACCTGCAGGGCGTCGCTCACCGGTCGTCCCACCTGTGTGCCTCGACGTTGGTCATCGCCATCCCCAGCAGGCGGGTGCCGATGGCAGCGAACGACTCGGCATCACCACTCGACACGAACCGGTGAACCGGCGGAGCCCCACCCGGGCGGGCAACGTCGGACCGTTCGAGAAGATGCCTCACCTCGAACGCGGTCTCATCGGCCGACGACACCAACACCACGTCACGGCCCATGATCTCGCCGATGGTTCGGGCGAGGAACGGATAATGGGTGCACCCCAGGAGCAGGCTGTCGACCTTGCCCTCACGAACCGGGGCCAACAGGCGTTGCGCCAGCACCCGAACCTGATCGGAGTCGGTGTCTCCACGCTCGACGAACTCCACGAAACCGGGACATGCCTGGCATGTCAGGTCGACGTCGCCGCCCATCCTTGCCGCCGCCGTCTGGTAGGCGCCGCTGGCGATGGTACCGACGGTGCCGATCACGCCGATCCGGCCGGTGACCGTGACCTTCATCAGCGACCGCAATCCGGGCTCCAGGACACCCACAACCGGGATGTCGGCCGATGAACGAAGTCCGTCGAGGGCAACCGCCGAGGCCGTGTTGCAGGCCACGACGATCATCTTCGGGGAGTGGTTCTCGATCAGCCACTCGGTTATCTCGGCGGCAAAGTCACGAACCTCGTCGTGGGGCCGCGAACCATACGGGTAACGGCCGGTGTCGCCGAAATAGACCAGGTTCTCGTCCGGTAGCAGATCGATGACGGCGCGGGCCACGGTGAGACCCCCGAAGCCCGAATCAAACATCGCGATGGGTTGATCGCGTCGATCGGGAGATGTCATCGCGGCGAAGCCGGTCGGCTCAGCGTTCTTCCTTGAAGATCACGTGCTTGCGGATGACAGGATCGTATTTCTTGATCTCGATGCGTTCACGGGTGTTGACCTTGTTCTTGGTGGTCACATAGGTGTAGCCGGTGCCGGCCGTGGAACGCAGCTTGATGATCGGACGCTTGTCGCTGGACATGGTGCGAACCTCAGATCTTCTGGCCGTTGCGACGCATCTCGGCGACAACACTCTCGATACCACGCTTGTCGATGGTCTTGATTCCCTTGGTGCTCACAACGAGTGAGACCCAGCGCTTCTCCGAGGCAAGGTAGAAGCGTTTGCGCTGCACGTTGGGGTTCCAGCGGCGCGACGAGCGACGATGGGAGTGGGAGAGTTGCTTGCCGAAGTGGGGCTTCTTCCCTGTGACTTGGCATACCTTCGACATCGTGGATGCTCCTGGGCGGATCCGAGAACCGTAGCGGGCGCGAGGGCGCCACACCGACCCGAAATGGTAACAGTCCGGGTGCGATCCTCCACCCCGCTCCGGTGGCTACCCTCGTCGGGGTGAACGAGACCGCTCCGGGTGTCGACAAGGTACTGCTGGCCGCCCCGAGAGGCTTCTGTGCCGGGGTGGAGATGGCGATCAAGGCGCTGGCCTGGATGGTGCGGGCGTTCGAGCCACCCGTTTACTGCTATCACGAGATCGTCCACAACCAGATCGTCGTGCAGCGTTTCGAGAATCTCGGCGTCGTCTTCGTCGACGACATCGACGAGGTCCCCGAAGGCATGCCGATCATGTTGTCGGCTCACGGCTCCGCGCCCGACGTGGTGGCAGCAGCGCGCCGCCGAGGCGGGTACGTCGTCGACGCGGTGTGCCCACTCGTCACAAAAGTCCACCACGAGGTCAAGACGCGGGCGGACAAGGGCTACCAGATCGTCTACGTCGGCCATGAGGGCCACGAGGAAGCGGTGGGAACGATGGCGGTCGCCCCGGGTGCGATCCACCGGGTCGAGTCACCCGGCGAGGTCGAGCAGCTCCCCGACCTCGACGGACCGGTGGCGGTACTGGCCCAGACCACATTGTCGCATCGCGAGTGGTCGGGGGTGCTCGACGCCACCAGAGCACGGTTTCCCGAGATTTGGGAACCCGGACGCTCCGACCTGTGTTTCGCCACCACCAACCGTCAGTCGGCGCTCATGGAGATCGCGCCCCGCTGTGACGCGATGGTGGTGATCGGATCTGCCAACTCGTCCAACACCAAGGCGCTGGCCTCCCTGGCCGACGAAGCCGGTTGCCCGCGGGTCTTTCGGGTCAACAGCCCCGACGAGCTTCCCGACGACCTTTCGGGAACGGTCGGGGTCACGGCCGGGGCTTCGGCTCCCGAGGACCTGGTGCATGAGGTGATTCGATGTCTCTCGCCGAGGAACGGAGTCGATGAGATCCACGTGACGAATGAGGACGAGTACTTTCCGCCCCCGCGTAATCTCCGCGAACTACTCGGGGCAGTCGATGCCGCGGCGTCGGTGGCCTTCGGCGGCCCCCACGACGGTCGTGTGGCCCTCGACGATCGCAACATCGACGCCAGCTACGTCCTGGAGTCACTGGCCATGACCGAAGCCGACGACACCCCGGACCGCCACGGGCTCTGAGCAGCTACAAATCGGAGTCGGCCGGCGGCTCCTCATCACCGGCGAGGATCCTGGCCTCGATGTAGAGGTCGCTCAGTACTTCGAACAGTCGATCGCTGAGTTCGGTGACGGCACCGCGCGGCACCCGACCATTGACCTTCGAGGGCGGCATGATCGGCTCTCCGATGACGGCCACCACCTTGGCGGGCCGGGGCAGCGACTTGCCGAGCGGCAGAGCCTTCGGTGTGCCACCGAGACCCACCGGCACGATCGGCACCCCCACCCTCGCGGCCACAAAAGCCGGGCCGTCGCGGAGGTCTTCGCGACGCAGGCGAGGGCCCTCCCGCCGGGTTCCCTCGGGAAACATCACGAGCGGCTCGCCCAGGATGAGCACGTCGGCCGCGGCCCTCAGAGCGGTACGATCAACCACATCGCGTTCCACCGGGAATCCACCCATGATGGTGAGGAACGCGCCGAGCGGCTTGGAGTTCCAGAGGCTCTCCTTGCCCATGAACCGCAGCCGCTTGGACGTGATCACACCGACAACCGGGGTGTCTATGAAGCTCCGGTGACTGGCCGAGAGGACGAACGGCCCGTCGGGAAGATTGTGTCGGCCCTCGACCCGCAGCCTGAACAGCAGTTTCACCGGAATGAAGACCAACACCCAAAACATGCGATACAAGATCCGACCGATGAGGGTCTGGCTGCTTCGCGCCGGGGTTGCACCCTTCTGCGACCCGTAGGTCGGTTCCTCGGTCATCCGGGCACCCCATCGGGCCCACGGGTCTCGCCGGGGAGAAGTGCGAGCACCCGGGCCACGACCCCGTCGATGTCGAGCCCGGTGGTGTCGACCACCACGGCGTCGCCGGCCTCGACCAGCGGGCCGGCCTTGCGATTCGAATCGAGGGCGTCGCGACGGGCCAGATCGGTCGCAACGGTCTCGTAGTCGAGATCACTGACCTCCTTGGCACGCCTCTTGGCCCGCTCCGATGGATCGGCGGTGAGATACACCTTCAGGTCCGCGTCGGGAAACACCACCGTGCCGATGTCGCGTCCTTCGAGCACTCCGCCGTCACGTTGGCGAGCCCACTCCCGCTGCCGGGACACCAGCTCGGACCGCACGGCAGCGTTGGCCGCAACCTCGCTGACCGCGCGCGTGACCTCGGGTCCGCGTATCTCGAGCGTGGCGTCGACACCATCGACGATCACCTGATCGAGGCCGACCTCGAGATCCATCGAGCGGGCGATCCCGGCCGCGGTCTCGGTATCGCAGGGATCACCACCCGAACGCAACACGGCGAAAGTGACGGCCCGATACATCGCGCCGGTGTCGAGATACTGGAGCCCGAGTTGCCGGGCGAGCGCCCGGGCGACGGTCGACTTGCCCGACCCGGCCGGGCCGTCTATGGCGATCACACGCATGGGGCACCATCCTGCCAAGTCGTGGCGGTCGAAGGCAACCGTGTCCACATCCTTGCCGACCCCTCATCTCAGTTGGTCGAGGGCGTCGAAGTATCCGGGAAAGGTCTTGTCCACGCAACCCGGGTCGCGTATCTCGATTCCGGGGATCATCAGACCGATCAGCGAGAAGGCCATCGCCATGCGGTGATCCTCGTGGGTTTCGATCACCGCGCCGTGAGGCCGACCGGCCGGAGCGATCGTGAAACCGTCGTCGGCGGCGTGGGCCTCGACCCCGCATCGGCGGAGCTCCTCCACCGGTCCGGCGATACGGTCGCTCTCCTTGGCTCTCACGAACCCGATGCCGGTGACGGTTGTGGGTCCATCGGCGAACGCTGCCACCGCCGCTAGGGTCGGCGCGGTGTCCGAGATGTGACGCATGTCGACCTCGATCCCGTGGAGTTCATCACCCAGGACCTCGGTGTGATCCTCGGCGATCGTCACCTCGGCCCCCATCCGCCCGAGCACCTCGACGAAGCCCAGATCGCCCTGCATCGAGGTTGCTCCGAGCCCGTCGATGCGCACCCGACCGCCGGTGATCGCCGCGGCGGCCAGGAAATACGAAGCAGCCGAAGCATCGGGTTCGATGACGTAGCGATCGACCGCGGCGTAGCCCCCACCGACTCGCCAGGTCTGGCCGTCGCTCTCGACCGTGGCGCCGAACGACCGCATCACGGCCGCCGTCATGTCGAGGTAGGGGCGCGACACGGGATCGGTCGTGAGCACGAGTGTGAGGCCGTGTACGGCCCCGGCCAGCATGAGCGCCGACACGAACTGGCTCGACACGTTGCCCGGTATCGCGACCTGATGCCCGCGTAGCGGTCCGGTGACCCTCAGGGGAAGCCGACCCGGCCGGCCGAGTTGTTCGACGCCGACACCGAGCGACACGAGGGCGTCGACCAGGTCGTCGATCGGGCGGGACCGCAGTTGAGGGTGACCGTCGATCACCACCGGCGCCGACCCGAGGGCCGCCAACGCCGTGGCGAAGCGGCCGGTGGTCCCCGACTGGCGGGCATCGAGCGTGGCCGCGGTGCCGAGCAGTTCACCGGCACATCCGTGAACCACGGCGTGAGCCGAGGCCACGTCGAGTTCCACGGTCACACCGACGGCATCGAGCACCCCGAGCATGGCCTCGGTGTCGTCGGCCACGAGAAATCGGTCGAGGGATGAAATGCCCGGGGCCAGACCCGCCGTGATCAGGGCACGGTTGGTGATGCTCTTGGAACCCGGGACCCCGACGGTGCAGTCGGGTGGTTCCACGAGCGGGTCTATGGGGAGCGGGTCTCTCACGACAGCTTCAGTCCAGCGGCCGGGCCGACGGGCGGTAGCCGGTGGCCATGAGCCCGCCGGTGATGCGCTCGGCCATGGCCGTGTCGACGAGTATCACGACCACGCCACGAGGCCCCTCGCTCGAATGTGCGATCTCGAGGTCGTAGATGTTGACGTCGAGGTCGGAAGCCAGCGTGGCGATGGCCGCGATCTCACCCTGTTGGTCTCGAACCGGGATCCTGATCTCCGACACCTTCTCCGGGATCGGTGCCGAGGTCGGCAAGTTGCGCCGGGCGATGCGTGCCGCGCTGAGATGGGCCATCAGTCTTTCCTGGTCACCCTCCGACACGATGTCACGCAGTTCGGCGAGATCCGACACCAGTTCATCGAGCACATCGACGATCGCCACTCGATTCTCGGTGCAGATATCGGGCCAGATGGCCGGATGCCCGGCCGCGACGCGGGTCATGTCGCGGAAGCCACCGGCCGCCAACCGCAGCAGCGCGCGATGTTCGTTGGCGCGCCTCTCGGCCAGGCGCATGAGGGTGGCGGCCGTGAGGTGGGGCACGTGGGACACGACGGCCACCAGCGAGTCGTGGCGCTCCGGGGTGACCATGATCACCTGGGCCCCGAACCCGGTTACCACGTCGCGTACATAGGTGAGGGCGGCATCATCGGTGTGGGGAGACGGTGTGAGCACCCACCGCGCCCCCCGGAACATGTCGGCGGACGCGCCATCCACGCCGTCCTGTTCGCTTCCCGCCATCGGATGACCGGGCACGAACCGGGGGTCGGTGATCGCCGCGGCCACCGGCGCCTTGACGCTGCCGACATCGGTGACGACCCGGGCTCCCGCGTCGAGCATCGCCTGAACCGCTTCGGGGATGACGCCGACCGGAGTGGCCACCACGGCAAGGTCACACGGACCCGGCCCGCCGATTTTGTCGACCGCACCGAGCTCCACCGCCCTGGCGGCCCGGCCGGAGTCGTGCTCCACCCCGGTGACTCTCCAACCTGCACTGCGCAGCGCCATGCCGACCGAACCGCCGATCAGTCCCACACCTACGATCGCAGCGGTACGGGGTGGGCTCACGCCTGCCGACACTACCGGCCGGGGATGCCGGCCGATGCGATTTCCAGACCGCGCACCTCATCGGGGGTCAACGGACGCCACTTCCCCGGTATCAGACGACGGTCGGTGAGCGCCCCGATACGGGTACGTACGAGCCGGTCCACGGGATGACCGACCGTCTCGCACATTCGGCGAACCTGCCGGTTGCGTCCCTCGTGGATCACGATCTTGAGCAGGCTCGGTTCGACCGCCGTGACTCGCGCCGGGGCGGTGAGACCATCGTCGAGTTCGACGCCGTCACGCAGCATTCGCAACGCGGATCGCGACGGCGTGCCCTCGACCAGGGCCAGATATTCCTTGTCGACTCCGAACGAGGGGTGGGTCAGGTGGTGGGTGAGGTCGCCGTCGTTGGTGAGCAGCAACAACCCTTCGGTGTCGGCATCGAGGCGACCGACCGCAAAGACCCTGGGATTCGACGGCACCAGATCGATCACCGTCGGACGACCCTGGGGGTCGGACGCCGTGGTGATCACACCGATGGGCTTGTTGAGCAGGAGATGTACGAGGTCGGGCTTCACCCCCAAGGGGGCACCATCGACCTCGACGCGACACACGGAGGGGTCGACCCTCTGGCCGAGCACGGCCACCTCGCCGTCGACCCTGACGCGTCCGGCGGCGATCATGTCGTCGCACACCCTTCTGCTGCCAAAACCCCTGAGGGCCAGAACCTTCTGCAGCCGTATCGGTTCCGCGGTCACCCCGGGCGCCCCGTGGTGTCGTCATCGTCGTCGACCACCCTCAGGCCGCGCTCCAGGGCCTCGACGACGGCGGTGTCGGGGAAGAACTCGCCCAACGGCGGGAGATCGCCGACCGAATCGAGCCCGAGTCGCTCGAGGAACGCTGGCGTGGTGCCGTAGAGAACGGCCTGACCGGGTCCGGGATCACGTGCCACTTCGTCGACATAGCCGCGCTGTTGAAGGGTCCGCATCACTCCGTCAACGGTGACCCCGCGGATCGCCGATATCTGGTTGCGCGACACCGGCTGCTTGTAGGCCACGACGGCGAGCGTCTCGAGAGCGGCAGCCGACAGTCGCGACGACTGCCCTTCGAGCACGTAGCGCTCGACATACGGGGCCTGTTCCGGAGCGGTCTGATAGCGATAGCCGCCGGCCACACGCGCCAACACGAAACCTCTCTCGTCGGCCGCGTATTCGTCAACGAGCGTGGAGCAGACCTCCTCGATCTCGGCCACGGTGGTGCCCACCAACCGCGCCAACAGCTCGGCGGGAAGTGGATCTTCGGCTACCAGGAGAATCGCCTCGACAGCCGGGGTCACGTGTTCGGCCACCACGACTCAGCCCTCGTAGGCGTCGACGACCAGCGAATCGGCCGAAGCATCCGGGTCACCGATCCAGACGATGTTGATGTCGCCGAACGACCGGGCCTGCTCGATGTCGAGAGCACCCTGCTTGAACAATTCGAGTACCGCGAGGAACCTCACCACGACCTCGATCCGGTCGACGAGATCGGCGGTGAGATCGCGGAACGTGACGCGACCCACCCTCGGCAGTTCGTCGAGCATCTCCTCGACGGCCTCGGCCACTGTGACCTTGAGAGGTGTGATGTGCGAGAGATCGACCCTGACAACGGGCCGGGGTGCGGTGGCCCGCAGGAACGCGTCTCTCAGGTCGGGCGGTGTCACGCGCCTCAACAGGTCGGGAGCGAGCCCTATGAATCGATCCTCGATCGGTCCCACCCGGCGCGCGTAGGAGCGTGAGGCCTCCGCCGACAAGTGACGAAGAACCAGCGCGGCATCCTTGAAGGTCTTGCATTCGATGAGACGGGCCAGCAGCAGATCGCGTTCCTCCCAGAGACCGAATTCGTCGTCGACATCGACCTCACGGTCCTCCGGCAACAGCCGCCTGACCTTCAACTCGACCAACGTGGCGGCGATGAGCAGAAACTCGGTGGCCACCTCCAGATCGAACTGCTCCATCCGCTCCAGCTCGACGAGATACGAGTCGACAATGCCTGAGAGATCGACTTCGTAGAGCTCCACCTGCTCCCGCAGGATGAGGTGAAGGAGAAGGTCGAACGGGCCGTCGAAAACCGGCGTGTGAACCTCATAGGGCATGGCGTGACCATAGACGGCGCAGGGCCGGTCGCCATGCTCCCCCTCTCACTTCGGTTGCGGGCCTCGTCTGCCGATCGTGTCGGGGTTGGGAACCACCACCGCACTCGTGCTGTTGCTTCGGGTTGGGTCACCCGGGCTCTGAACCTGACGGTCTTCGTCGACACGGAAATCGTGGCCCTGCTCGGCCGCTCTCTGTCGTTCACACAGTCGACCGCGGCATGCTGCGGGTCGGCGGAATCGCGGCAGGGTCGATCAGTATCGGACATCGGGCGACGACCGTGGCCTACGTTCCACAGAAGCCCGCCCTCATGATCAGAACGCCACCAGCCGGATCGCCGCCGAGTCCGTACGATCCGACCCGGCCGCAACATCGACTACGGACCGGCCATGGATCTCGGGTTTCTCGCCGCCCGTACCGAGTTCTGTGTGGCGTTGGACGTGGACGCCTTCCCGATCCGTGGCGAATGGATCGAGACGATACGCGCCGAACCCGAGCAGGGAGCGGCCGTCATCGGCGCCACGTTCCCCGTTGTATCGGGCCTGCGCCACACCGTCGGCACGACCTTCGGTGACTTCGCCTGCCACGACGGCTCCACCACCAGAGCGGCCGATCCCGAAGGGCGGGTCGAAGTCGACGGAATCGAGGACCCATCGAGGTGTGGGGAAGAGCCGTCGAGGCACACGAGCACATCGGTTGAGCTTCGTTACGCTGCCTGCCCATGACACGAGTCTTCTCGGGGATCCAGCCGACCGGCGAACTCCACTTGGGCAACCACCTGGGAGCGGTACGCAACTGGGCCCGGATGCAGGACACCACCGAAGCGATCTTCTGCGTTGTCGACCTCCATGCTCTCACCGTGCCGAAAACCCCGGGCGAGGTCCGGAGCGACACCCTCAGGCTTTCCCAGTTGCTGATCGCCGCCGGGATCGACCCCGACCGGTGCATCCTCTTCGTGCAGAGTCACGTGCGCGAGCACACCGAGTGTGCCTGGCTGATGGAGTGCAACGTCTCATTCGGTGAACTCAGCCGCATGACCCAGTTCAAGGACAAGTCGGAGCGACAGAAGTTCATATCGTCGGGGCTGTTTACCTACCCGGCGCTGCAGGCGGCCGACATCCTCCTCTACGACACCAACGAGGTACCGGTCGGCGATGACCAGCGTCAACACATCGAGGTCACCCGCGATATCGCCCAGAGGTTCAACTCGCGCTACGGCGAGACCTTCGTGTTGCCCAAAGCGGTCGTGCCCGCGGCCGGGGCACGAGTGATGGACCTGCAACATCCCGATGCCAAGATGTCGAAGTCGACCGATTCGCCCTTGGGTACGGTCAACCTGCTCGACGAGCCCAGGACAATCGAGAAGAAGTTCAAACGGGCTGTCACCGACAATGGCAGCGACGTCCGCTACGACCCGATCAAGAAACCCGGCGTCAGCAATCTGCTGTCGATCTTCGCGGCCGCCACCGACTCCGATCCCGAGACGGCGGCCGGCAACTATCGCCAATACGGCGCCCTCAAGGT